>NC_013946.1:619491-929237 GCF_000024425.1 Meiothermus ruber DSM 1279
GAGTACTCGAGCTTGCTGCTGGCAACCTCGGTGCCGTCCTGCAGAATGCGCACCGTGGGGTTGGGGGCTTTCACCCGCACGCTGAGGAGACAGGGGCAGGCCGGATCAACCTCGCGCACACTGCCTGAAGCAACCGGCGCGGTGGGGGCGGGCTCGGCAGGGGACGGCGAAGGCTCGGTTGCGGGCTGGGATGGATCGGTCTCGGGCGGGGTGGGGGTTGGTTCAGGGGTGGTCTCAGCCGGCGGCGTGGGGTTGGTTGTGGGGCCATCTGGCGCGCTGCCGGGGTCGGTTTGGAAGTTGTTGAGCGGGTTGGGAATGGTACCCGAGGTGAGCAGGTTGGGGCTGCTGCTGTTCAGCAGTACGATGCTGCCAAAGCCGGTAAGCACCAGCAGCACGGCCAGACCGGCGCTCCAACCTGCCAGGCGGCTCCGGAGGTTCAACAGGGCCCAGACCAGCAGCAGCACCCCCAGGATGCCCAGCCCCCAGAAGACGGTTGTGCCGTACTGCTGGTGCAGCCAGGCCCCGCCCAGCCCAGCCAGGCCCAGCACCAAACCAAAGCCCAGCCAGGCCAGCCCACCGCGCGGTAGGCGGGTGAGGCCCCAGAGCATAATAAGCACGCCCAGAATGCCCAGAATCCAGAGTAAGAGTGCGTTCATGCCAGCTCCTTTCGTAGATTGCTCGAGGTGGGGTTGGCACCGACGGCCACAAGATCACCTGTTTAGACTCTAACACCTGCGGCCAGGGCATGGTGTAATCCCGGTCGCGGGCCAGCAAGCCTCTTAGGGCAACGGTATACTTGAGCCACTATGAAGCTCGTACGGTTCGACGCAGGTCAATGGGGGGTACTGGAAGGCGAGACCATTCACGAAACCGACGGCCCGGCGGGCAACCCCACGGGCCGTCATTTTGACCTGGGGGGCGTGACCCTGCTGGCCCCGGCCACCCCCACCAAGATTGTCTGCGTGGGGCGCAATTACCTCGACCACATCCGCGAGATGGGCCACGACTTCGGGGGGGATCTGCCCAAGGAGCCGGGTCTGTTCCTGAAGGGCCCCAACACCCTGGCCCACCCGGCCAACCCGGCCCGTCCCGAGCGTTCGGGCGATGTGGTGCCCTACCCCAGCTTCACCAACCTGCTGCACTACGAAGGGGAGCTGGCGGTGGTGATTGAAAGCCGCATGAAAAACGTACCCGAGAGCGAGGCGCTCGAGCACGTGCTGGGCTACACCTGCGCCCTGGACGTCACCGCCCGCGACAAGCAAAAAACCGACCTGCAGTGGGTGCGGGCCAAGTCCGCCGACAAGTTCTGCCCCCTGGGGCCCTGGCTGGTGACCTCGCTCGATCCCCAGAACACCACCCTGCGCACCTACGTCAACGGCGAGCTGCGCCAGGAGGCCCACACCAGCCTGATGATCTTCTCGGTGGCTAAAATTCTCTCCTACATCAGCAGCTTCATGACCCTCGAGCCCGGCGATGTGGTGCTGACCGGCACCCCCGAGGGGGTGGGCGAGCTCAAGCCCGGCGACCACGTGGAGGTCGCCATCGAGGGCATCGGCGACCTGCACACCCGAATTGGGCACTGAGGCCCTGCGCTGGAGCCTTACCTGGCTGCATACTGAATCCAGGGTGCTTTGAGCACCGGAGCGTTGCTACTCCTGGCACCGCCGCTGGGAGCAGTGGAGGTGTACTTGCCCAAACCCGAGATACTTCTGCTAATCGTCGGCACTTTGCTGCTGCTTAGTGTGCTGGCTACCAAGCTGGGCGGGCGGCTGGGGATACCAGGGCTGCTCTTGTTTTTGCTGATCGGCATGCTGGCCGGGAGCGATGGGCCGGGGGGCATTTGGTTTGACAACTACTACATTGCCCAGCTAGTAGGTACGCTGGCCCTGATCTTCATCCTCTATTCGGGCGGCCTTTTCACCCGTTGGAACAGCGTGCGCCCCGTGCTAGGGGCTGGTCTGTCGCTGGCTACTTTGGGTGTGTTCTTCACCATGCTCCTAACGGGCGTGTTTGCCCACTGGGTGTTAGACCTGGGCTGGCTCGAGGCCTTCTTGCTGGGTGCCATAGTTTCCAGTACCGATGCCAGTGCGGTGTTTGGGGTACTGCGCGAGCGGGCGGTGCGCCTGCGCAAGCCTTTGCGGCCTTTGCTGGAGTTCGAATCCGGCACCAACGACCCCATGGCGGTTTTCCTGACGGTTGGCCTGACCGCGCTGATTACCCGCCCTGAGATGAGCGCCTGGCAGATTCTGCCGATGTTCGTCCAGCAGATGCTGTTGGGCCTGCTACTGGGTTATGGCCTGGGGTGGGCGGTGGCCTGGATTTTGCGAAACATCCGCCTGAGCTTCGATGGGCTGTATGCGGTTTTGTCGGTTACCCTGATGCTTTTGGTGTTTTCTCTTACCGCCGTGCTGGGTGGCAGCGGTTTTGTGGCTGTTTATGTGGCGGGGGTGGTGGTGGGCAACAGCGATTTTCCTCGTAAAACGGCCCTGCTGGCCTTTCATGAGGGCAACACCTGGCTCATGGAGATTGGAATGTTCCTCACCCTGGGGCTGCTGGTCTTCCCTTCGCAGCTTCCTGGGGTGGCTGTAGGAGCCATTCTGCTGGCGCTCTTTCTGATGCTGGTGGCCCGGCCCTTGGCAATTTTCCTGAGCCTGCCCCATCGTCGTTTTGCCCTCAACGAGAAAGCCTTTGTGGCCTGGGTGGGCTTGCGGGGGGCCATTCCTATTGTGCTGGCTACCTTTCCCTTGCTGGCCGGGGTCGAATCAGCGCAAAAGATCTTCAATGTGACCTTTTTCGTGGTGCTGTTTTCGGTGCTGGTACAGGGAACCACCCTACCCCTGGCCGCGCGTTGGTTGCGGGTGCGCGCCGAGGATGAAGTGGTGGCCTCACCGCTTTCTGAAGCAGCAGGCGGCCGCTAGCCTATAGGGGTGCTTCTTCAGCTCGTGGGCAGCCTGGCATCCACAAACAGGGTCTTAACCTGGGTATACAACACCTGGCCAGGGGCCGCTTTGCGGGGGCGCCAGACGTGTTTTTTGGCGGTATAGTCCACCGGGACGTTTTTTTCGCCCCTGGCTTTGGAGTGGTGGGCGGCGAGCTGTGCGGCGTAGAGCAGGTCGGGCAGGGGTGCGGGGCGGCCCTGGGTGCGCAGGATCACGTGCGAACCGGGGAGGCCCTGGGCGTGGAACCAGAGGTCTTCGGAGTGGGCCATGCGGGTCAGGAGGTCGTTTTCTTTGCTGTTGCGCCCCACCCAGACCTCAAAGCCGCTGGGGCTGGTGAGGCGCAGGCCTAGCTGGGGGCCTTTCTCGCGGGTTTTGCGCTTCAGGGCCTGCAACGCCTGACGGGAGAGATGCTCGAGCTGGGCGAGTTCCTGCTCGAGCCCGGCGATCTGGGCCTCCATGGCCGGTATCTGCTCCAGAGCCCGCTCGGCGTTGGCCTCGAGGCGCTTGGCCCGGGCATAGAAGCGGCTGGCGTTCTGAATGGGGGAGAGCCCGGCTTCTAAGGGAATTTCCACCATCTGGCCGGAAAAATCCTCCAGTTTGGCCGTGGGCCCCGGCGGAAGCTGGTGGCCGTAGGCCATCAGCAAGTCGCCCCAGTTCCGCAGGCGCTGGGCCTCTTCCAGGCGCTCCAGGGCGTTGTGGGCATCCCCCAGGCGGGCCTGCAAGGTTCGGAGCTGCCGCTGGAGGGCCTCGCGTAGGGGTTTGCGCAGAGCCTCGGCTTCTTCCTGCGCCCAGGCGGTCTGGAGATCGGGGGAGGCGGTTTGCAGGCTGGGCTGCTCGACCAGGCTGTGGATAACTTTGTGGATAAGTGGCAGGTGTGCGGGCTCGAGCGGGGTTTGCGGGCGTAGGTGTGCGCGCCGGCAGAGCTCGGCCCCCAGGGCTTTACCCACCCCGTCCAGGTTTTTGATGAGCTGCTCGAGGGGCTGGCCCACAAAGGGCTTCAGCCCGTCTTCCTGCAGGGTGCGGGGGTCGAGCTTCTGGTAGGGCGGGGGTGGGGTGTAGAAAAGCCCGCTCCGCAGTTCGCGGTAGCGGTTGATGGCGGGCGTAACCGGGCGATCTATGCCGATAATCCGGCCCTCGAGGTCCAAAACCATCAGGTTGGCGTTGCGGCCCGTGAGCTCAAAGACCAGCCGGGTGGGGGCGGTATCCACAAAGCCCTTTTCCCCTTCAAACTCCAAAAAAACCACCCGGTCGAGCTTGAGCTGTTCAATTTTTAGCAAGCGCCCCTTGCAGCGGGCCTCGAGGAGGCGCTGAAAAGGGGTTTTGGCCTCGCCCGCCACACGATCCGCCTCCAGTGCCAGGAGGGGATGGGGTGGGCGGTAGCGCAACAGTAGATTGCCCAGCCCTTCCAGGAGCAGGGCGGCGGTGCCCTCGTCGGGGAACGCCCAGCCCAGGCTGCGCCGGGGTAGCTGGGGGGCCAGGGTGCGCAGTGCTGCGTGTATCTGCAAACCTTCCATCCAACCTCTTGGCCAAGTATAGGCCTTTGGTGAAGCCTCGAGCGGCCCGGTAATTCAGGGAACACCAGGTTGCGGCCTTTTTGATGCTCTATGGGAAGGCTTTGCTCGAAGACCAGACCACCCCTTGGGAGCCAACGGTACCCATCAACTCGTACCAACCAGGCTTGAGTCCAGGGGGTACTGGAAAACTGCTCGGAAGCGCCCGAAACTTGTTTCCATCGAAATAGGCCACCACCCGAACCTGAGACTGCTCACTGGCAGCCCGAAGCGCCAGGAAAGGGTCGTTGCGGCTATTGGTAAGCCATGCGCTCACAAACTGGTACTGGCTGGCCCCTATCAGGCTGCCTGGCCCCTGGTAAAAAGCCCAGGGTACGGGGCTATGCAGCTTGACATCGGTAGCCACAAACACATCGTCTTCCCAGACGCCGGTGGCCTCGAGCCACATACCCGGCACTGCCAGGCTTAACCAGGGCGAATTGCTTTGGATGCGCACGCTCCCTGAAATAACCAGGCCGCCAGCACTGACCGTTACCTGGCCCATGTAGCTGCGGGGTTGGCGGGTGCTCGAGGGGTTGGAGCTGGGGTTCGGGTTGTTCCCAGCCGCGTTGCTGTTGCCGTTTCCGGCAGCGTTGCTGCCCCCGGTGTTGTTATTCCCGCCGCTATTGCTGTTGTTTCCACCACTGTTGCCGTTGTTGCCACCGCTATTGCCATTACCGCTGTTGCCGTTGCCATTGTTTCCAGCGCCATTCCCGTTGCCGCCGCCACGCTGAACAATAACTTGAGTATCGGGCACAAGGTCGGGCTGACTGCTGGCTTTGACCTGGGCAGCCAAGCCGGAGGGCATGGCCAAGGCAAGGGCAATCCATAGTAAGAGCGCGCTGCGGATACTAAGCATGGCTCACCTCGAGGCTGGGCAGGCTCAAGATAGCCTCGAGGCCACCCCCAGGGCGGTTGCTAAACTCGAGCTCCCCTCCCATCACAGAGGCGATGTGCCGAACCAGAGCCAGTCCCAGCCCCATCCCATCTACTTTGGGCTGTACACGTAGGAAAGGGGTGCCCAGGCGGGGTATGTCTTTTTCGGGCACCCCCGGCCCCCGGTCGCGAATGTGGATTTGGATCACCGCCCCCTGCCTCACCTCGACCTCCACCTGCCCCTGGCTGAACTTGAGGGCATTGTTTACCAGGTTGCTCAAAGCTTGCTGCAGCAATTCTTCATAACCCAGCACCTGAGCTCCCAAGTTACCCTTTAAGGTAATACGTTGCTGCTCTTTTAAAAGTAGATTTTGCACCACCGCGTGTAGCACAGCCCCTACTTCAACCGGCTCGGGATTTTTGTGAGGGATGCGGGTTAAGGCCAGCAGGGCCGCCAGCAGATGCTCCAGGCGCTCGAGGCTTCTTTTGATGGCTGGTAAGGATTCCTGGGGGGTGAGCAGTCCTTGCTCCAGGGCCTCAATTTGTGCCCGCAAGGTTGCTAAAGGGGTGCGCAACTCGTGTGAGGCGTAGCGTGAAAAATTGCGCTCCCGTTCTAAAAACCCTTCCACCGCCTGGGTCATTCGATTGAAACTCTCGGCCAGATCAGAAAGCTCATCTTGGCCGGGTGGCACGGGAATTGGTTTGGGGAAGCGTTGCTGGGCGATGGCATGGGTGGCTTCGGTTAGATGTCGCACCGGGTGCATCAGGTAGCCAAAAAGCAGGTAGGCCACGACCAGCGCTAGCAGCAGCGAGATGGGCAGTGCCAGCAGTTCGGTTTGCCAGAAAGTCCGCAGGGCTTCGCTTTGGCTGTGTGTCTCGAGCGCGGCTTGCAGGACAAACCCATATTCCAGCGGCCGCTCAGTTTTGATCCAGCCAGTGCTTTGGGTTGGGTAGCGCCCGCCGATTTCTAAAAACACCTGCTCTGTTCTTATCACCCGGAAGCGGCTGTTGCCCAGCTCGGCCAGCCGGGGAAGGCGATCCGGGTTGAGCAAAACCTGTTCGGGTGTAATTAGTAAAGCCTGCTCTACAATATTGGTTGCAGAAATGAGATCTTGCCAGGCTTCCTGGCTTAAGGTGCTTTGAAACTGCAGAAAACCCAGTACCCCCACCAGCAAGGCTGTCAGCACCACCACAGACGACAGACCCAACAGCAAGCGACTGCGAAACCCACCCAACAGCCGTCCTTTGGGCCTGGACAGTAAAATGTGCAGAGCTTGTACGGCTTTGCTTGGCGGCACTTGCTTAGACCCCCAATGTATATCCCCCTGGCTGGGTGGCGATTACGCTATCCCCTAGCTTTTCCCTCAGGCGATGCACATAGACCCGCAGGATGCGGTGGCCCGACTTGGTGTTAGGGAATACCTTGCTGATCAACTCGTCCACTCCAAAAACCCTCTCGGGGTGCAGGGCTAGGCGCTCGAGCAATACAAATTCTTTGTCTGAAAGTGAGACGGGTTGTTGGTTCCAGCACACCTTACGGCTGGCAAACTCTATGCGTAGGGGGCCCCGCTCGAGGACATTTTGGCGCAAGGTGCTGCCTCTTCGCAGCAACGCTCGGATGCGTGCCAAAAGCTCTTCTAGGGAGAAAGGCTTTACCAGGTAGTCGTCTCCACCCAAATCCAGTCCTAGCACCCGATCCTCCACGGTATCGCGTGCGGTTAGAAACAGGATAGCCCCTCCAAACCCATCTCTGCGAAGTTGCCGGGCTAAACGAAAGCCCGTATCTTCTCCTTCCGGCAGCATCACATCCAGGGCTATTAGATCGGGCTCGAGCTTGTCCACCAACGCCTGGGCCTGGGACAGGTTGTCGGCCCATTCCACCTCGTATCGTTCCCGCTGTAGCAAGGCTAGCAGCGGCCCTGCTAGATCAGCATTGTCTTCAACCAATAAAATTCGCATAGCTGATTCACATAGATTCTATCGCGGGTGGGGGGTGGGATATTTGTTTTTGCCCAGACTTGGTTGGTTACCTGACCTCGAGCAACGTGTTTTGCTGGGTGTGCTCGATCCGCCTGAGCTGCACCAAAAACGCCGTATGCCCCACCTGCTGAAACTTGGGATGGGCGATGGGGGGGCGAATGTCCCACTCCCGGTGCTGCACCTCCAGGGTGCGCTCGTGTAAAAACGGCAGTTGCAGGGTTTTGATCTGCTCGAGCAGCGTAACTACCTGGGTCAGGTTGGGCAGATAGCAGACCAGGAAGCGGTCTATTTTGAGCGCGGGTACAATGCTATGCAGCACTGACCAGGGTTCCATCAAATCCAGGGCAACGCCGTCAAAGGAGCTGGGTGGTAACTCGGCCTGGGCCAAGTCGCCCTGCACAAAGGTAACGTTGCCCCAATCCTCATATTCGCCCAGGTTGCGTCTGGCCCGCTCGAGGTGCCGGAGGCGGGATTCGTAGCTCCAGACCTGGCCGGTGGGCCCCACCGCTCGCGCCAGGTACAGGGTCAGGCCGCCCGAGCCCGCGCCTGCCTCCAGCACCCGCATGCCAGGGGCCAGGTCGAGCAGAAAGCAGATGGTGGCGGCGTCTTTGGGGTAAGTGGGGGTGGCCTCGCGGGGCATCTGGAGCACGTAGTCTTCCAGGGTGGGGCGGTGGATGCTGAAGCGTTCACCCTGGGGGGTGGCGATAAACCGACCGGCCCCGGCCTGGATGATGGCCTCATGGCGGATGGAGCCCCGATGGTAGTTGAATATACCCCCCGGTTGCAATCGAAACAAATAGACACGGCCCCGTCGATCCTGTAGCAAGGCCCAGTCGCCGTAGGTCATGGGGTTTAGCGTAGCGGGTTTGTGGGTTATTTTGTCAAACGCCCTGCAGTGCCTAAGGCCCTGAATAGACACCCCCCAAATGGGGGGGTGGTTGTTAATTTCCTGGGGGTCAATTGGCTGTAAAGGTTCGATGTTTTGGCCTTGTTTGATGTTAATGCACGCGTTACTTTTGCCGTTGTAGACGGATTTTTTTTGGGTTATGTATCACTTCTGCAAAACCGCCGGAGCAGTAAGTTGTGCACAGGCGATTAGCGGGGCCTTGATGAGCAAGGAATCTACTGTGACTCAAAAAAGGGGACTTCGTGAAAAAGGCGACCGGGCTGAGCGTAATTGAGTTGATATTAGTTGTCTCGATTCTGGGCATCCTGATGGTGCTTGGAGGAGGATGGTTTAGCTCGGACAGGATCCGGGTCAATCAGGCTGCCCAGATTTTAAGCGCCGACGTAACCCGTGCCCGCCTCGAGGCCCTTCGGCGAAACGTCCCGGTGGGAATTCGCTTCGATTTTAGCTCTGGGGCCAACTTCTATCAAATAATGGCCGATGTCGACCAAAATGGCTTGGATAGCAGCGACCCCGTGATCAACCGTATCCAGTTTGGAGCTGGCGAGTACGCCCGAATTGTAGGCAGGCTGCGTCAGTGCACGGTTGCCGATGCGGCAGCGGCGGCCAGTGCCGAGATCGTTTTCGATGCCCGTGGGGTGTACCAACTCGCTACCAGCCGAACCGTAGAGTTATCCATCGGCTCCTATAGCCGCTTTGTCAACATCAATCAACAGGGCCGTGCCCAGATTCGGACGGCCTGTCCATAGGAGCAGCCATGCAAAACAGAGGAATCACCTTGGTAGAACTCCTGATAGCCCTGGCCGTGCTGGGTGTGGCCTTTGGGGTGTTGGTGTTCTCGCAGGTTACCAACTACCGCGCTACCGCCAGGGCAGGGGTGGTGAGCCAGGTCAAAGATACTGCCACGCAAATTCTGGAAAACCAGGTAGGGGTAGTGTTGGCCAACTTCACCCGTTACTACAACGGCTGCCCCACCGGTAGTGAAACCGGCTGCTATGGCTCCGGCTTCCTCATCAACAGCGGAATTGATGAAGGTCTGGATGGTGAAGGACAAATCCTAATCCAATCGTCAGCGACCAGCCAGGGCATCACCATCAACCTGGCGACAAAAGTTTCGTGCTACGACGGCTTTGCTTCCCGTACGGCTGCTATCGGGGTGGGTAGCCTCGAGCCCTGTCCCAGGCCCAACTAGGAGTTGGCTATGCGTATCCATGGTTTTACAATCCTCGAGCTGCTGGTGGTTCTGGCTATTTTCACCGGGGTTTTGACCATCGCTACGCGCTTCCTGGTCAGCCAGTCGCAGGATACCCGCATCATTCAGGAGCGCGACGAAGTGCAAGACCGGGCCCGTCTGGTGTTACAGATGGTGAGCCAGGACTTGATTCTGGCGGGCTCGAGCCGTTACGTTCGCAACAACGAGGTGCGCTTCGATGAAGCCAACTGGGTCTCCTGTGCGCCCGGAACCCCCTGTCTTTCCGGCACCGACCACAGCGAGCGCGATACCTTCGTTACCCGCTACCACACCAGCCTTTACCCCAGTGGCCAGGAGCGCCGCTCGGTGGGTTATACCTTCGATGGAACCACGCTTCTGCGGGCCGATGTGCCTTGCAGCCAGGCCCCTACCGGTTTGATAGCTGCCAGTAGTTACCGCGAACTTGCTCCTAACATTACCCAGCTCAACATTCGCTATGTTTGCGGCGACTCCGCAGCTACCGAGGTGGGCCTGCCCAGCGGATGCACGGTGGTGACCAATCCCACCGAACGGTTTGTGCGGGCTGCGCTGGTCACCGTTACGGCTACTTCGCCCCAGGGAACCTATGCCTACACCATCGCCCAGCGGGTGCCGATTCGCAACCTGAAAACCGACGAGGTGCTGTGATGAGACAACCTCGAGGAATTGCCCTAGTCGTCACGTTGGCTATCCTGGTAGCAGTTGCCTTGCTGGCTTTTGCTACCTCGATTACCACCATGATCAGCCAGTGGAGCGCCCGCAACGATCGCGGGGCAACCGAAGCCTATTACGTGGCCGAGACCGGTCTGCAGCAATGGAAGACCCTTCTTTTCCAGGCCTACCGCTGGCAGCTCTACCAGACGATCGATCGCGCGGCAGGAAGCCGCACCCCCACCCGCAGCGAGTGCGGCAATGTGCTGGCGGGCGGGGTGGACTGGAACCGTAACGGAACCATCGAAAGCAACGAAACCCTGCCTGCTACCCGCACCGGAACTGTTCCGATGGGTGCTGGTGTCGGCACCTACACCATTACGATCGCGCAAGACCCCACCCGCCCACGCTTCATGCTGGTGCGTTCGGTGGGTCGCTATGGCGGCTCCCAGGCCATCGCCCAGGCCACCTTCGACCTTTCCAACACCGGCCCCTGGAACTATGCCATCTTTAGCGGACGTGGGGCTTCCAATAAGCACCTTAATGGGGGCGCCATCGTTAGGGGCGGGTTGTATGTGCAGGGCGACCCTGGAAATCCCGACAAAGAGGTAATTGGCTCTACCGGCAATTTTGCAATGCTCAACGAGTACAACTATAGCTCCGATGCGGTTTTGAGCAACCGTCTTAACAGCGATATGCGCAGCCTCTCTAACCTGTGTGCGACGTTACGGGTGCAGTATGGTCGGGTAGAGGTCAGCGGAAGCTCGAGCTATGGAACACCAAACAATAAGCTTCTAGGTGCCTATGTAGGGGATTCAGTAAACGACATTTACGGCAATACCTCTGATGTATGTGCTAATAACCGAGGTATCTGCACCGATGATCGTGGGGCCTTTGATCTTCCTCCGCCCCTGGCCCCTCGCTTCCCCGAGTTTAACACCACCCCCTGTACCAGCGATCCCAGCCGAACCTGGGCGGCCTGTGTGCGGGACGAGGCAGCTACCGGCGGCCTTCGCATCACCAGCAGTGCGGTTCTTTTCCCTGTAGGTGCTATTCCAACCAGCCCACTATCATGCCTGCTGGGCAATCTCCTGAATGGAGGCGAGCTACGTTTTGGCGGTAGCAGTGTGGACTGCCGTTATACCCTAAATGGCAAGACAGGTGGTTTCCGCTACGTAAGCGGTAATCCGGGTATGCTGGAGATTTATGGAACTTTGCATACCAGTGGCATCGACGTGAGGTTCAGTAATGCGATTAACTACCGCGCTTTTAACTTTGCCGACCCTACCGAGCGCAACGCCTCAATATTTGTGGAAGGGGGCAGCATCTACATCCAGGGTGACTTGCTGCCCGATGCCAGCTCGGCCACCTTTCCCGATCAGGTACTGGGGTTGCTGGCTCAGAACAACATCGAGCAGCTTACCAATAACGCCATGGGGATCTTTTATGCTGGTAATCGCTTCCGTACCCAGCAAGGCCAGCGCACACTGGGTACCGTGGTATCCAACGAGTTTTGCACTACCAGTGCAGGTGGCAATCAGTGTAACGCGGGTCAACAAGCTGAAGTGACGTATATTCCTACCATGGGCAACATCCCGGTGGCAGCCCGAATCCCTGAGGACACCGTTATTGCCTCCTTTAAGGTGATGTCCTACGAACGGCGCTAATAGTAGAAACCACCTACCACATAAATGGGCCAGTAGACTGGAATTATGCCGCTCAAGCGCCAACTGGCCTGGGTGATCGGACTACTGGCCTTTATTCCCAACCTGGTTATAGTTCTGACTTTCTGGGCTTCTTTTCAGGGAAGATCGCTGGAAACTTCGTTGTTTTTGCTGGTTTGGCTGTCGGTGTTGGCTCTGACTGCAGCCGGGGTGGGTTATTTCTTGGCTAACACCCTTATGCACCCAATCGACGAGCTGACCCGTAGCCTCCACTACCTGCGGGGAACTGGCCGCACCCTGGCCGAGCTTTCGCTGCCCTCGCCC
This sequence comes from Meiothermus ruber DSM 1279, assembly GCF_000024425.1. Lineage (NCBI taxonomy): Bacteria > Thermotogati > Deinococcota > Deinococci > Thermales > Thermaceae > Meiothermus > Meiothermus ruber. The sequence goes on from NC_013946.1 coordinate 631,614, forward strand.
AAGCAGCCACCCCCTGCCGAAATTGCCCAGTTGCGCGAAGGCTTTGAAGAGGTACTCGATCATCTGCGTGAGCTGTTGGAGGCGCGTGAAGCTACCTACGCGGCCCTGACCCACGATCTCAAGACCCCTTTGTTGGCTAGCCTGCGGGCGCTGGAGTATCTAGAAGAAGCCGACAAAATTGGGCCGGAAAAGCGAAAAGAGCTGCTGCGTAACTTGCGAGAGGAATTGAGCCGAAGCTACCTGCTGGTAGAAAACCTGCTCACGGCCAGCCGCCTCGAGGCCCGGCGCATCCAGCCGGAAAACCTCAACCTGCGCTCCGTGCTGGAGGACTTCCGCCTGCGCTATGCCCAGCAGGCTCAAAAACGCGGTCTGCGCCTGGAGATAGAGGGGGCTGGGCAGGCCAGGGCCGAGCGACTCTTGCTCGAACGGGCGCTGGCTAATCTGGTCGAAAACGCGTTGCGTCACGCCCAAAGCCGGGTGGTGCTGCGGGCGGGGGATGGCTGGCTCGAGGTCGAGGACGACGGGCCGGGGCTGCCTGACAATCTGGAAAACCTTACCCAGCCTTTTCGCAGCCAGCGCCTGCGCGGGGTGCGGGCGGGCAGTGCAGGGCTGGGGCTATACGTGGCCCGACGGGTGGCCGAGGTGCACGGCGGGCGGCTGGAAAACCTGGCCCTGCCGGGACAGGGAACCCGGTTGCGCATCCGGTTGGCCTAAAAGGCTCCTTGCAGCCAGCATGTGATATTTGACCATGGGCGGCGGGTACCTTGGAAAGAAGCGGGCAACCCTATCCAGAGCGAATAAAGGCTCGTTTAAGGCTGTTTTGCGCGGTGCATTAACAACTTATTAACGTAACGCACCAACCCCCATCTGGGGGTACTTGAATTCAAACGGCCCGTCCAAACTCGAGGCGGTATGGCGAGGTGTTCGCAGGCTAGCAAGCAGATCAGAACGCCGGGGGGCTTTACCCTGCTGGAGCTCATCGTGGTGATGGCCATCCTGGGGGTAGCAGCCGGCCTTGGCATCGCCCAGATACGCAACATTGGGCAGCGACAACAGGCTTTGGCAACGGTGGATCAAATCCGTCAGCTTTTCTGGCAGGGCGCGACTGCGGCAGCCAGCCGGGGCGGCACCAACTTCTTGTTGGTGCGCAGCGGCAACACCCTGCAGGTGCAGTCCCAGGTGGATGGAAGCGTGCTGCGCAGCGTGACCCTGCCGAATGGGGTGAGTTGTAGCCTAAGCAACGGCACACTGGCTACCTTTACTTCCCCTGGAAAAGTAATTTTTTCTAGCAGCTTTCCGGCCAACCGCCAGTTCACCATATCCGCTGCCGGGCAGACCTTTACCCTGACGGCCACCCTGATCGGGGAGGTGCGACGCCAATGAGAAGCCGAGGACTGACCCTTATTGAGGTGGTGGTGGCGGCGGGCGCGCTGGCGATTGTACTGGGAATCTTTACCACCTTGCTGGTGGGTAACATGCGGCAGACCAGCATTGTAGGGGGGCGGGCCCAGGCCAATCAGCTAGGGCTTTTTTTGGGTCGGCAGATCCTCGAGGCCGACGAACGGGCTGTTCCAGACGAGGGTGAAAGCCTCACCTGGGGCTATGGTCAGCTCACCAACGCCACCAGTGGCTTTCCCAGCCTTACCAGCGAGCAGCAGTTCGCCAACCTGGCCCTGTACCGCGCCAGTGTCACCAACCAGGGAGCCCCTTCCTGGGCCAGCAGCAACTGGCAGATTAGCCAGTACCGCATCGAGATCTGCTGGCGTAGTCCGGAGGGGGAGCAGTGCGTCAACCAGAGCATCGTTGGCCCTTCGCCGGCCCAGGTGGGAACCGAGATTAACAGCGGTATCAACTAAAGGAGGTTACTTTGCGTCCTCGAGGTTTCACAGTCCTGGAATTGCTGCTGGCCCTGCTGGTGCTGGTGATCGTGATGACGCTGGCTTTCAACACCAGCATCCAGGGGTTGCAGCTTAACCAGTCCAACGAGGCGGTGAGCTCGGCCCAGAACAAAGCCCGACGGGTGCTGGAGGTGCTGAGCCAGGATTTGCGCACGGCGGCCTTCGCTATCGTGACCCACACCCCCTTCAACAGCAATGCCACCAGCATCTCTTTTGCCCAGGTGGCGGGGGGGGCTGGTTACGCGGTGAGCGCTGTGGCTGGCAACAGCCTGGCGATTGTGAGCAACTCCCCCACCATCGCCACCGAAATTCCGGTGGGCAGCCGGCTGGTTGTGATCGACGGCAACGGCAACGCAGTGCTCACCCGTACCACCGGACTGCCCACGCTGAGCGGTATCAATACCTACACCATCCCCACCACCTGCAGCAACCTGCCGGTTACCGCCACCTCCCAGACCCTGGCCTCGGTGGTTAGCTTGCTGGGCTATAGCTACGATGCAACCAACCGCAAGCTGGTCTACCAGGCCCTGGGCGATGCGACAACGACCGATGTGGCCTACGATGTGAGCAATTTCCGCATCGATTACGTCTACCAGCGGCGCAATGGTTCTTCGGTTAGCGAAGAGCGCAACCCCAGCGGCTACCTGGTGAGCGGCCGGGCGCAGCCCTACTTCACCAGCAGCGGATCGGAATATACGTTGCGTCGGTTGCAGTTCACCCTGGGGGTTCAGCTACCCTTGCGCGGGCGCAACGTGGAGCGAACCTACACCGGGCAGGTGGATATGATCAACAACCTCTACTATCAGGCCAAGGTGGTGAGCATATGCAACCCATGAGAGATCGCCAGGGCATCGCGATTGTGGTAGCCCTGACCATTATTCTGCTGTTGAGCGTGGTAAGCACCTTAATGTTCACACGTTCCATCAACGACTTGCGTACCAGCCGGGATAACACGGCCATGGCGCAGGCCATCAACCTGGCCCGGGGCGGGGCGGTGGCGGCCACGGCCCTGCTGTCCAACGAGGTGCGGGCCAGCCTCGAGAGCATCGTGCAATCGGCAGACCCCAGCATCGGCGGCATCAGCACCAGCGACATCTGGTACTACGGCGGCAACGCCACCCAGCCCATCGCCTCCACGGTGGCGGCCCGCCTGGCTGTGCTGGCCAACACCCTCCAGACCAGTCTTAATGCGGCCATCTGCAACCAGAACTTTGCACCGGATGGTTCGGGCGCCACGGTGCGGGTGCGCGTGCACTTTACCACCGCCCCGGCCTGCGGCCAGCCCTTTCCTGCTTCGGCCCAGCTACCATCCGGGTATGTGGTAGACGACGACAACAACCCAGCCACGCCCTTAACCCGCCAGGTGCAGGGGTACGCCCTGCCCTACGTGATGGTGGTCACGGCCTCTCCCGGCACCCCCTACCAGCGCAACGTGATGGTGCAGGGTGAGTACCGCTTCTTGCTAAAAAACGGCAGCTTTGCTCGCTACGCGCTGTTTACCAACCGACACCGTACCCGCTCCAATAGCTCGGTCTGGTTTACCAGCAACACCCTGTTCGATGGGCCGGTGCACACCAACGAGCGCTTTAACTTCTCCTTCAATCCCTGGTTTGGCGGTTATGTGACCAGCGCGGGCTGCACCAATGCCGGGGCCAGCAGTTGTGCTGGCTCTATCAGCCCTGGTGCGTTTTTTGGTGCGGGCAACAACACCACCTTTTTATCCCCCAGTCAGATGACCAACCCCAACGCCCCCTCCTGGACCAGCGGTGGCATTACCCACGCCCCGGTGTTTGAGGGCAACCCCCGGGTGAACTGGCAGGAGCCGTTTATCCCCATGCCGGATAACAACCAGAACCAGCGCAGCGCGGCGCAGACGGGGGGTCTATACTTTAACTCCGACATTGCCCGGCTCACCCTGTACGCAGGGGATGACACTGGAACGCCGCCCACCTGCAACGCTTCGGGGGTTTGTACGCCGGCCACCTCGCCCTACCAGTACATCGAGGTCTGCCTGACAACAGCCTGCACAGGGAACAACCGGCTGCTATACCGCTACGATGCCAGCGGGGCGCTCTACCGCTACAACGGAAGCTGGCCCGGCGTGCTGGTGCGGGCGGGCTTCAACGGCATGATCTTTGCCGATGGAAGCATCAACAACCTCACCGGCCCAGCCCGTTCCGATGCCAGCAACCCCAACACCGCCCCCCCAGCGCTGGCTAGTTTTGCGCAGATTACCGTAGCCAACGCTGGTAGCGGTGAGAATATCCGAATCCAGGGTGACCTTAAGTACCAGAGCCCGGCCTGCAGCGGTACGCCAACCCGGAGCGGCAACACCGTGACGCGGGCCACCTGCAATAACCTCTCCGCCGACAATATCCTGGGGGTGTATAGCCAGGACGGGGATATTCTGCTGGGCAACGGCACCAACAGCTCCTTGCAGGATCTGACCATTCACGGGGTGCTGATGACATCGAGGGGCGAGGTGGCGGTGCAGAACTACAACAGCATCTCTCCGCGTGGTTCCATCCGCTTGCAGGGGGGGATTATCCAGTACACCTACGGGGCCTTCGGGCAGTTCAACAGCTCCACAGGCCAGATGATTCAGGGCTATGCTCGCCAGTTCACCTACGACCCCCGGATGCAAGACCGGGCCCCGCCCTTCTTCCCGACCACCGGGGTGGTGCAGGTGAGCGTAGCCACCCCCCTTAGCTTTGGCCAGCGCGAGCAGGTGTACTAGCCGGGCTTTCACGCTTCCACAGCTCCCCGAAAAGCAAAGGGGGCTGTGGAAGATTTTTTCTCGAGCCGTAACTTGCTAATCTGGAAGCTGGATGCGCCTTTTGATTGCCGATGACCACCCTTTGTTTCGCATGGGCCTGCGTGCGGCCCTCGAGCGTGAGGGTTTTGCGGTGGTGGCCGAGGCGGGCGACGGCCAAGAAGCAGTTAAGCTGGGCCTGGAGCTATTGCCCGATGGGGTGCTGCTGGATGTGCGCATGCCCCAGATGGACGGCATTACGGCTACCCGGATGCTACGGGAGCAGCGCTACAACGGACTCATTGCCCTGCTAACCACCTTCAACGAACCCGTGCTGGTTCAGCAAGCCGCCTACGCCGGTGCCGATGCCTATTGGTCGAAAGAGCTGCCCCCGGAGGCTTTGGCTGAGCGTCTGCGCAGGCTGGGCCTGGGGCTGGAGCCCCGCCTGCGGGCCCCCGAGCTGCCCAGGTTGACCGCCCGCGAGCAAGAAGTGTTGCAGTGGATGGCGCAGGGGCTATCCACCAAAGAAATTGCCCGCCAGATGCATATTTCGCCAGAAACCGTCAAAGATCATTTATTGAGGCTGTACGAAAAGCTCGAGGCCCGCAACCGTGTGGAGGCGCTCGAGCGGGCCCGCAGCCTGGGGCTGTTGAGCGTATAGAGCCGCGCCCATGTGCAGGGGTTGGGCGCTTGCCTCAGGTAGGGCTTATAATCTGAAGCAATTTTCGAACTTGCGGAATTTTTGGTGCTGCAATTGGGGGAGAGGTTTATGTCAGATACAAGGGGCCTTGCATTGGTTTCGACGCTGGTGTTTATGTTCATTGTTATTGTGCTGGTTAGCATTGCTATGCTATCCTCCCTCAACAACCGTCGCAATGCCCAGGATGCCCTGCGCACCTCCCAGGCCCAGTTTGCTGCCGAGGCAGGGCTCGAGCGGGCCGTGGCCCGGCTGTGGCACCAGGTGCTGGCCAGTGCGACCTCCCGTAGCGTAACGGCTTATGGCGTCGAGTTAGACCGGATGGGCCTGACCAACGGCACCACCATACCCAGCTTGTTCGGTGCTCCACAAAGCCTGGGGGACGGCTCGAGCTTTGTGGTGCAGGTCTCGCGCCAGGATGATACCCGTCCCGATCCCGACGCCATCGTACTGACCGTGACCTCCACCGGTACCCTGGCCGACGGCACCACCCGGCGCCTGCGGCAGGTCTTCCGGGTAGATCGGGCCTACTTTCCATTCGACTACGCCCTTTTGACCAACAACGCCGAGTGCATTTTTTGCCACCTGGAGGTAAAAAGCCTGGATGCGCTGCGGGGCAACCCCAACCCCAACGACCCCAGCACCTGGTGGCGGCGGGCCAAGGTGGGGGTGCTGGAAAGCCTGATTATGCGCGACGATGAAGAAGCGGGGGTGGTGCACGGCCCGCTGGTGGCTCGAGGCACTATCAGCCGGCAGTACAGCGGTGCTATCGGCCCTTCCAGCCGCTACTACACCACCATGCGCCCCGGTGATACCCGCATTCGCTCCGCCACTCCCATCACAACCACCCCGGCCGACTGCTCGACCCCCAGCAACTGCACCACCCCGCAAAACTTCTACTACAACTACCCCGATAGCAGCAGTCTGGCAGCGTTTGGCAACCGCTTCCCCGATGGTGAGCTGCCCGATCGTTTTCCCCTGCCCATCCCAGATGCCAACCACAACCGGCTCATCGACGACGCTGAGTGGAACGCCGAGGTGGGCTCGAGCCTGGCCGGAACCAACGAGAGCTACAGCGCCGGCACCATCACGGCCGCCATGATCCTCAACCCCGCTGGTCGCGTCGCCTGGCCGGGCGGGAGCGCGGTGCAGACCCGAACCTCGGCCGATCTGGGCCAGAACCCCACGAATGTGCTGCTGGATGGTTCTGTCATCCCGATTGAGCTGAGCGGTACGGTGTTCATCAATGGAGACGTGGTGCTGAGGGGATTTGTTCGTGGCAACGGCACCCTTCTGGCCCGCGGCAACCTCTACGTGATGGGCGATCTGACCTACGATTGCGGTACTGGGAGTGGCCTGGTTCCCTGCGATTACAGCAACCCCAGCCGCCTACCCCAGCTCAACCTAATAGCGGGCGGCAATTTGCTGGTAGGCGACTTTATGACCGTTCAAAGCGACATAGAAAGCCTGAGCGAAGAGCAGATGCTCAGCACCCGCTCCAACCAACCCACCATCAGCTTCTGCAGAGAAAACCCTACCGACGCTGCCTGCTACCCGGAAGAGCGCCCGCGGCCCAACCTGGCCCTGACCGAGATAGCCAACTTCAACCGGCGGGAGTTGCAACGCTACCTGCGCGACAATAGCTACCGGCCGCGTTTTTACACATTTGGCGAGGATCGCATCTACTTCGCCACTGGTTGCAGCCATCAACCACAAAGATATGGAGAATACAGCACCATTGCAGCGGGGGCTCGAGTCTCCTTCTGCCGTGGCGACACGATACTGAGCAGCAGCACCCTCACAGCCGAACAAGCCAGCCGCATCCTGGCCGGTGCAGTCCGCTACGAAGTGACCTCGAGCTCCTTCAACAACGCCATTCTCAAGAATCTCTGGGCCAACTCTATGAACGCCCGGGGTACCGGCCCACTCCGCACCGATGGGCTGCTTTATTCAGCCAATGCTATTTTTGGCCTTGCTCAACGCAAATATACCAAGCTGGGTGGGCGTTGGGACTTGCGGGGGGCCCTGGTGGCCGCCGATACCGGCATCTTGGTGCCCGGCCCCGGGGATGGCTCTTCGGGCCTAACCATCTACCACGACAGCCGCCTGCGCCCTCGAGTACCGGGGGGTCAGCAGGCCCAGCTTAGAAGGGGCGTGTGGGAGGTGGTTGGGCAGTGAACGCGCCTTCACAAAAGGGCATCAGCCTGCTGGAGCTTTTGATCGCGCTGGCCGTGCTGGGCATCCTGCTGGGGGTGGGTTTGGTCTCACTGAGCGCTTACCGACAAAGCCTGGTTATCCGCGAGGCGGCCACCCAGGTCGCGACCGAGCTCCAGAGCATCCGTCAACAAGCCCGCCGGCAATCGCTTAACTTTTCCTTTCAAGCGGTGGAGGGTGGCAACACCTACAAAGCAGGCCGTACCGCTGAACTGGCCTCCCTGCCCAGCAGATCGCTGCCCCCAGGGGTGGTTTTCCAGCGCGTCCCTGCTGGTGGGGGTGGCGTTACCTTCCTGGCCCCGTACGGCGTGGTTGACGCGGCCAACCGCACTTTTACCCTCCGGGGGCCGGGCAACCGGGTGCTGAATGTGCACGTGGTGGGCAGTACCGGCAAGGTGGTGGTGCGTGCGCCGTAAGGCTTTTTCCCTGGTAGAAGTGATGGTGGCCCTGGCCATCCTCTCCATCACCATTTTGATTTTGAGTTACTTTGGCTCGAGCTTCACCCTGACCCGCAACGCCCAGATAGACACCCAGGCCCAGGCCTTTGCCCGCAGCTACTTCGATACCCTGCGGGCCCGCTGGTCAACAAGAGCTGCTTTTGCTGCGGGGACACCGCCTTCTGTGGCCCTTCCCAGCGGCTTTAGCAACCTTACCATCGCCACCGAGGATGTTCAAACCATCGGAACCCAGGTGGTGTTGCGCCGGGTTACCCTCCAATTCACCGGCCCGCAAAACCGGCCGTACCGCTTCACCACCGAGGTGGTACACCCCCCCCAGTAGAGGCCTTATGCGCAAGACAGGCTTTACCCTCATAGAAATGCTGATTGCGGCCGCCATTGGGGTGGTCATTCTGACTTTAATTGCCGCGGGATTGCGCAGCAGCGGTGATAGCCTGCGCTTCATACAAAACAACCAACTCCTTACCGAAGACCTGCGCAACGCTGGCAACCTGATAAGCGACTATCTGTCTGTGGCGGCTTTTGTGTACCCTCCCGGCGTGACCCTTAGCATAGGCAGCGCGGGTGGCTATAGCGTGCGCAATCCGCGCACCGGCGACAACACCTGGCAGACGGGTCTGGATCCGGTGATAGCCCTGCTCCAGCCCCCGCGAGTAGAGAATGGGGTGGAGGTGGTGAAATTCGTGATGATCTACCCGCTCAACCGGGGCTGGGTGGTCGCGCGGGCCACCGGGGCCGAGAACCCCGGCTCAGACCCTGCCAACAACGACAAGTGGTTGCTGTACATCTACGAACGCAACCTGACGGTGGGTGGCAACCGCCTGCCCAATGGGCTACCGGCCACCATGCCCACCACCATACCGGGCAGCAGCGGCAACCTGCTGGCCGACTATGTGCAGCCGGGCGGTTTTATGGTGAGCTTTGCCGACTGCCTGAGCTTCGACGAGGAGGGTCTGGCCATCCCGGTGCCCTGCCCTTCCACCGCACCTGCACCGCTTCGGGCCGAGCACAGTGCGGCGCGGGTGCGTTTTTCGCTGCAGGGCGAGATAAGGCAGGGGGGGCGCGACGCCCGCGTGCCGGCCAGCCCCTGCGTTTCGAAGCGGCTCCCCGCAACCTGCCCCAGCGGCTTAGCGAGATTAGCCTGAACTAGTCGCGCCCGGCCGACAACACCGCCAGGAAAGCCTCCTGCGGCACATCCACCTTGCCGATGGCCTTCATGCGCTTTTTGCCTTCCTTTTGCTTTTCCAATAGCTTTTTCTTGCGGGTGACATCGCCGCCGTAGCACTTGGCCAGCACGTCTTTGCGCAGGGCCTTGACGGTGGCGCGGGCGATGATTTTGCCCCCGATGGCTGCCTGGATGGGCACCGCGAACTGCTGGCGGGGGATGACCTCGGCCAGCTTGTCCACAATCTCACGCCCGATGCCATAGGCCTTGTCTTTGTGGGCAATAAAGGCCAGGGCGTCCACCGGCTCCTCGTTGACCAGGATGCTCACCTTGACCAGATCGCCTTCCTGGTAGCCGGCCTGTTCGTAGTCCATGGAGGCGTAGCCCCGGCTGATGGACTTCAGGCGGTCGTGGAAGTCGTAGAGGATCTCGCCGAAGGGCACCTCGTACACCAGCTCCACCCGCTTGCCGACGTAGTGCATGTTGCTCATCTTGCCGCGCTTTTCCTGCAAAAGCTGCATGATGGAGCCCACGTATTCCTCGGGGGTGTAGACCGTGAGCTTGACGTAGGGCTCGTAGATGGCCTCGATTTTGTCGGGGTTGGGCAGCTCGGAGGGGTTGTGAATCTCGATCTCCTCGCCGTTGGTGAGCTTGACCCGGTAAATCACGCTGGGGGCGGTGGAGATGAGGTCGAGGTCGAACTCGCGCTCGAGCCGCTCCTGCACAATTTCGGCGTGCAGCAGCCCCAGAAAGCCGCAGCGAAAACCAAAGCCCAGCGCCTCGGAGGTCTCGGGCTCAAACGAAAGCGCCGCATCGTTGAGCTTGAGCTTCTCCAGGGCCTCGCGCAGCCGGTTGTACTCCTGGGTGTCGGTGGGGTAGAGGCCGGCGAACACCACCGGTTTGGCCGGCTGGAAGCCCGGATAGGGGGCTTCGCAGGGGTTCTGGGCCGAGGTGATGGTGTCACCCACCTGGGCATCGCCAATCTCGCGGATGGCGGCGGTAACCCAGCCCACCTCGCCGGGGCCCAGCCGGGCGACGGGCTCCAAGGCCCCAGGCCGGAAGACCCCCACCTTGTCCACCTCAAACACCTTGCCGGTAGACCAGATGCGGATGGTGTCGCCGGGCTGGATGCTACCGTCCATCACCCGCACGTAGGGGATCACCCCCTGGTAGGCGTCGAAGATGGAGTCGAAGATCAGGGCCTGCAAGGGGTGCTCCGGGCGGCCCTTGGGGGCCGGGATGCGGGCCACGATGGCCTCGAGGATATCATCCACTCCCTGGCCGGTTTTGCCCGAAGCAAAAATGCAGTCGTCGGCGGGGATCCCCAGCACCTCTTCCACCTCCAGCGCCACCTCCAGGGGCTGGGCGCCGGGCAGGTCAATTTTGTTGATCACCGGGATGATGGTGTGTTCATGCTCCATGGCCAGGTAGAAGTTGGCGATGGTTTGGGCCTCCACCCCCTGCGAGGCATCCACCACCAGCAAAACCCCCTCCACCGCGGCCAAAGCCCGGCTCACCTCGTAGCCGAAGTCCACATGGCCGGGGGTGTCAATCAGGTTGAAGATGTAGGTCTCCCCGGCTTTGCTCTGGTAAAACAGCCGCACCGCGCTGGCCTTGATGGTGATACCACGCTCGCGCTCGAGTTCCAACGAGTCCAGAAACTGCTCGCGCATCTCTCGATCCGAGACGGCTTTGGTCATCTGAAGAATGCGGTCGGCCAGCGTAGACTTGCCGTGGTCTACGTGCGCGATGATGGAAAAATTGCGAATCCGTTCCTGCACAGCCTATCCATTGTAGCCGATGCTGCAGGAAAGTCTGTAGTTGCGGCGGGCGCTTGGCGGAATGGGCAAGAAAAAGGCGGCAGGTTGATGGTCTTGGTGAACCTGCTCGCCCTGCATTGACGCCCTCATTGGGGTTCTGTAAAGTTGAGCAGAACATATAGACCGGGTAGCTAAGGAGGTTTCCATGAAAAGAATCGGGATTCTAGGACTGGCGGTTCTGGCCTCGCTGGGGATGGCCCAGACCAAAATTGGTAACTGCGAGGTCACCGGTCCCAAAGGCCAGTTCCCCATCCGCCCGGCGGTGGCCGGCCAGCTTACGGTGCAGACCAACCTGCCGGGGCCGGGCTTCTGGAATGGCGACAGCCCCGCCACCATCAAGGACGGCTTCGAGTACTGCCTGGCCGCCAACATCGCCCACCGCGCAGGGCTGGATAAAGTGGTGGTGCAGAACGTGGCCTGGGATGCCCTGATTGCCGGCCAGACCCGCAACTTCGACTTTGCTCTCTCACAGATCACCATCACCGAGGCCCGCAAGCGGGTGGTGGACTTCTCGAGGCCCTACTTCTCCTCGGATATCGGCGTGCTGGTGCGGGCGGCTGATAAGGCCAAATTTAACTCCCCGGCCAGCCTCAAGACCGCCCGCCTGGGTGTGCAGCAGGCCACCACGGCGGCCAAGTTCCTGAGCGAGACCCTCAAGCACCCCCAGAACCTGACCCGGGTCTTTCCGGATGTGGCAGCGGGCTTCACGGCCTTGCGGGCCGGTCAGATCGATGCCTTCATCATCGACACCTCTATTGTGCTCTCGGAGGCGGCCAAGTCGGGTGGGGCCCTGGTGGTGGTGGGTCAGTTTAGCACCGGCGAAAATTACGGTGCACTCTTTACCAAAGGGAACCCCAACCGAGCCCAGATTGACAAGATTTTGGAGGCCCTGGAGAAAGACGGCACGCTCAAGAAACTATCCCAGACCTACCTGGCTAAGGAATGGGGGATTGACCCCACCACGGTGCCGCTCTGGCGGCCCTAGCAGCCGACAAACGCCCGCCGGCAACGGCGGGCGTTGTGCGAGTAGACATAGCTCGCTGAGTAGTGCTATCTTGAGGCGTCTGGGAGTTTTCTGAGGTGGCCCATGTTGTTTTGTCCACGGCCTGGCGATGGGGGGATTTTCTGTGGCCAGCGGTGGTCGAATGATGTTTGGGTAGTTCAGCGCCTTGGTCCCGGGCCGGGTTACTGTCCAGTTGCCCGTGGTAAGGAGCAGTATGCAAAAAGGTAAGGTCAAGTGGTTCAATGCAGAAAAGGGCTATGGCTTTATCCAGCGCGAAGAGGGGGAACCGGACGTATTTGTGCACTACAGCGCTATTCAGTCTCGTGGTTTTCGCACCCTGAACGAAGGCGACGTGGTAACCTTCGAGATTGAGCCCGGAAAAAACGGTAAAGGGCCTCAGGCCGCCAACGTGAGCGTGGTTGAACCGGCCAAGCGTTTTTAAGAGCAACCACCACGAAGGGAGGGGTGTCGACCCCTCCCTCGTTTGTTGCAAGCCCGGCTCCTAAACCACCCTGCTTTGCGCAAAGCCAGGCCAAACCATGCTGCGCAGCCGTCGTATGTGGCTGTTCTAAGCTTGCTTGCTTTGGATGAAATCGATGGCGTCCTGTACGGTGCGGATTTTTTCTGCGTCTTCGTCGGAGATCTCCAGGCCGAACTTGTCCTCCAGGCCCATGATCAGCTCTACGGTATCGAGGCTGTCAGCGCCCAGATCTTCGATAAAGCGGGCCTCGGGCACTACTTTTTCGGCATCCACGCCGAGTTTTTCCACGATCACTTCTCTTACATCGTCTAGGATTGCCATGTTTTAACCTCCATAAGATTAGGGTTTATTCTACCGTGCGGGATTCTACCACATCAAAACCGGGCAGGGTTTTAGTGTGGGGTCATGCCGCCATCCACACACAGGGTTTGACCGGTGATATAGGCCGCATCGTCCGAGGCCAAAAAGGCCACGGCCTTGGCCACCTCCTCGGGCTTACCGAGGCGCCCGGCGGGGATTTGCTTGAGGTACTCGGCCACAACCTGCTCGGGCAGTTTGGCGGTCATGTCCGACTCGATAAACCCCGGCGCCACGGCATTGACGGTGATGCCGCGGGTGGCGTACTCCTTGGCCACTGACTTGGTGAAGCCAATCAGGCCCGCCTTGGCCGCCACGTAGTTGGCCTGGCCGGGGTTGCCCAGGATGCCCACCACGCTGCTGATATTGATGACCCGGCCCCATCTGGCCCGCATCATCAGCTTGATGGCCTCGCGGGTGGTGTGGAAGATGGCGCTCAGGTTGGTGGCGATCACCGTGTCCCAGTCCTCGTCCTTCATGCGGATCAGAAGGGTGTCGCGGGTGATGCCGGCGTTGTTGACCAGCACCTCCAATCCACCCAGGGCGGCGTTGGCATCGGCTACGAGTTTTTGCGCCGCTTGCGCACTGCTCAGGTCGGCCCCCAGCACCACCACCTGGCTGGCCCCCAGGGCCTGGGCCTCGGCGGCGGTGGCCTCGGCGGCGGCCTGGTTGCCGGCATAGTGCACGGCCAGGGCATAGCCCCGCCGGGCCAGCTCCAGTGCGATGGCTTTTCCGATTCCACGTGACGAACCTGTTACCAGGGCTTTTCGCATACTTCCTCCAGGGCTAGCCTTGCTTCAGCACGGCCAGGTACTCGGCAATTTCCTGTGGGCGGGTTAACGAGCGGGCCTCCACCCCGTCCAGGGTGCGCCCCACCAGGCCGGTCAGAACCTTGCCAGAGCCGAACTCGAGATACACCTTCACCCCTTGCGCCTTCAGGTGCTGCAGAATCTCCACCCAGCGCACCGCATGGGTGATCTGCTCCAGCAGCAGCTCCCGAATGACCGAGGGGCGGGTCTCGGGCTGGGCCCGCACGTTGGAGTACACCGGGAAACGGGGGGTGGAGAGCTCCACCTGGGCTAGGTCGGCGGCCAGACGTTCCCGAGCAGGCCGCATCAGCGAGGAGTGAAACGGAGCCGAGACCGGCAGCGGGATCACCCGCGCTTTGTGGCCCTTGAGCACCTCGGTGGCCTTCGCCACCCCCTCGGCCGTGCCGGAGATGACGGTCTGCTCGGGTGAGTTGTAGTTGGCGACCTCCACCCCGGCAAGGCCGGCGGTGAGCTCTTGGATGGTCTGGGCCGGAACCTTCAAAACGGCGGCCATGGCACCCGCCCCCACCGGCACAGCTTCCTGCATGTACTCGCCGCGTTTGCGCACCAGGCGCAGGCCATCCTCCAGGCTGAGGGTGCCAGCGGCCACGTGGGCCGTCCATTCGCCCAGGCTGTGCCCTGCCGCAAAGCTGGGCAGTGCACCGCCCATTTCCAAATAGGCCTGGAAGGCTGCATAGCCCACCGCCAGAAGGGCCGGCTGCTGGTTGGCGGTTAGTTTGAGTTCCTCCTCCGGGCCTTCCCACATCAGCTTGAGCAGACCGGGCAAAGCGGCCTCGGCCCGATCCAGGGCCTCGCGGGCCGCCCTCGAGCCCTCATAAAGCGCCTTGCCCATGCCAATTTCCTGCGACCCCTGTCCGGGGAACAAAGCTGCAATCATGTCTCACCTCATCAAGGCCATGGCCTTAGTCCGGCTGCCACCAGGTCATCACGCTGGCGGCCCAGGTGAGGCCAGCGCCAAAGGTCACGAACAGGATATGGTCACCGTTGTGGATCTTGCCTGCGTCCAGAGCCTCCTGCAAGGCGATGGGCATGGAGGCCGTGGAGGTGTTGCCGTAACGGTCTACGTTGACCCAGACCTGCTCGGGGGGCAACCCCAGGCGCTCGCGGGCTGCCTCGATGATGCGGGCATTGGCCTGGTGGGGGATCAGGTACTTGATGTCTTCGGGCTTGAGGCCGGCTTTTTCGATGGCCTCGAGCGTGGCGGTGTTCATTACCCGCACCGCAAACTTGAAAACCTCCCGCCCATTCATGTAGGCGTACTGGCGCATGGGGCTGCCGTCGGGTAGTTTGTCGGCGATGCAGCGCAGCATCAGCTCCTTGCCCCCTGAACCGTCGGCCCCCAGGACAAAAGACTTGAAACCATACCCTTCCGGCACCGGGCCAATGACCGCGGCCCCGGCCCCATCGCCAAACAGCACCGCCGTGGAGCGGTCGGTGTAGTCGAGGATTTTGGAAAGGGTCTCGGAGCCGATGGCGAGCACCTTGCGGGCCAGACCGCTTTTTACCATGGCATGGGCCTGGGCAATGGCATAACCCCAGCCTGGGCAGCCCGCCAGCAGGTCGTAGGCGCCGGCATTCAAACCAAAACGATCCTGCACCAAAGCAGCCGTGGCCGGGAACAGGGCATCGGGGGTGTTGGTGGCCACAATCACCAGATCCACCCCCTCCAGCGCGCCGCGCCCATGACGGCGGATGAGGTCTTCGACGGCCCGGAAAGCCAGGTGCGAGGTGAACTCCCCCTCGGCGGCCAGCCGCCGCTCTCGAATCCCCGTGCGGCTGACAATCCACTCGTCGGATGTATCTAGGATCTTCTCAAAATCGTGATTGGTCATCACCCGCTCGGGGGCGTAGGTGCCAAGGGCAAGGATACCAATGTTCAACGTTGCCTCCTAAAGCTACCCCAAAAGCATAGGGCACTTCAACAAAGATAACACCCCCAACCCCCCCTTGTGCTGGAACGCGGCTTGAACCAAGTCTAGACGGCAGATCCAGCGGATGGGGGCAAAAGAACAACCCCAGCCGACGGGTTGCGCCGCCCTGGGGCTGTTGAAGCAGGAATTTTAAGCTTTGACTTCCAGTATCTTTTTGCCGGCGTAGTAGCCGCAGCTATCGCAGACGGTGTGGGGCGGGATCAAAACCCCGCAGTTGGCGCACTTGATGAGGGTGGGAGCCGTGAGGGTGGAGACCGCAGCCCGGCGGATGTCCCGGCGGGACTTGGAGACTTTTTTCTTGGGTACTGGGTGCTTGGCCATCTTGGGTCACTTCCTTTGGGAATACCAACCCCTGGGTGGGGTTGCGCTCGGCAAACCGTTCTCCAATCTACAGGCTGAAGCCCAAAAGGTCAACCTAGCTCCACCCGATCCCCCTGCTTTAGGCCGAGCTGCTCCTGGGCATTGCCCAGATGGATGGCAACCTCTAAAAGCCCGGCGCTGCCCACATAGGCCAGGGCGCTTCCTACCGGAACCTCGGCGTAATGGGAGGCTACCGGAATGTGGTGGTAGCGAATGCGCACCTTTTTGCCGCGGACCTGGGCGGGGGTGGCCAGCAGGGTGGTGATGGCATTGCCGAAGCGGTCAAATGTGAGTACCTCGCCGTGGTTGCCAAAGTTCAGGTGGATGGGCAGGCGCACCAGCTCGGCAACCGGCACCTCCGGGCCGAAGCGGGCCGGCTCAACTCCCGAGGCCAGGTGGGCCGCGACTGGCCCAAATACGTCACGCCCGTGAAAGGTGGCCGATTTGCGGGGCAGGTGGTAGGCGGGGTTCTCGAGCAGGTAGGCTTTGCGCGGGGGGTCTTGCAGGTAGGCCAGGGTGAGCAGGCCGTTGTCCGGGGCCACGTAGCAAAGACGCTCGCCAATCACCAGGACGGCCCGGCGGGAGGAGCCCACCCCCGGATCAACCACCGCCAGCACCACCGACTGCCGGGGTAGATAGGGCACCGACTCATACAGGATGTAGCTGGCCCGGCGGAGGTCGCCAGGGGGCAGGTTGTGGGCCAGGTCGTGAATAACCGCCCCCGGCGCTGTTTGCCGCATGACCGCCTTGACCACCGCGGCGTAGGGGTCGGCCAGACCGAAATCGGAGAGAAAGAAAATTTCCCGCATCTCCAGGAAGTCTATACAAAAAAAGCCCCCTGCACAGCCACCCTCCCAAACCTAGAGCCGGCTGCCGCAAAGGGGTTAGTTAATCAGCAGTGTGCGCACCCAGGGCAGGTTGGCGATCAGGGTCAGAATTAATCCAGCCATAACCCAGGCCGTAGCCCCAGCCAGCGCCCCTTTGGTGCGCAGGTAAAGCCAGCCCAAAAAGAGGCTGGTCATCAGGAAGAAAATTGTAGGCCCAGGAATTGCCAGGGCATACAGCACCGGGATCATCAAGCCGCTTAGCTCTTTGTAGCGCTCTTTAAAAATCGGATACCCTACCCCGCGCACCACCACTTCCAGAAAAGCCAGACCGAAGAAAATGGGATACATGGTGCCGAGCCCGCTCAGGCCCAGGGGCTTGGCGATATAGGCGTACAGGCCCAACAGGGCCAGCAAGACCAGCCCTGCCCAGGTGCCTTCTATCCAGCTCGAGCGCGGCCCAAGAGCCTGAACCAGGCCCGGTTGCCCCACCATTCGGTAGGCGATGAGCAGCGCGAAAGCACCCATTAAGAAATAAAACACCGGGCGTACAACCTGGCCCTGGAAAGGGGTAAACAGGGCCAGTAGGTTCTGATAGAGCACCTGTCCGATACCTATACTGGCCAGCCCGGCTAAAACAATGGCCAGCAGCAGCCACAGGTGAAGCGAGCCGGGCCCAAAGCGCCGCTCGTTGCCCATCTCCACGGTGCGCATTGGTTCAATGCGGCTTTCGCCATAGAGCACCAGTGCCAGGTAGACTAAAAATACGGCCAGCCACGGCCAGACCTTGCCGAGCAGGCTGCTGGGCAGGCTGACCCTCGAGGACAGCTGCCGTAAAACCAGGGCACCTTTCTCAAACTCCCCCAGGCCGTAGTAAACCATCGCCAGTAAACCCAAGGTTTGGATGTAGTCCTTTTCCAGGGGGCCCAGGCGGGGTAAGACCTCTTCAAGAGCTTCCGCTGCTGCGCGGGAATTGCCCGAAAGCCACATCAGGCGGGCTTGCACTAGCTGCTCCTTCGGACTGCTGCCCAGCAAGCCCAGGGCTTCTTGGGGCCGGCCCAGGCGCTCTGCCAGGCGGGCAGCTCCCAGACGGGCCTCTTCCGAGGCCGTTATCCGAAGGTAAGTGGCGTAGGCTTCCTCGTAGCGGCCCAGGGCCTCGAGCACCTGCGCCCTTAGCAGCACTGCTTCGGTGCTGAGTCCCCTGGGCAGGCGCGCCAGCGCCTCGGATGGCCGCCCCTCCAGCAGCAAAAAGCGCGCCTCCAGCAGGGCCACCTCGGGGTCTTGGGGGCCCAGTTGCTTCATTTGTTGAAGGAAGGGCTGGGCCGCAGCCAGGTTGTTTTCCTCGAGGTAGATGCGTCCCAGCAGTTTGATGCTGGGCAGGTGATTGGGGTTGTCCACCAGCGCGAGCTGACAGGTCGCTTTGGCGCTGTCCCGCACCCCCTGGTCGTATAGGGCCTTGCACTGGGTGTAGTAGCCCTCAGCGCCAAGCTGGGCCAGGGCCGTGAACGCAAATAGGGCGATTCCAACGGCAAAAGGAACCGCTCGTAACGCTATCATGGGGGTAGTGTAACATGCGCACCCAGGGTTGCCGCCCACAGATGCACATCCGGTACAATCCGTGCGACTTTGTGGTAGGTTGTGTGCCGTTATACAGGGAGGAAACTGTGAGGAGTCTGGTGCTGGTTTTGATGGTGCTTTGGTCGCTGGCTTTGGCCCAGAACGTCGCAGCGGTTGAGAAACTGGTAGACGACGGCAAGTTTCAGGAAGCATACGAGGCCGGTTTACGTCTGGGCAGCGCGGAGGGTTTTGTGTTGGCGGCTAGGGCGGCCAGCTATTTTGCGGGCTACCTGGCCAAGGACAACGAGAAAGCCGACTGGTTTGGCCGGGCCGAAGCCGCCGCCCGCCGGGCCATCCAGGCCGATGCCGATAACGCCGAGGCCTATTTTGAGCTGGCTCGAGCCCAGGGCCGCCTTTCACAGTACCGGGGCATTCTGGAAAGCCTGGGCCTGGCTAGCAGCATCAAGGAGAACCTGGACAAGGCCCTGCGCCTGAACCCCCGCCATGCCGGGGCCAGGGTTGCGCTGGCCCTGTGGCACCATTCGCTCATCTCCAAGAACGTGGGCTGGCTGTACGGGGCCAACGGCAACCAGATTATGCCCCTCTTCAACGAGGCCATCCAGCTCGAGCCCCAGACCATCATCCACAAGGTGGAGCTGGCCGGGGTGCTGGCGGCCCAGGGTAAGAAAGAAGAGGCCCGCAAGCAGTACGAGGCCGCTTTGGCGATTGCCCCCAAAACCGCTGCTGATCGCTTCGACCTCGAGCGGGCCCGGCGCGAGCTGGCAGCCTTGCGTTGAGCCCGACCCTTCAAGGAAGGGCGCATACGCTTATACCAACCGGCCTGCCACGGGGGCGGTTTTGATACAATTTCGTATTGAGTCAGGATGAGTGGCCTTCATCGCAGGGGCCATTCATCCTGATCGAAGGAAGCGTGCCGGTTTGCTTTGGAGCAGGTACGAAGACAACCTTTATGTAGCCGGTATTATAGATATCGATTTTCAAAAGGAGCTTTGATGAACGACCCTTTTAGCCGTATCCCCGGTTGGAGCCCCCAGCAGCGTGTGGGCCTGTTCGTTGATACCCAAAACCTCTACCACTCGGCCCGCGACTACTACGGGCAGAACGTCAACTTCGAAAGCCTGATGCGCTATGCGGTGGCCAACCGCCAACTGGTGCGGGCCACCGCCTACGTGGTCGAGCGCGAACACGACACCTCGGCCTGGCCCTTCATCTACAAGCTCTCCACCATTGGCTTCCGGGTGCGCCGCATGAATCTGACCCTCAAGGAGACCACCGACGAGGGCAAGCCCATCTACGAAGGCAACTGGGATATGGGTATCGCCGCCGATATGGTGCGGCTGATGCACACCCTGGACGTGGTGGTGCTGGGCAGCGGCGACGGCGACTTTGTGGACATCGTGGAGGTGCTGATGGAACGCGGCATCCGGGTCGAGGTGATCGCCTTCAAGGAAACCACCTCGCAAAAACTGATTGATGCCGTAGACCGCTTCATCCACCTGCCCGAGATCGAGAATGCTTTCGTGCCCAGCAAGGAGCGGGAGCGCACCCTGATACCGCGCAGCGAGCCCTGATTCTGAAATGAACCTCGAGGACTTCGACTACCACCTACCCCCCGAACTCATCGCCCAGAGCGGGGCCGAGCCCCGCGACGCCTCGCGGCTGATGGTGATTGACCGCCAGACCGGCCAGATTACCCACCGCATCTTCCGCGACCTGCCCCAGTACCTTCGGGCAGGGGATGTGCTGGTGCTCAACCAGAGCAAGGTGATTCCGGCCCGCACCTTTGCCACCAACCCACACGGAACGGGGCTCGAGGTGCTGCTGGTACGAGAAATTCCCTCTGGCGAGGGGCTCTGGGAGGCCCTGCTCAAGCCGGCCAGGCGGGCTAAGGTGGGCTCGAGGCTGACCTTTCCCGATGGGCTCTTCGCCACCGTGGAGGCCATCGAAGCAGACGGAACCCGGTTGCTCAGGTTTTCCGGTAATGTCTGGGAACACCTGGAAAACATCGGAAAGATGCCGCTGCCGCCCTACATTCAGGCCTCGGTAGATCCGGCCCGCTACCAGACCGTGTACGCCAAAACCCCCGGCTCGGTGGCCGCGCCCACGGCGGGGCTGCACTTCACCCCCGAACTGCTGGACAGGGTGCGGGGGCTGGGGGTGGATATTCAATACGTCACCCTGCACGTGGGCCCCGGCACCTTCAAGCCCGTCCACGACGACCCCGACCGGCACGTGATGCATTTGGAGCCCTATGAAGTTTCGCCCCAGACCGCCGAGGCGGTCAACCGTGCCAGGGCCGAGGGGCGGCGGGTGATTGCGGTGGGCACCACGGTGGTGCGCACGCTCGAGACCGCCTATAGCGCCGAGCTGGGGGGTGTCCAGGCGGGGGCCGGCGAGACCCAACTGTTCATCCGCCCGGGGTTCAAGTACAACGTGATAGACACGCTGATTACCAACTTTCACCTACCCAAATCCACCCTGCTGATGCTGGTATCGGCCTTTATGGGGCACGGGTTGATGAAACAGGCCTACCAGACCGCGGTAGCCGAACGCTACCGGTTTTATAGCCTGGGCGACGCCATGCTGATTCTTTAGTGTAAAGGGCCAAAGGGTAAAGCTTCCCGTGGGGTACTTAAGCTGGGGCGGCCTCGAGCGCCTCTTCCCGAACGATAATCTGCGCCGGGTTCCCGATGGCGGTTGCGCCGGGGGGCACGGGCTTGGTGACCACCGCCCCGGCCCCTATCTTGGCCCCATCGCCCACCACAATAGGCCCCAGCACCACCGCATGAGCCCCTAGCAGCACCCCCTTGCCAATGGTGGGGTGGCGCTTCTCACGGGTGAAGCCGGTGCCGCCCAGGGTCACCCCGTGGTACATCAGCACATCGTCGCCCACCTCGGCGGTCTCGCCAATTACAATGCCCATGCCGTGGTCAATCACCACCCGGCGGCCAATGCGGGCCCCGGGGTGAATCTCGACCCCCGTGAACATACGGGTAAAGTGGGCCAGAATGCGGGCCAGTAGCTTGAAGTTGGCCCGCCAGAGCCAGTGGTTGAGCCGGTGCATCCACAAGGCGTGCATCCCTGGGCTAAACAAAAAAGCCTCGAGAGGCCCTCGAGCCGCCGGATCTCGTTCGAGCACAGCCTGTATATCTTCTCTAAAACGTTCGATGACTCGCAGCATGGCCTGAACCCACAGCCGACACTATGCACTAAAGAGGTCAGCTTCTAAGTACCCAAGATTAATTCACCTGGAGCAGGACGGCTGTGAGCCGATAGCCTATTGCTTTAGCTAAGCTCCAATCGAGACGTTATCCAGGTTGAGGTTGGTGTACACGTTCTGCACATCGTCGAGCTCTTCCAGCGCCTCTACCATGCGCAGCACCTTCTCGGCCTCTTCCTGGCTCAGGCTCATGGTGTTTTGCGGCACCATGGTGATCTCGGTGTCCTCGGGCTTGAAGCCTTTGGCCTTGAGGGCGTTGGCCACGGCATAGACTTCCTGGGGGTCGGTGTAGATTTCCAGGCCTTCCTCGCTCTCCTGAAGATCAATCGCCCCGGCCTCGATGGCGGCTTCCTGGGCGGCCTCGCTGTTGGGCTCAACCCAGATATAGCCCCGCCGCTCAAACTGCCACGAGACCGATCCGGTAGCCCCCAGGCTGCCCCCGTGTTTGTTGAAGATATGGCGCACCTCCGAGGCCGTGCGGTTGCGGTTGTCGGAGAGGGCCTGCACGATGATGGCCACCCCACCCGGTGCGTAACCCTCGTACACGATCTCTTCGTAGTTGCTCCCCTCGTCGTCGCCGCCGGCCAGGCGCTTCAAAAGGCGCTCGATGTTGTCGTTGGGAACGTCGGCGTCCCGGGCGGCTTCGATCAGGTTGCGCAGGTTGACATTGGCTGCTGGGTCGGTACTGCCCCCGGCCCTGGCCGCGGCTGCAATCAGGCGCAGGTATTTGCTGACGATTTTACCCTTTTTGAGGTCGTTGGCGGCTTTTTTGCGCTTAATTTGTGCCCATTTGCTATGACCAGCCATACATCACCGTTCCTTAGTATACGTCAGCCCCCACCGGGGGAAGCAGTCAGCCCTCGAGGGGCTTTTGCTTGCAACAGGCCTTTAGAGCTTGGACTTAGAACAATTGCGGCGGTGTTCTATAATGGCCTTTATGCGTCGCGTCGTCGTTACCGGAATTGGCCCGGTGGCCCCCAATGGCATCGGAGCCGAAGCCTTTCACAAAGCCCAGCTCGAGGGCCGGTCGGGCATCCGCCGCATCACCCAGTTTGACGCCTCGAGCTACCCCGTGCAGATTGCCGGCGAAGTGGATATTAACCCCGAGGCATACATAGACAAGCGCGAACTGCGCCGCCTGGATCGCTTCACCCAACTGGCCCTGATTGCTGGGCATCTGGCCTTGCAGGATTCAGGGCTGGAGCTTGAGAAAGAAGACCCCACCCGCATCGGTACCCTGATCGGAACCGGCATCGGGGGCATGATCACCTGGCAGGAGCAGAGCAAGGTGCTCTTCGAAAAGGGCGGCACCCGCCTATCACCCTTTTTCATTCCCATGATGATCGCCAACATGGCCTCGGGCCAACTGGCCATGAAGTACGGCTTCATGGGGCCATCCTCCACTGTGGTGACAGCCTGCGCCACCGGCTCAGATGCCATTGGCAACGCCTTCCGGGTCATTCAATTGGGCGAGGCCGATGTGATGCTCACCGGTGGCACCGAGGCGGTGGTTACCGAGATGGCGATTGGCAGCTTTGGGGTGATGCGGGCCCTCTCGACCCGCAACCACGAGCCCGAAAAAGCCAGCCGTCCCTTTAGCAAAAGCCGCGACGGCTTTGTGCTCTCGGAAGGGGCCGCGGTGCTGGTGCTGGAAGAGTACGAGCGGGCCAAAGCCCGCGGTGCGAAAATCTACGCCGAGCTGGTGGGCTTTGGGCGCAGTGCCGATGCCCACCACATCACCGAGCCCCACCCCGAGGGCGCGGGCGCGGCCCTGGCCATGCAGGCGGCCCTCAGGGATGCCAGAATCGGCCCTGAGCAGGTCGGCTACATCAACGCCCACGGCACCTCCACGCCGGTTGGGGACAGGGCCGAGACGCTGGCTATTAAAAAGGTCTTCGGTGAGCACGCCTACAGGCTTTCGGTCTCGTCCACCAAAAGCATGATTGGTCACCTGCTGGGCGCGGCGGGGGCCATTGAGGCTGTGGCTACCGTACAGGCCCTGGCCAGCGGAATTCTGCCGCCCACCATTAACCTCGAGGATCCCGATCCCGAACTCGACCTCGACTACGTGCCCAACACCCCTCGAGCCAAACAGGTGGACTACGCCCTCTCCAACTCGTTCGCTTTTGGGGGCATGAACGCCACCCTGCTCTTTAAGCGGGTCTAGCTGGAACGGGTTCGACCGGGAGACTTCCTACAGGCGCTTCGGCGGATTGCCGAAGCCAGGGGCCGGCTTTTACAACCCCAGGCCCAGCTACCATTCGCTTAACATTTTTTTGCGTATCATTGAGGGAATATGGCCCTACGACATGCGCTATTAAGCGGTATGGCAGCCTTCGCGCTGGTCGGTTCAGCGGTGGCTTCGCCCGCCCAGGATCTTTTCGACCAGGCCACTTTCCTGATCGGCTTTTACTACAACGGCCCGGCCAAGGTTCCCCCCTTCAGGGAACTGCGGCGGCAGTACCAGCCGGAACTCGACCGGCTCTGCGCTTCCGAAGGCAACCGCTGCGGCTTTGATAAAGCAAAACAGGTTATCGAGCGCATTGTGCGGGATATTGCCGATCCGTTTACGGTCTTGGTCACTCGAGACCAGCTCATTGATGACGAGCGCTATGGGGCTGGCCTGGGGCCTGCGGCCCCCAGGATAGGGGTCTGGGTACGCGAGACCCCCAGGGGGCTGGTGGTGAGCGAGGCCTTCCCCGGTGAGCCGGCCTATGAGGCGGGGCTGCGCCGGGGCGACCTGATTACCCAGGTGGCAGACCAGCCTGCAACCCTGGCCCGGCTGAGTGCGGCTGAAGCAGCCCGCAACCCCTTTAGCCTGCGTTATAGCCGGCAGGGTGCGGCCCGCAGCCTGACCCTGACCCCACGGGTGGCCGGGGCCACCATGCAACCCAGGCTGGAGATCAACAACAACATTGCCTATCTACGCGTCTATCACCTGTATAGCTCGGACAGCTACTCCACCGCCCAGCGCATCCACGAGGCCGCGCGCCGGGCCGAGCAGGCCGGGGCCCGTGGGATGGTGATCGATCTGCGCGATGCCCTGACCGGTTACGACTCGGAAGCCCTGCTGGCGGCGGCGGCCTTTACCGGTACAGGGGGCTTTATCTACGACCGCCGCTTCCAGGGGCTGGACGAGACCCACACCGTGGAAAACGGCAAGCTATACGTGCAACCCGAGGGAGCCGAAAAGGAGGAGCAAAGTGCCCTCGAGCGGCCTTACCTGGCCCGCATCCCGGTGGTGGTGCTGGTTAACCGCCATACCTATAACTCCGCCGAAATGCTGGCCTACTTCCTGCAGGCCGCGGGTCGGGCCAAGGTGGTGGGAGAGCCCACCGCCGGTGCCCTGGGGATGTCGGGCAGCGCCGAGGGCCCCCTTATCAACGGCGATTTTATTGCGGTTTCTTCGCTTAGAATGCGCAACCTGGATGGCTCGCCCTTCCCCCTCAAAGTCAGTCCCGATGTGGTGGTGGAGGACGACCTCGAGGCCCTTGTTGCCGGACGCGATCCGGTGCTGGAGCGCGCCCTGGAAATGCTGCGATAGGTGAATGCTATGCGCCAACTGTTTGCCACCCTGGCCCTGCTGCTGGGCTCGTTTTCGCTGGCCTCGCCGGCCCAAGACCTCTTCGACCAGGCCAGCTTCTATCTGGAGTTTTATTACAACGGCCCGGCCACGCTCAACCTCAAAGAGCTGACGGCCCGCTACCAGAGCGCACTCGATCGCGCCTGTGCTCCCCAGAAAGATACCTGCCCCTACGAGCAAGCCGTGCCCATCATCGAGCAGATGCTGGGGGAACTCAACGACAACCACACCTATTATCTGAGCCCCGAGGAATTGCGGGGCTCCCGTGAAAGCCGTCAGGGCAACGCCCCTTCCCGCACGCTGCGCATTGGTGTCAGCCACCTGCCCGTACCTGGTTCCCGCGATCGCCTCATTGTGGATGTGGTGGAAGGGGGGCCAGCCGACGAGGCCGGACTGGCCTATGGCGACCGCATCATCGCCATTAACGGTCGGCTTCTGAGCGAGTTCCCCGACGATAACCAGGTCGTTCAGTTCCTGACGCAGTCGGTGCAGTCGGGGCGCCCGGTGGTCTTAACCATTCTGCGCGGCCCTGAGCGCCAGCGCCTCGAGATCACCCTAACCGGACGCGAGATTAATCTGGCCCGCTTCCCCTCCCTCAAAATTAGGCCCGATGGTGTAGGGGTGCTCAAAATTCCCAACTTCGATGCGCAGGGCCAGGTGGGCCGTCGGGTGCATGAGCTGGTGCGCGAGGCCCAGCAGAAAAATGTGCGGGCCTTGGTGCTGGAGTTGCGTGGAAACAGCGGTGGCCTGCTCAACGAGATGATACTGGCGGCAGCCGCTTTCCTGGACGATGCTTATGTGGCCCTGGTAGACCGCTACCAGACCGAGCGCGCTGAGTTTCGCATCCGCGATGGGCGGCTCACCATTATCCGCAACGGCCAGACCGAGAGCGCCAACCTCCCCTTCCTGGCCCGCTGGCGCGGCCCGCTGGTGGTGCTGGTTGATGGAAACACCGCTTCAGGGGGGGAGTACCTGGCCTCGGCCATCCAGCGAGCCAAGGTGGGGCCGCTGGTTGGGGTGGCCACCCTGGGCATCGGCAATACCACCACCCGGCCCTTCAATCTGATCAACGGGGGGGCTTTGAGCATCTCCTACAACCGGGCCTTTTTCGCCGATGGCACACCCTACCCACCCCGGGCCATCCCAGACTTTGTGGTGGAGAGCTCCCTTGAGCAGCTAGCCAACACTGGGCGCGACCTGCCGTTCGAAAAAGCCCTGGAGGCGCTGGGCATAAAGTCGGCTGGCCGCTAAAGCGATACGCTGATGGGCCGATCACACAGGGGGTGATGCGGGGTGTGGGTTGAAAATTACAACACAACCCGCTTGAGCTGCTTACAATCTGGGTAAATCGTATGAAAGTTTCTACGCGTCTCGTCTTCCTACCCGTGACCACCGATTCGGCTGTAATTGTGCACAACCTGTACTTAAACTGCCCCACCTACATTGCCCTGATTGGGGGGGATATGCCCACCCTCAACGATATTCAACGTGAGCTCGAGACCCTGCGCCACGACACCAGGCGCCAGGCTGTATTGCTGATGCAAGAGGGTCGCGCCGTGGGTTTTCTGGACTACAAGGTGGCCTACCCCGATCTGCACTCGGCCACCATCAGCCTGCTGCTCATCGAGGAAAGGCTTCAGGGCCAGGGCTTGGGCAAGGCCGCTGTGGAGCAGCTCGAGGCTCAGTTGCGCAGCCGGATGAATCGGTTGTACGCCGTGGTCTATGGTAACAACGAGCAGGCCAAATGCTTCTGGGAGCGGGTGGGCTTTGAGCATCTGCGTGATAGCGGCCCGACCCTGAGCTGGTATATGAAGTCTCTGCAGTAGTTTTGGGGGTATTTCCGTGGATCTGGGCATTGCGGGCAGGCTGGCCCTGGTAACAGGAGCGTCGCAAGGAATTGGGCGGGCTGTTGCGATCACTTTGGCGGAAGAGGGGGCTCGAGTGGTCGTGACAGCCCGAAACCAACAGAAACTCGAAGAACTGGTGCACGAAATTAGAGCGGCTGGGGGAGAGGCCCACGCCATTGCGGCCGACCTCACGCAAGACCGCGCGCTCGAGCACCTGATTGCCCAGACGCAAAAGCTGGGTACCGTGGAGCTTTTTCTGGGCAACACGGCGGGGCCTAAGCCCGGGGCGGCACGAGATTTGAAGGTGCAAGACATTCGTGTGGCTGCAGAGCAGCTTTGGTATCCGATGGTGGCTCTGGTTAATGCGCTGCTTCCCGGTATGCAGTCGAGGCAGTTTGGCCGCATTCTGTTCATCACCTCGCTGGCAGCGAAGGAGCCCATTGAGAACCTGGCCCTGTCCAACGCCCTGCGGGCCGGCCTGACCGGTTATGCCAAAACCCTGGCTAGGGAGGTGGCGCCCTTTGGTATCACGGTTAACACCCTGGGGCCAGGTTATACCCGCACGGAGCGGGTTGAGGAGGTATTTGCTTTCCGTGCCCAACAGCAGGGTATCAGCCTGGAAGCCGCGTATGCCCAGCAAACTGCCCAGATACCGGCTGGTCGGATGGCCTACCCGCAAGAAATTGCCGATGTGGCTGTTTTTCTGCTCTCGGCCAGGGCCGGCTACCTGACCGGCCAGGCCATCATGGTGGAGGGCGGGGCTATCCGGGGATTGCTTTAGAGGGGTTGGGCTGCTTGGCTGGGAAACGTTGGTTTGGCAGAACCGGCATAGACGAAGCCGCAGGTTTGGCGTCACGGGCCTTGTAGCTCAACTATCCGGTCTACCAGGGAAAGCCAGCTTTTGTCGTGTGTGGCAATCACCACACCACCCCTGGAGCGCGCCTGCTGTACCAGGTTTTCCAGCAAGCCCCGCCCTTGTGCGTCTAGGGCAGCTTCGGGCTCGTCCAGTAGCCAGATATCGGGATTTTGCAGGTGCAATCGGGCCATGGCCAGGCGCTTTTTCATGCCGCTGCTGTAGCTCAGGACAGGCTTGTCGTGTGGAAGCCCAAATTGGGTCAGCGCGGCCCGAATTTCACTGCGACCACCGGTTTTTCCATCGAGCCGAAGTGCGTAGTGCAGGTTTTCAGCTCCGGTAAAGTGCCGGTGGAAAGCCGGTGGATTAGCCAAGAAGCCCACCCTTCCGCTTAGCTTGACCGAACCCTGGGTGGGACGCACCAACCCAGCCAGCACCCGCAACAGGGTGGTTTTGCCCACGCCGTTGGGGCCTACCAGGGCGACGGCTTCGTGTTGAGCCAGTTGAAAATCCAGGTTGCGCAGCACCCAGTCCCGCCCGTAACGTTTGGAAACGGCTATGGCTTCGATAAGCATAGAACATACCATACACGCCGACTACTGGCCGATGAGAATTTTCTCGAGGTTTAGCAGCCGCTCGGGGGTGATTTTTATAAAGAAGCTGTTGAGCCGGGTGAAAGTGCCGGTGAACATCAGGATGCCCATTGCGACCAGGGCCACCCCTGCTACCGCCTCGGCCCAGCGGGAAAAGCGGGCCGCCTGGCGCAGCACAGGGCGGATGCGGTCGGTCAACAGGGCCACCAGCAAAAACGGAACCGCCAACCCCAGGATGTAAGCCAGTAGGGAATTGATCCCACCCCCGGCCGCGGTGAGGGTAAGAATGCCCCCCAGGATCGGGCCAATGCAGGGAGTCCAGCCCAGTCCCAGAACGGCGCCGAGCACAAAAGCCCCCCAGGGGCGGCTGGTGTCCCCTTGGTATCGTAAATTAACGCCCCATTGGGGTTTCAGGCCCAGCATGTACAGACCCAGCAGCACCAGGATTGCACCACCTGCTTGGCCCAGCAACTGCCGGTTTTCCGATAAAAAACTGCCCAGCAGGGTGAAGGGGAGCCCCAGTAGCAAGAACAGCAGCGAGAAACCACCCACAAAGAAAAGGGCGTTGAGCAGCGGTCGTCCCCGCTCTCCACCCAAGTACAGCAGGTATGTGGGCACCAGGGGTAGTACACAGGGGGAGAGGAAGGAAAGAATACCAGCTAGAAAAGCCGCTACCACACTCATGGCTGCCATCATAGACCTGAAGCCCCAGGACATTCGTAAGTTTTTATGATTCGGTTGGCGGTAGGCTAGGGGTATGTTGCGGGTGATAGGGCTCGGCAAAAGCTATCCGGGGTTCCGGCTGCAGGTCTCCCTCGAGGTCGGCGTGGGGCAAACCCTGGCCTTGCTGGGGCCTTCGGGCAGCGGTAAGAGCACGCTTTTGCGGCTGATAGCGGGTTTGGAGGCACCGGAGGTCGGTCAGGTCTGGCTGGAGCAGACCGAACTCACCCCCCTGGCGCCGGAAGCGCGCCGGGTGGGGTTTGTGTTTCAGGATTATGCCCTGTTTCCACACCTATCGGTCTGGGAAAACATTGCCTTTGGCCTGCGGGAGGCCCGCTGGGATGGCGCAAGCATACGGCGGCGTGTGGCCGAACTGCTGGATTTGACCCATTTAGGGCCCCACGCGCAAAAACGTCCCAACCAGCTTTCGGGCGGTGAGCGCCAGCGGGTGGCCCTGGCTCGAGCCCTGGCCAACCGGCCCCGCCTGCTGCTGCTGGATGAGCCGCTGGGTGCTCTGGATCTGAAGCTGCGGCACGAACTGCTGTGGGAGCTGCGGGCCATTTTGCGGCAGGCGGGGGTGCCGACCATTGTGGTGACCCACGACCAGTCCGAGGCTTTTGTAATCGCCCAGCAGATTGCCCTGCTGAGGGGAGGTGCGGTTGTGCAGGTGGGTTCGCCTGAGCAGCTTTTTCGCCATCCAAAAAACGCCTGGGTGGCCGGCTTTCTGGGCCACCGCAACCTGCTGTCGGCCGATCAGAGCCAGCAGATGGGGTTGCCGGCTCGCCCGCACCTGCTGCCGCCGGAGGCCATCACCCTGGGCCAAGGGGAAGAAGCGCGGGTAGAAGAGCGGGTTTTTAAGGGTTTTGTGGTGGGCCTCGAGCTGCTCTGGCGAGGCTGTAAGCTGTACCTGGAGGGCCCGGAGCTGGGGCTGTACCCCGGCGATACCACCCAGCTTGGGATCGATTGGTCTAGGGTGGTTGCGCTGGAGGAGGAGCCCTCGAGTACCCCGGGGGCTGCGCAACCCTCGCTGGAAGCTCCTCGAGCCCGCTAGGCGGTGCTGATCCATGCAACGCTTCACCATTCTGCTAGGCGGTCTGGTTACCCCGACCGAGCGGCTCAAGGCCCAGGTGGCCGGGAGTCGGGTTATTGCTGCGGATGGCGGTATGCGCCACGCCCAAGCCCTGGGGCTTCAGGCCGAGCTGTGGGTAGGCGATTTCGACTCGGCCCCGGCGGAACTCCAGCAGGCCTATGCCCAGGTGCCGCGCGAAACCTATCCGGTGGCCAAGGACTTCACCGACGGTGAGCTGGCCATCGAGGCTGCCCTGGCCCGGGGGGCGGCACAGCTTGTTCTGGTGGGGGCCATGGGGGGTCAGACCGACCAGACCCTGGCCCACCTGCTGCTGGGTATCCGGCTGGCTCAGCAGGGGGTGCCGACCCTGCTAACCTCGGGCAGCGAGGAGGCCCACCCTTTATTGCCTGGAGCCCTGCGGCTGGACTTACCCCTCCACAGCAAGCTGAGCTTGCTACCGCTGGGTGGTTTTTCCGGCCTGAGTCTGCGTGGGGTGCGCTGGCCGCTACAAAAAGCCAGCATACCGTTGGGAAGTACCCAGACCCTTTCCAACCTGGCTGTAGGCCCGGTGGAGATCGAACTCGAGGCTGGCTACGGGGTGGTGGTGGCCTACCCTGAGCCGGCAACCTTGTGAAATTCGTCCAGGAACAGCCCCAGGGCTTCCGCCAGGTGTTCTTGCTCGAGCATGGCCTGCTCAAATGCCGAGGGTTCATCCAGCAGGGCGGGCAGGCGCAGCCACCCCAGGTAGTAGCGCCCGGCCAGACCCGGTTCCTTGAGCCGAAGCCGCTCGGTGTGCGAGAGAAGGGTTTCGAAGGCCTCAGGGCTGTGCAGCACGGGGTATTGTTGCGGGGGTAAACGCTTCAGGAAAGCTTTGAGCAGGCCGGGGTTGGACCAGAAGCCAAAATTAATCTCGTCGGAGATTTGTTCGATGCGCGATAAAAGCGCAGGATCACCCTGACGGCCTACCAGCTTGCGCACCAGCTCACTGCGGCGAAGGCGCAAGGTGGCATACTCGCACAGCGAGTAGAGCTTGCCGGGGAAGAAGTCCAGGGCCTCGCGCAGGCGGTGCGCAATGACGTAGTCCTGGTATTCCCTGAAGGGATCCACGCCTCTATTGTGCGACAAGGTGGGGGTTTAATGAAAGAAGCCACCGCAGAGAAAATACCGCTTCTTTGGTGGGGGCTTCACCCATTCTGGGTTACCGACGCGGTATATTCAGGTATGGATACCCGGGGTTGGGTGCTCAAAGCCATCGAGACGCTGCGCTTTGCCAGCGAAAAGGACATTATGCGTTGGCTGGACGAGGAGGGTGAGACCCTGTCCAAAGACGAGCTTCGACGCACCCTCGAGCTGCTGCTGCAGGAAGACCAGCTCGAGCTCAAAAACGATCTCTTCCGCCTCAAGCGCAAAAGCGGCAGTCAATCGGCTTTCGATAGCCTGTTCAAGGACTGATGGCCCTGCCCCATCCAACTCATGGGCCGGATGGCACAATTTGGGGCATGGGCCGACAATTGTTTTTGCGTGGGGCCCTGGGGCTGGTGGCCATCGGGCTGCTGGCCCTGGCCCAGGCTTTTTCTACCGAGCGCATGCAGGCCGATCTGCAGGCCCTGCTGTCACAGGGGCCGCGGGTCGCGGGCCTGCCCGCCACCACTGCCGCTGGAGAATACCTGGCCGCCGAGCTGCGCAAGGTGGGCTACACGGTGGAATTCCAGCCCTTCACCTACAGCCGCACCC
Organism: Meiothermus ruber DSM 1279; assembly: GCF_000024425.1. Lineage (NCBI taxonomy): Bacteria > Thermotogati > Deinococcota > Deinococci > Thermales > Thermaceae > Meiothermus > Meiothermus ruber. Next base: position 663,601 of record NC_013946.1, read on the forward strand.
GCGACCAGGGCTCGAGCCTTTTGGTGGGGACGACCAGCTTTCCGGTGAGCAGCGTGGCGGGCAGCCCGGGCCGACGGGTGGAGGGGCCGCTGGCAGTGGTGCCCGGGGCGGGGCTGGCCGCCGACTTCGCCGACCTGAACCTGCAGGGCGCCATTGCGGTGGTGCGCCGGGGAGGGATTCCCGGCCTCGAGAAGGCCCGGCTGGCTGCCGAGCGGGGGGCTGTGGGCCTTATCCTGCTGACCGAGGAGCCCAGCGGTACCCGCTTCACCTTTGGCGGCAATAGCCCCATTCCGGGGGTGACCCTCTCGCAGAGTGATGGCGCTGGGCTCTTCAGCCAGGCGGGAACCCGCGCCGTGCTGGACGTGCGCATCGTGACCGAGGAGGTACAGGGGCGCAACGTGATCGCCAGGCGCAGCAGCCAGAATCCGCTGGTGATTGTGGGGGCCCACTACGACTCGGTTCCGGGCAGCCCAGGGGCCAACGACAACGCCTCGGGCACCGTCACGGTGCTCGAGCTGGCCCGCCAACTGGCCGACAGCCCCCTCGCAGCGCAGATCTGGTTCCTGTTTTTCGACGGGGAAGAGGACGGGTTGTGGGGCTCGCGCCGGTTTGTTGAACAGAACCCCGAAATTGTGCGGGGCCTGAAGGGCATGCTCAACCTGGACATGGTGGGCGTCAACGTGAATGGCACCCTGGGCATCGGCGGAAGCGGTGAATTGCGGGCGCTGGCCGACTGCAACGCCCTGCAGGTGGCCTGTGGCAGCGCGCCGGGTGGGGGCAGCGACCACGTGCCCTTTGCCCAGGCCGGGGTGCCGGTGCTCTTCTTCTTCCGCGGCCTCGACCCCAACTACCACCGCCCCACCGACACCTTGGCCGACCCCGTGCTGATGGCCCAGACCGGCCAGGTGGTGCGGGGGATTCTGGAAAGGCTGCTGCGCTAGTTCCCTTCAGGGCATCCAGTTCCCACCGCATACAATTACTGCTACCCGCTCGGGTAGGTCGTAGCTCATCAAGGCCGGCCCCAAAGCCAGCCCGGCGGTGGGCTCCACCACCTGTTTGAGCCGTTGCATCATCAGGCGCTGGGCTTCCAAGGTAACCTCGTCCGGCACCGTCACAATGCGATCCACATGGCGCTGCATGACCGGAAAGGTCTTCTCGCCAACCGCCAGGGTGCGCACCCCATCGGCCACGGTTCTGGGGGCCTGCACCAGCTTCACGCGCGCCCCCATCTGGAGGCTCTGCTGGGCATCGTTGGCGGTTTCGGGCTCCACCCCAATCACCTCACACGCGGGCCGCAGGCTCTTGATAACTGTGGCGATGCCCGAGATGAGCCCGCCCCCGCCCACCGCGACCAGGACGGCGTCCAGATCGGGCACCTGCTGCAAGAGTTCCAGGGCCTGGGTGCCCTGGCCTGCCATCACCCGCAAGTCGTCGAAAGGGTGGATGAGCGCATAGCCCGTCTCCTCGGCCAGTGCGCGCACCACCTGCTCGCGGTTCTCTACCGTCACCCCCTGGTCGTAGACCTCGGCGCCGTAGGCCCGGGTGGCCGCTTTTTTGGTGGGGGAGGCATCCTCCGGCATCACCACCAGGGCCGGCGCCCCGATCACCTGAGCCGCATAGGCCACCCCCTGGGCGTGGTTGCCCGACGAGACCGCAATCAGGCCCCGGGGGTTTTGTAGCTGAAGAGCCGCGTTCAGGGCACCCCGGGCTTTGAAGCTGCCGGTTTTTTGCAGGTGCTCGGCCTTGAAAAAGAACCGGCGGCCCAGAAGCTTATCCAGTCCCTGGCTGCTCAGCACTGGGGTGTGGTGGATGTAGGGGGCAATGCGTTGGGCGGCATGTTGGATATCTTGCAGGGTTAGCACAGCCCCATGCTAACAGGAGTCTGCGTAACGCCCGGGGCCTGCGTAACGCTCAGGGGGCGCCTGGGCCAAAGGGTGTCTGTTCTACAGTGGTTGTATGCGGATACTTGCCGAGGCGATCTACGAACTCGAGCCTGGCTTTGTGCTGGTTGGCCAGACCCCCGCCTTGCGTGAATTGCTCAAAATCTGGATTCACCGGCACCATATGGGCTTCGACCTATACGTAACCAGCATTGTAGAAGCCGAAGAGGAAACCTTTCCAGAACGGATGCGCAACACCATCGGGCGGGGTCTGGCCTCCAGCGCGGAGGTGCTGGAGGCCTTGCACTGCCTCGAGGATATATACCCGGTGGCCTTCCATGTGCTAAAAAACCTGCCCGTTGGTGTGCGCAAGGCCACGCCGGAGCTTTTGGCGCTGCTCGAGGAGCAGGTGGTTCGCGTGGCCCGGAGCACCACCACCGGCGAGTTTGGCCCCGACGATCCCCCCGCCCAGGTGGTAAAGCTCAAGGCGGTCTGCGCCCTGGACGACTACGCCTCCGACGACGATGTCTCGGGTCTGGTGCTCACCGACCCTTGACCGGAGACGGGCCGTGGCCCACAATGCCCCTGATGGAAGGGGTGCGGCTGGCGGTCAAAACCCTGGGATGCAAGGTTAATCAGGTCGAATCGGACGCCCTGGTGGGGCTCTTAAAGCCCTTGCAGCCGGTGGTGGTGCCCCTCGAGGCAGGGGCCGATCTGGTGGTCATCAACACCTGCGCGGTGACCACCAGCGCCGAGGCCGACGCCCGCAAGGAGGTGCGCCGGGCCCGCCGGGCCAACCCTGCGGCCTTCATCGTGGTGACCGGCTGTTACGCCGAGCTGGCCCCCGACCAACTGGCCGAGCTGGGGGCCGACGTGGTGCTGCCCAACAGCCGCAAAGCCGAGTTGCCCGGGGTGATCTTGCAGCGCTTTGGCCTGCCCGCTGACCCCATCACCACCCCGCCCAACGAGTTCTGGGGGGCCGGGGAGCGGGGCCTGCTGAACAACTATGTGCGGGCCTTCCTCAAGGTGCAGGACGGCTGCAATGCGGGGTGTGCCTACTGCATCATCCCCCGCCTGCGCGGGCGCGAACGCCACCGCGGGTACCGCGATGCGCTTTCGGAAGCCGGGGCCCTGCTGGAAGCGGGTGTGCAGGAAATCGTGCTGACCGGGGTGCGGCTGGGTTCCTACAAGGGCCACCCCCGCGGGATTGCCGGCCTGGTAGAGGAACTTGCTCTAATGGGGGCCAAGGTGCGCCTGTCCTCCATCGAACCCGAGGACACTGGGGACGAGCTCTTGAGGGTAATGCAGCGCTTTGCCCCCCAGGTGCGCCCCCACCTGCACCTGAGCCTGCAAACGGGTTCGGGGCGGCTGCTCGCCCTGATGGGCCGCCGCTACGATAAAAACTACTACCGCGAACTGGCGCAGAAAGCCTACGACTGGATACCCGGTTTCGCCCTCACCACCGATGTGATTGCGGGCCTCCCCACCGAGACCGAAGACGAACACCAGGAAACCCTGGCCTTCCTGGAGGAGGTGCGGCCCAGCCGCGTGCACGTCTTCACCTACACTCCACGCCCCAAGACCCGTGCGGCCTCGCTACCACAGGTACCCATCGAAATCCGCAAGCGCCGCAACAAAGAACTCCAGGCCCTGGCGGCCCGGCTGGCCGAGGCGCGGGTGCGGCCCAAGCTGGGCGGTGCGGTGGAGGTGCTGGTCGAAAGTTTTCGCGGGGGCAAGGCCTACGGGCATACCCCCGACTACTACGAGGTCGAGTTCACCGGACAGGCCCGCATCGGCCAGACCGCCTGGGTGCGCGTGGAGGCCATCGAGGGCTACACCCTGCGGGGTGCGCTCGAGGCCATCAAGCAAGAACCGGCCCGCTACCTGCTGCCCGTGGTATAGGCTCTAAGCCTTGCGGCGCCGCTCCACCAGCCAGCGGATGCTGAAACCCAGGCAGATGAACACCGTGGCAAACTGGGCCATGGCGGCCACGGGGCGCTCCACCGTGCCACCCCCCAGGAGGGTGATGAAGTCCGGGATGCCGCGCAGCGACCCCAGCAGGCCCAGCAGCGAGAGCCCCAGCGCGATGTTCATGGCCAGGTTTTTTTGGCTGGGGGTTTTGTCGGCCCAGATGCCCATCAAGGCAATCAAAAGGCCCAGAATTCCTGGAATCAGCGCGGTAGGGGTGAGTTTGGAGCCCATGACCGCCAGGGTAGAGACCAGTATTAGAAAAACGCCCGTCCAGAGGGCCCTTGCTGGTAGCGATCCCATAGACTTACCTCCCTACTATTTTGCCAGGCCCGGCTTTCGAAGCGTTATAGTCTAGGCGGTATGGAGAACCCCACGGTGTTTGGCAAAATCATCCGCCGTGAGCTGCCGGCGGACATCGTGTACGAAGACGACGAGTTCATCGCCTTTAAGGACATTCGCCCGCGCTCGAAGGTGCACATCCTGGTCTGCCCCAAAGAGTACATCCCCACCCTGGCCGACTACCCCGACACCCCCGAGGGCGCGCTCAAGCTGGGCAAGCTGATGTTGACGGCCAACCGCATCGCCAAGCAGATGGGCCTCGAGGGCTACTTCATCCGCATTCATGTAGGGGAGAAAGGCGGGCAGGAGGTCTTTCACGTCCACGTACACCTGCGCTCGGATGCCTAGCACCCGCGGCCTTGCTATTTCTTCAGCTCCACGCGGTCAATTACCTCGTTCCTCTCGTTGTAGGCCGTGATTAGCAGCCGCTCGATGCTGGCTTCCAGGATCAGGTAGTTGGGGCTTTTCAGCCGAACCTTACTTTGTGGCTGTACGACTCGAAAGTCGCGCAGCCAGGCCCCGCCCCCGCCGGCAACGATGTGCACGACGCCCCGGGCCTCGAGCCGCTCGTAGCTGTGCTCGTGCCCGGCCAGCACCAGCGGCACGCGGTACTGGATGAGTAGGGGCTCGATGGACTGCCGCAGGCTGCGGGCCCCCCCATGAAACCCCGAGGAGTAGAGGGGGCGGTGCAGGGCCACGATCTTCCAGGGGGCCTGGGAGGCTTTGAGGGCGGCTTCCAGCCAGCGGCGCTGGGCCTGGCTGAAATGCTCCGAGTAGACCACGAAGACCTCGAGGTTTTCCAGCCGGAAAGCGTAGTAGGGCCCTTCGACCCTGAACAGCTCGAGCTGCTTGGTCAGGGCGGGTACATCGTGGTTGCCAAATGCGGGATAAATGCGTACTGGGGGCAGCTCTTCCAGATAGCGGCGCACGGGCTGGCCTCGAGGGTAAAAGTTATCCCCCAGGGTGAGGAGGGCCTCAAAGGGCTGGACTTGGTGCTGCTGTTGCAGGGCCTGGGCCACCAGCGGGCGGTGCGGGGTCTCGGCCCCCCAGTCGCCCAGCACCGCCAGCCGCTGGGCCAGCCCCGGCAGGCCCAGGGCCAGCCCAAGGAAAAGAGCCAGCAGGCGCCTCATGCCTTGGGCGGCTCTCCCCGACGGTTTAGCTGCGATTCTTTAATGCCGGCCTGCTCGAGCACCTGCTCGGCAATCAGGATGGGGGCCCCGGCGCGGATGGCCAGGGCCATGCCGTCGGAAGGGCGGCAGTCGATCTCATACTCCAGGCCGCGCTGTTCCAGTATGAGACGGCCGTAGAAAGTACCTTCTTTCAGTTCGGCGATCTCAAGGCGCAGCACCTTTACCCCTAGCAGCTCGAGGGTGTTGTAGAACAGGTCGGGGCCCAGCGGGCGGGGGGGTTTCTCGCCCGAGAGGTGCACCATGATGTTCTGGGTTTCCAAGGCCCCGATCACCACCGGCAGGAGCAGATCGTTCTCGGCCCTGAGCATCACGATCAGGTTGCCATTTCCTGGATCTACCCCCATTCCTTCGATGCGTGCGGGTACCATGCTTTGAGTATACGTAACTGGCTCGAGGCGATGTGTGCTGCAGGTTATGCACGGTGCTTGTCAATCTTCCAGAACCCTATAAACTATGACCGTGAAAACCTATGCGGTGGAAGTAGCCGGGGTTCGTCGTGAGCTACCGGTGGTGCAGGTGGGCCCCGATGTGGCGGTGGCCCTGTTCAACATGCTGGGCGATACCGAGGTGGTGGAGGAGGCAGCTGCGGCCCTGGCCAAGCGGATGCCGGCCGAGATCGAAACCCTGGTGACGCCGGAGGTTAAGGCCGTGCCCCTGGCCCATGCCCTCTCGCGCCTGACCGGGAAGCCTTATGTGGTGGCCCGCAAAACCGAGAAACCCTACATGATTAACCCCGTGTCGCGCACGGTGATCTCCATCACCACCGGCAAGCCCCAGCTTCTGGTGCTGGATGGAACCGATGTGCCCCTCATCAAGGGCAAAAAGGTGGCCATCGTGGACGATGTGGTCTCGACGGGGAGCACGCTCAAGGGCCTTTCCGATCTCATCACCGATGTGGGCGGGCAGGTAGCGGCCGTGCTGGCCGTGTTTACCGAGGGTTCCCCCCGCGAAGACGTGATTGCCCTGGGGCATCTGCCGCTCTTCAAACCGGATTGAACGAAGGCCCGAACCGCGGGGTAAAAGGATCGCTGTCCCAACCCCGTGATTCCTGGAGCCAGACGACCTTCGTATACGGCTATTCACCCGTATACTCATGGTGTTCGAATAGGCTAAGTCCTTGGTGCAACGAGGGAGTGTAACTATGGAAACCTATCCCATCACAATAGGCAAAATCACCCGTCATGTACCGGTGGTTGAAACCCTGCCGGGCGTTCACATCCCCCTGGTTGAGATTATGGGCGATGTGGAGCTGGTGCAGGCCGCCGCCGAAGGGCTGGTCAAGCACCTGCCCCCCGAGACCGATGCCCTGCTGACCCTCGAGACCTCCCCCATCGTGCTGGCCCATACCATGAGCGCCCTCTGCGGCAAGCCCTATGTGGTGGTGCGCCGTAAGCGCCGCCCCTACATGCAAGACCCCATTATCCAGGAGGTGGAGTCGCTGACCCTGGGCGTAACCGAGACCCTCTGGCTGGACAGCCGCATGGCCGAAAAGCTGATGGGCCAGAATGTGGCCCTGGTCTTCGACGTGGTCTCCTCGGGGGGCACCATGAACGCGCTCGAGAAAGTGGCCAAGAAGGCCGGGGCCAACGTGGTGGCCCGCCTGGCTGCTTTCCACCAGGGCAACAGCAAGCTGCCCATCACCTTCCTCTCGGAGATCCCCATCCTGCAAACCGCTTAGCGCAAACCACCTGCCCCAGGCCGGCGGTTGCGGGTCTGGGGCTTGCTGTTGGTGGAGTAGCCGTTCTTCAACTACCGCCGCGCTTCTGCTGGGCAAACAGCCACTGGATGAACTCGAGCTCCCGGTACACCCGGTTCCAGACATCGTGCTTTTCGCTGGGGTACTCGGTGAAACGGGCCCGGGTGTTGCCGGCCTTGGCTAAAGCATCGGCCAGCGCCCTGGAGAAGCTCACCGGCACCACCTCGTCGGCGGCGCCGTGAAAGTTCCAGATGGGCACCTTGCCCAGCCGTTGCCAGACCATGAAGGGGTCGGCGGCCCCGCAGATGGGGGCGATGGCGGCAAAGCGCCGGGGGTACAGGCCGCCCAGGTTCCAGCTGCCATAACCCCCCATCGAGAGGCCGGTCAGGTAGACCCGCCGGGGGTTGGTTTGGTGCTCTTGCTCCACTTGGTGCAGCAATTCGTAGGCCTGCGCCAGGGGCTCCCCGGCCCACTGCTGTCCCTTGGGGCACTGGGGCATCAGCACCACGGCGGGCCAGCGCTGGGGGTTCTCTTGAATGGCCGGGCCAAGGCCCACCGTGCTCTGCTTCCGGCCGTCGCTACCCCGCTCCCCGGAGCCATGCAGGAACAGAATCAGGGGCCAGCCGCCTTTGGGGGGCTTTCCTGCGGGTAGGTAGAGGGCGTAGGGGAGCTGTGAACGGGGCTTGTGGTAGCTAAATGGATTCATGATCTGAGTCTAATAGGCGGGTTTTACCTATCCAGTACCGCCAAGGTTACTGTCGCTTTAGAAAAGAGCTTCTCGGCAAACACCACAGACTCCACCACGCACAAGGAGCGGCCCGGCTTCAGCACCTCGGCCCGGCAGCGTAGGAGCTCGCCCTGGGCAGGTCGTAGCAGGTTGATCTTGAACTCCACGGTGAGCACATACTGACCAGGCTTAATCAGCGTTGCGGCGGCGGTTCCGGCGCTGTGGTCGGCCATGGTGGCCTGTACGCCGGCGTGGATGAAGCCATCTTGCTGTTGGTGGTGTGCCTGGATGTCCACCGCCGTCTCGCACCAGCCCTCACCCACGTCAAGCAGCCTCAGGCCGATGTGCTGAACAAAGTGGGCCTGGGTGTAGAGGCGCTGGATCTCCTCGAGGTTGCTCGGATGCATGGGCGCTATACCAGCACCGGCTCTTCATAAACCCCGTACACCGCCCGGAGTTCGTCCATCATCTCACCCAGGGTGCAGTAGGCCAGGGCGCAGTCCACGAAGTAGGGCATGGTGTTGCGCCCCTCTTTGGCGGCCTGCCGCAGCGCTGCCAAAGCCTGCTGCACGGCCTGGGGGTCGCGCTGGCGCCGCACCTGGGCCAGCCGCTCGGCCTGCACGCGCTCCACCTCGGGGTCAATGAGCTGGATGGGCACCTGGAGGCCTTCGTCCTGGAAGGCATTCACCCCCACGATAATCCGCTCGCCCCGCTCCACTTCCTGCTGGAAGCGGTAGCTGGCGTCGGCGATCTCACGCAGGAAGTAGCCTTCCTCGATGGCCCGCACCACCCCGCCCATGCGCCGGATCTCCTCAATGATCTGCATGGCCTGGGCCTCCATCTGGTCGGTGAGCCACTCCACGTAGTAGCTGCCTCCCAGCGGGTCGGCGGTATGGGTCACGCCCGACTCGTAGGCGATAATCTGCTGGGTGCGCAGGGCGATCTTGGCCGATTCCTCGGTGGGGAGGGCCAGGGCCTCGTCGTAGGCGTCGGTGTGCAGGCTGTTGGTGCCGCCCAGCACGGCGGCCAGGGCCTGAATGGCTACCCGCGCGATGTTGATGAGGGGTTGCTGGGCGGTAAGCGAGACCCCGGCGGTCTGGGCGTGGGTGCGCAGCATCCAGCTCTGGGGGTTTTTGGCCCCATAGCGGTGTCGCATTTCTTTAGCCCAGATGCGCCGGGCAGCCCGAAACTTGCAAATTTCCTCGAAGAAGTCGTTGTGGGCGTTGAAGAAAAACGAGATGCGGGGAGCGAACTCGTCTATCTCCAGCCCGCGTTTGAGAGCCCACTCCACGTACTCGAAGCCGTCGGCCAGGGTGTAGGCCAGCTCCTGCACGGCGGTGGAGCCGGCCTCGCGGATGTGGTAGCCCGAGACCGAGATAAAGTTCCACTTGGGCACGTTGCGGGGCCCCCACTCGAAGGTATCAATGACCAGCTTGGTGGAGGGTTCGGGCGGGAAGATGAACTCTTTCTGGGCGATAAATTCCTTCAGGATGTCGTTCTGGATGGTGCCGCCCAGTTTGTTCCAGTCGTAGCCTTTTTTCTTGGCGGCGGCCAGGTACATGGCCCAGATGGCGTTGGCCGGCGAGTTGATGGTCATGGAGGTGGTAACCTCTTCCAGGTTGATCCCCTCGAAGAGAATCTCCATGTCGGCCAGGCTGCTCACCGCCACCCCGCACTTGCCCACCTCGCCCTTGGAAAGCGGATGGTCGGAGTCGTAGCCCATCAGGGTGGGCAGGTCGAAGGCGGTGGAAAGCCCGTTCTGCCCGGCGGCCAGCAGCTTCTTGAAACGCTCGTTGGTCTGCTCGGCGGTGCCAAACCCAGCAAACATCCGCATGGTCCAGAGACGGCTCCTGTACATCGAGCCGTAAACCCCCCGGGTGTAGGGGTACTCGCCGGGGTAGCCCAGCTTCTCGGCGTAGTCGAAGTCCTGCAGGTCTTCGGGGGTATAGAGCGGCTCGGGGGCGATGTCCGAGAGGGTTTTGTGGGCCACCTTGCGCTCGGGCATCTTAGCCAGGGATTTCTGGTAGGTCTCCCGCATCCAGGCGTGCTTGGGTCTGGGCTGTGCCATGCCCCGATTATATAACGGATTTGAGACGGCAGGAGGATAATCCGTCAGACAATTGGATTAAATGCGCTAAATGAGGGGAAGGTGGGCTCCAAGCCAAAAAGCCATCATAACCCCCTCGAGCGCAGCCGGATAGGGACATTTGCTTGGGTACAGATTCACCTACTGCTGCTTTGCTTTTGGTCGTACTTTGAATTTCGAAATAGGAGGTGGGTATGGCAGCGGTAAGAATCAACACCAACCTGCAGGTTCCCGAGCCCAGGATCACCAGGTTCCTCTTTGCGGACGTGCGGCTCTCGCCCATCTGGCTGGTGCTCAGGGTGTACCTGGGCTGGCAGTGGCTCGAGGCGGGCTGGGGCAAGCTCAACAACCCGGCCTGGGTGGGCGACAAGGCCGGCGTGGCGGTGGGCGGCTTCCTCGAGCGGGCCCTGACCAAGACCACCGGCGACCACCCCGACGTGACCGGCTGGTACGCCTGGTTCATCCAGAACGTGGCCCTGCCCAACAAGGTGCTCTTCAGCTACCTGGTAACCTTCGGCGAGATTCTGGTGGGACTGGCGCTCATCCTGGGCCTCTTTACCGGCCTGGCGGCCTTCTTCGCCGGCTTTATGAACGCGGCCTTCCTGCTGGCGGGTACGGTGAGCTCGAACCCCTGGATGTTCATCGTGGCTACCTGGCTGGTGCTGGCCTGGCGCACCGCTGGCTACATTGGCCTCGACTACTATGTGCTGCCCCGCCTGGGGGTGATCTTCCGGAGGAACACAGAGCCAGCCTCGTAGAACTTGGGCTGATGTAGAACCCCGCGCCGGTCGCGCGGGATTTTTAGCGTTTATTCTGGGTATTGAGCGTGGTGAGGGTGGTACCGGGGTAGAAGTGCTCGAGGATCGCCCGGTAGCCATACCCCCGCCGGGCCAGCCCCAGCGCGCCGTACTGGCTCATCCCCACCCCATGTCCGAAGCCCCCACCCCAGAAGGTAAGGCCCAGAAGATTTCCACGCTCGTCGCGTTCCTCTTGCAGGGCAAAGGCCGTGCTGGGCAGGTTGGGGAAGTTGAGGCGCGGCCCGCCCTGCCACAGCTCCAGCAGCACGTCGGCCCCCCCGGTAAAAGCCTTGTCGGGCCGCAGCAGGCTGCGGATGTTGGACTCCCGTCGCACCACGTAGCGTCCGGTGGAGGTCTGGATTTCCAGCGCGGTCACATAGCCGCCGGTGGTTCGCTTCAGCACGGCAATTTTTTGCAGGGTTCCCAGCTTGAAGCCCGGGGCCTCCGGCGAAAGCGGGCCTTCGGGGGTCTGGACGAACTGGGGGGCCAGCCGGGCCCTTTCCGGGAGGGTGCGGCTCAGGAGGGCCTCGAGCTCCTCCCGGCTCAGGTGCAGCTTCCAGCGCCAGAAAGGCGAGATGGCATCGTAAAAGCCCTCGGGGTTCCAGTTCTGAAAAAAGGCCAGCGCTTCGGCCTCGCTCTCGATCGAAACCTGGATGGGGTTGGTCTGGGGCCGGCCCTTCAGATAAGGCGCGGGGGGGCGATCCATCCAGACCTCCTCGATGCTGGCGGTGGCACCGGGGCTGGTGGAAAAGAAGAAGCTCTGGATGGGCTGGCCCTCAAAGGTCAGGATTTGATTCCGGGTGGCCTCCACCGCGGCGTCGGTGGCGGGGTGGCGGCGGGTTTGGTTGTAGACCTGCTCGCTCGAGGAGTCGTCCACGTCGGCCCCGAACTGTTTCCAGTAGGTATCGGCCTGCTGCCGGACGAGGGCATAGGTGCGGGCCGCCACCGCCTGGGCCTTGAGGGCCTCAGGGTGAAAGTGTGGGGGCATCTCGCTGGGCAGTACCCCTTTGAGGTAGTCCTGATAGTCCACTTGATTGACCACCAGCAAACCGCTGCTGCGCAGCTCGAGCCAGAGTTCACCGGGGTACTCGGGCGCCGGGCCGGGCCGGGCGGTGGAGGGCAGGCGGTATTGCACAGGGGCGCTGGGGTCGGCGGGCCTGAGCTGAACCACGCGGTCTAAAGCAAAGTTAAGCCCTTCAAAGGTGGCTGCCAAACGGTTGTTCTGCGGGGTGAAGGTCAGGGGCTTGTCGGCGAAAACCGTCACCACGGGCCGCAGGCTTTCGCGGTCGGGGCCGCTCGAGACCTGCACGCTGCCCCCCAGCGGAAGTAGGCGCAGGGTGGGGAAGAGGTATTTCTCCTCGAAGGACGTTGCGCCCGGCTCATATGAGAGCAGCACACGGATGCTCTGGCCGCTGGGTGCGGGGCGTGGAAGGTTTTGCTTTGGATTGAGGGTGCCGAACAACAGCGCCGCGCCCAGGGCAGGTACCATCAAAAAGGCCAGCTTCATCCGCGTCATTCTCTCCCTCTTACATGAGAAGCCGGGAGAAGCTGGGCCGAGCCAAGCTCCCCCACGGCATAGCGCACGTGGGCCAGCAGGGCTTGCTGCAGGCGATCCAGCGGCGCGCCTTCTGCCAGCAGCGCAATGGCCTCGCTGCCAGGTAGCCGCAGCACCGCTGCCAGGGCCTGCATCCCCTCTGGCCCCAGATAAACCCCGCCCTGCTCCACCCTTTCGCCATCCAGCAGATACAGGCCCGGGCCTCCCAGGTTGGGGGCCAGCCCCGCGGCCTTAAGGACTCGCCAGCCCGCCCACAGGTGGGCCATGCGGGGGTGGGGGTGTTTGGCGATACCTTTTAGCCCCGAGATGAGCAACGGCCAGATCTTGCCCGCCACCTCGGGCGATGCGATGCGAAAAGCCAGTTCGGCCAGGTAGCTGGCATAGGGGAAGCGCCCGGGGGCCTCGAGGCCCTCGAGCCGCCCCACCAGCTCCACCTGGGTCAGGGTGGGCAGGTCGTTGCCGGGCTTCTGATAGACCTGGTACCGGAGGTGGTGAAACAGCGAGAGCCGCCCGCTGCGCCCGGTGGGCCGCAGGGCTTTGCGGGCGATGGCCTGGGCCGCGCCTTCCGGCCCCACGAACGAGAGAATCACATCGCCGGCCGGGAGCGGTTTGCGGCCTACCACCAGTCCTTCGCTGAGCCGGTAACGTTCCACCGCCCCCATGGTACGCCAGCAGGGTGCTGATTGGGATAAGGCTGGGCTGTGTGCTTCGGCTCACCGATTCATCCAAAAGGGGGATGAAGCCAGCGGGCATTGTGCTATCCTGAGCCTTATGAACGAGCGGTCGTTGCAGGACATCCTCGAGTGGGTGGTGCTGGGCCTCCTGATTGCTGTAGCGGCACTGGTAGTACTGTGGGTGGGGGGGTGGCTTTTCACTTTCCTGGGCACCCTTCTCAAGGGGCTGGCTGGCGTTGTCTGGGCGCTGTTGCGGGTGCTGGTGCCGGTGCTGATTGTGGTCGCGGTGGTCTATTTTGTGATGCGCTTTATTCAAAAACCCAAAACGGCCTAGAGGACTTTCCAGAACAGCCCATCGGTAGCGTCGCCCTGACCCTACCGATTGCTATTGCGCCCGGAGCAGCATCTCCCACAGGAAGCTTCGACCGCGGAGGGCCTTCCGGCCGTATGTTTCATGGCTTGAACCCCTCACCTTGGCTTACACCCAAAGGTGAAGGGTTCGAGCGGAACCGGTAAAAAAGTAGCGGCAGGGCAATTAGTTTTTGTACAGCTCGAGCACCTTCTCCACCGCCTGGGCATACCCCTTGCGGAGGGGCTCGAGGCCCTCTAACGGGGGGGTGGCCGGTTGTTCGGCCGGGGCTGTGGCCTCCAGGGCCTCGCGGAGGCTGGGATACACCCCGGCCCCTACCAGGGCCAGAATTCCGGCACCCCGCGCCGCGCCCTCGTCCCCCACCACCCGGTGGATGGGAACCCCCAGGGCCCCTCCCGCCAGCGCCAGCCACAGATCGGAGGCCGAGCCGCCCCCGGTGGCCAGCAGCCGCTGGGCCCCGGCCAGGGGGCGCATCACCCGATAAACCTCGCCCAGGCTGAGCGCCACCCCTTCCAGCACGGCGCGCACCAGGTGGCCCCGGCGGTGGGCCAGGGAGAGGCCCAGGAAGGCCCCGCGCAGGTGGGGGGCCAGGTAGGGGCTGCGCTCCCCGGCCAGAAAGGGCAAGAAGTACAGGCCCTCGCAGCCCAGGGGGGCCTGCAGGGCCTCCTCGAGCAGGGTTTCCAGGCCTACCTCGGGGAAGAGGCCCCGCAGCCACTCCAGGCTGCCCGCCGCGCTGAGCGTCACCCCCAGCAGGTGGTAGCCCCCGTCGGCGTGGGCAAACAGGTGCACCCGGCCCTCGGGCTCGGGGGTGGGCTGTTCGGTGGGGATGAAAATCACCCCGCTGGTGCCCAGGGAGAGGCTGCCCACCCCTGCGCGGTGGCGCGAAACCCCCAGACCCAGGGCCGCCGCGGCGTTGTCACCGGCCCCGGCCACCACCGGGATGCCCGCCTGGAGGCCGGTGGCCTGGGCCCAGGCCGGGCTCAGATGACCCACCACCCGCTGGCTTTCGCCCACCTCGGGAAAGAGGTCGGGGGAGAGCGAGAGGGCCTGCAGAATATCGGTATCCCAGCGCTTTTCAGCCAGATTCAAGGCGCCTATCCCGGAGGCGTCGGAATACTCGGTGGAGAGTGCGCCGGTCAGCAGGAAGGCCAGGTAGTCCTTGGGTAGCAGCACCTTGTGGAGCCGCTGGAATAGCGCGGGGTGCTGGTTTCGGAGCCAGAGCAGCTTGGGGAGCTGGAAGCCGGTCACCGCCCCGTTGCCGGTGCGCCGGATGAGCTCGCTGCGCGGGATGGCCTGTTCGATCTGCTCGACCTCGAGGGCGGTGCGCTGGTCGTTCCAGAGCGGGGCTGGGCATAGGGGGTTCCCGGCTTTGTCTAGGAAGACCGCCCCGTGCATCTGGCCCGAGAGCCCGATGCCCACCACCTCGGCCCCGCCCAGTTGCTCACAGAGGGCGCGCAGGGCTTCCTGGGCGGCGCGGGCCCAGTCCAGGGGGTCTTGCTCGGTCCAGCCGGGGCGGGGGGTGTGGAGCGGGTAGCCCGCCCGGGCCTCGGCCACCTTCTGGCCCCTGGCGGAAAGCGCCACCGCCTTGAGGCCGCTGGTGCCCAGGTCGAGGCCCAGCACCAGGCTCATCCCCGTACCCCCAGCAGGTGCTCTACGGCGAGCTGGTCGAGCTGCTCCAGGGCATAACCGCGGCTGCGGCAGGCCTCGGGCAGCTCGAGCTGCTTGAGCCGCTGAGCTTTTTCCCGGCTGTAGGCCCCCAGCAGGGCCAAAGGCTCGGGGTCGGCCTGGTAGTAGGCCTCGAGCAAAGCCTTCACCTCGGGGTCGGCCCGGAAGGCCTGGGCTTTCTCCTTCAGAATCAGGTAGGTGCGCATACAGCCCCGGGCAAAAGCCCAGACCCCGGCCTCGTCCTCGGTGCGCAGGGCGTGGGCGTCGAAGTGGCGGGGGCCGTCGTAACCGCTGGCCTCGAGCAGATCCACTAGGAAGAACGCGGCCTTGAGGTTCTCCGAGCCAAAGCGCAGATCCTGGTCGAAGCGGCTCATGCGCTGGTCGTTCAGGTCGATGTGGAAGAGCTTGCCCATCTCCAGGGCCTGGGCCACCGCGTGCACGAAGTTGAGCCCGGCCATGGTCTCGTGGGCGAACTCGGGGTTGAGGCCAAAGCGGTGCGGGTGCTTCAGGGTGCCGATCAGGGCCAGCATGCTGCCCACGGTGGGCAGGTAGATGTCGCCTCGAGGCTCGTTGGGTTTGGGCTCCAGGGCAAAGCGGTAGTTGTAGCCCTGCTCCTCCGCATACTCGGCCATGAAGTCCAGGGCCTCGCGGAACCAGGCCCATACCCGCGGGGCCTTGCCGGTGGCGTCTACCTCGGCCCCCTCCCGCCCCGGCCAGACCACGTAAATCTGGGCCCCCAGCTCGGCGCCCAGGTCGAGGGTCTCGAGGCTCTTCTTCAGGGCGTAGGCCCGCACCCAGGGGTCGGGGCTGGTCAGGGCCCCGTCCTTAAAGGCCGGGTCGGAGAAGAGGTTGGCGGTGACCATGGGCACCTTGAGGCCGGTGTCCTGCAGGGCCTTCTTGAAGCGGCGCAGGATGGCCTCGCGCTCGGCCGGGGGCGTGCCACGGGGGATCAGGTCTTCGTCGTGCAGGTTGACCCCGTAGGCCCCCAGCTCGGCCAGCCTGTACACCACGTAGTCGGGCTCGAGCCGTTCCCGCACGGCCTCGCCAAAGGGGTCGCGCCCGATGTTGCCTACCGTCCAAAGGCCAAAGGTGAACTTATGCTCGGGTCTGGGCTGGTACATTATCCTACCTCCTCGTAGCTCATCTGCTCCATAAACACGTCGGCGGCCAGCGCCCCCACCCCCAGCAGGGCGGCCTCGCGGCCCAGGGGCGAGATGGTGATCTGGGCGGGGTCGTGCACCGCCAGGGCGTAGCGGGGGAGCCGGGTCTGCACCGCTTGCAGCAGGGCCTGACCGGTGGCCTCGACCAGGGGCCCGCCCAGCACGATGCGCTCGGGGTCGAGGGTGGCCAGCACCATGGCCGAGAGCTGGGCCAGCCGCTCGGCCATCTCGTTCAGGCGGGCTGGGCTGGGGTCTTCCTGCCAGCGGCGGTAGCTCAGGAAAACCTCGGCGCAGCCCCGCTTGCCGCAGCGGCAGGGGGGGCCTTCCGGGTCGAGGGGGATGTGCCCCACCTCACCGGCGTGAAAGCGCGCCCCGTGGTAGACCTTGCGTTCCACCACCACCCCACCCCCCACGCCCACCCCCAGGCTCAGGTAGACGCAGTGCTCGAGGGCCAGCCCCCCCAGGGCATAGAGCCCATAGGCGGCGGCGTTGGCCTCGTTCTCCACAACGGCGGGAATCCCCACCAGGCCCAGCGACTGAAGGGCCTCCTGGAAGCGCTCGAGCAGGGGCAGGTCGGCCCAGCCCAGGTTGGGGGCCAGGGTCAGGTGGCCCTGGACGGGCTCGAGCAGCCCCGGCAGCGCAAGGCCCGCCGAAAGCACCCGCACCCCCGGCAGCAGCGGGGCGGTGTGTTGCTGCAAAAGGGCCAGGGCCTCGTCCAGGCGCGGGGGGGCTGGGGGTAGCACCACCCGGGCCCGCACCTGGCCCTTGAGGTTCAGCAGGGCCACGGCCATCCGATCCACGTCGATTTCCCAGGCCAGCGCCAGGTGGCGCTTCGCTTCGACCTCGAGGGCCACCGAGGGGCGGCCCTGGCCGGTGGGGGGTAGGGGGCGCTCGGTCAGGAGGCCCTCGTTCAACAGCTCGGCCACCACCTCGGTCACCGCCGAGGGTGAGAGGCCCAGTTTGCGCGCCAGCCTGAGCCGGGAGATGCCGGCCTCGGCCCGGATGGCCTGCAGGATGCGCGCGCGGTGCCAGCGCCGTAACTGCCGTGTGCTGCCCAGGGGGGTGTGCTCGAGATACTTAGGCATCCTGCGTGCTCCGTAAGGCTTTTCGCTATTTATTTCCCGACTCAAAATAACAACTTTTCCACGGGGTGTCAATCAAGGCCGTGCTGGCTCGAGGCAATCGGTGTATTGCTTACCTTTGCCGTACAGGCTCGGCGAATAGAATCAAAATCCATGCAGGCGCACCGCTACACCCTGCCACAACCCAGATGGTTCAGATGGGGCCTGGTGGGGCTGGTGCTGGGGGGGCTGGGCTTGTTGCTGGCCCAGCCCCTCACGCCCGAGGGGCGCTTCGCCCTGTCCATGATTCCCCACCATGCCCAGGCGGTTGAACTGGCTAGGATTCTGGCGCCTCGAGCTGCCGACCAGAACCTGCGCTACTTCGCCCAGGATGTGGCCCGCACGCAGGCCGCCCAGATCGCCCAGATGCGGCGCTGGCTGCCGTGGTGGCGGCAGCTGACCATTGGTTTTGAGCGCCCCAGCCCCCAGGCCGCTGCGGCCATGGGCATGGCCTCGGAGCAGGAAATAGCCGAGCTGCTGGCCCTGCAGGGCCGCGAGGCTGAGATCCGGTTTTTGCAGCTCATGATCCGCCACCACCAGGGGGCGCTGCCCATGATTGAGCAGGGCCTGGCCGAGGTGCAGTCCCCGGGCCTCCCGCGTCGGCTTATCGAGGCCATGGGCCGGAGCCAGGCGGGTGAAATCCAGACGATGAAGCGCTGGCTTTTGGAGCGGGGAGGGGCGGTGCTTCCCTTTGATCCCACCGCCATGCCCACGCACAACCACTAAGCGCTGCGGCCAAACCCCCGCTGGCCGTTCTGTAGGATACGGCGGGTGGGCCTGGGCCCTTTATCCGGGACAATTGTCCTAATGGTGCATCCTGGGGCCTTCTGGCAGAATAAAGACACTACCCCCAGGGGGGGTCTTTTCCTTATGTCCAACCGACGGTTTACCTACTACGCTTGGGGGGTGGTGGTTTTTACCCTGGTGGTCATCTTGTGGGGCGATGTGGTGCAGGCCACCGGCTCCGGGGATGGCTGCGGTGCCCACTGGCCCACCTGCAACGGGGAAGTGCTGCCCATCTTCAGGGGCCTCGAGACCTTCATCGAGTTTTTCCACCGGGTTACCAGTGGTCTTTCGCTGCTCCTGACCATTGGGCTTCTGCTCTGGTCGCGCCGGGCTTTTCCTAAGGGTCACCTGGCCCGGCTGGGGGCCGGTCTTGCCATGTTCTTCATGATTACCGAGAGCCTGGTGGGGGCCGGGCTGGTGCTTTTCCGGCTGGTAGGGGAGGACGCCAGCGTGGCCCGGGCCATTGTGGCCCCCATTCACCTCATCAACACCCTTTTCCTGATTGGTTCGTTGACCCTCACCGCCTGGTGGTCGCGCCACCCCGAGCACCGCCCGGTCTTGAAAGGCCAGGGGCTGGTGGGCTGGGCCCTGGGCCTGGGCCTGGGAGGCATCCTGCTGGTTGCAGCGGCCGGGGCCCTGACCTCGCTGGGCGATGCTTTGTTTCCGGTGCGCAACACCGCCGAAGCGGTGGGGCGGGCCCTCACCCCCGGTGAGCATTTCTTGGTGCAGCTTCGCATCTATCACCCCTTTATCGCGGTGGTGGTGAGCGTGTATGTGGTTCTGGTAGCCAACCTGGTCGCGCTGCTGCGCCCCAGCCCCCACACCAAACTATTCGCCCGCATGGCCGGCCTTCTGTTTATCTTGCAGCTTGGGGTGGGATATCTTAACGTGCTGCAGGCAGCACCGCTGTACACCCAGCTTCCTCACCTGTTGCTTTCCGATCTGGTCTGGGTGACCTGGCTCTTGCTCACGGTCTCGGCCCTCAGCCTGGCCTACCCTGTGAGGCCATCCAGGGCCGAAGCGGCTAAAGCGAGGTAGACTGCTGTGGTGGTTTCTATTGCTAACACCGAGCGCGCCACATGGCGAGACTATTTTTGGCTAACCAAACCTCGAGTCATCAGCCTGCTGCTGTTCACCACCCTGGCGGCCATGTTCATTGCAGCGGGTGGGTGGCCGGGCCTGGGCTTGTTCCTGGTGGTTTTTGTGGGCGGCTATATGGCGGCTGGTTCGGCCAATGTTTTCAATATGGTCATTGACCGCGATATTGACGGTCGCATGAAACGTACGGCCCAGCGCCCTACGGTTACCCACAAGATTAGCAGCCGCGACGCCACCCTTTTCGCTACCGTCCTGATGCTGCTCTCCTTTGTATTACTCTGGTGGGGGGCCAACCTGACCACTGCGCTTTTGGCGATGGCCGGGCTGGGCTGGTACGTGCTGGTCTACACCCTCTACATGAAGCGCCGCTTCTGGAGCAACATCGTAATCGGTGGGGCTGCCGGGGCGTTCCCGCCCTTGGTTGGTTGGGCTGCTGTGACGGGGGAACTGAGCCTTTTTGCCTGGTATTTGTTCTTGATTATCTTTTTTTGGACGCCCGTGCATTTCTGGGCGCTTTCGCTCATGATCAAAGACGATTACGCCGCGGTGGGGGTTCCTATGCTCCCAGTGGTGCGCGGCGAGCGCGAGACGGCCTATCAGATAGGCCTCTATGCCATTCTGACCACTGTCATTACCCTTGTCCCGGTGCTGATGGGCGAGCTGCGCTGGGTGTATTTGCTGGCGGCGCTGCTGCTCAACGGCTGGCTTTTACTGTATAGCTGGCGCTTATACCAGACCCTGGAGCGAAACTGGACGCTTACGCTGTATAAGTACTCAATGTTATACCTGGCATTACTGTTTGTCGCGATGGCCATAGACCGGGCCCTGTGGATGTAGCTAAAATATCCTATCGGGATAGGATATCGGATGCTTGGAGCCGGGTATCCTAAAATGGTTCCAAATAAAATGCTATAGAATACCCCAAGACCAAGGGAGGATGCGAGGAATGCTGCAACGAAGTTTAGGTTTGATCGTCCTGCTGATGCTGGGTTTGGTGCTGGCTGCGGAGCCGGGCCAGGCCGGGGGGCATACCCTGAACATCCTGGATCGGGATGCCTCGGCTTTTAACCGAGAAGTCCGGGGGCTGCTGGTCTGGGTGATGGGCTTTGCGGCCCTGGTGTTTGTGGTGGTGACTGGAGCGCTGGTCTATGTAACCGTCAAGTTCCGGCGCACTGGCAAAGAGACCGGCGAACCCGAGCAGATGCACGGTAACGATCGCCTCGAGGTGGCCTGGACGGTAATCCCCACGGTAATTGTGCTCATCATCTTTGGCCTTACCGCCCAGAGCATGTTCAAGCTGGACCGCCCGACGCCGGGGGCCATGGTGGTGGAGGTGCGGGGCTGGCAGTTCTGGTGGGACTTCCACTACAAGGATTACGGGGTTCGCAACTCCAACGAGCTGATTCTGCCGGTTGGCAAGCCGGTGCGCTTCGAGATTACCGGGGGGGATGGCACCAACTACGACGTGATTCATTCCTTCCGCATCACCAGCATGGTGGGAGCCCGGGATGCCATTCCGGGTGTGGTCACGCACATCGAGGTAACCCCGGAGAAAATTGGCACCTACTACGGCCAGTGCGTGGAGCTGTGCGGGGCCTCCCACGCCAACATGCGCTTTAGGGTCAAGGTGGTGCCACAAGAGGAGTTTGACCGCTGGATAGAAGGGGCCAGAGCTTTCCAGGCTGCTACGCCCACCGATCCGACCTTGGTACGGGGACAAGAGCTCTACAAGCAGCAGTGTGCGGCCTGCCATGCCATTAAGGGGGTTTCCCAGGGGGCTCCCAACAACCCCGACCTGACCTTCTTTGGCAACCGCACCACGGTGGGGGCCGGGATGTGGCCCAACGTGCCGGAGTACCTCGAGCCCTGGATCAAAAACTCCCCCGGCATGAAGCCTGGTGTCAAGATGCCGGCCTTCCCCAACCTGTCCGACGAAGATGTCAAGGCCATTGCGGCTTACCTGATGAGCCACAAGGTGGAGGGCCTCGACTTTAGCAAGCTGGAAAAGTTCTAACGGGAGGATTGAACCAACTATGGCTGTTGCAACTCCACAAAGCACTTCCCGTATGGGATTCTGGGCCACGGTCTGGGATCTGCTGACCACCAGCGATCACAAGAAGGTCGGCATGATCTACCTGGTCACCTCCTTTGTGGCCTTCGGGCTTTCCGGCCTGATGGCGGTGGCCATCCGCTGGCAGCTGGCAGGCCCCGAGCGGCAGTTCCTGGTAGGGGACGCCTACAACCAGGTGCTCACCCTGCACGGTGCCACCATGCTCTTCTTCTTCATTATCCCGGCAGGGCTGTCGGGCTTTGGGAACTTCATCCTGCCCCTGATGCTAGGGGAGCGGGACGTGGCACTGCCGCGCATCAACGCCTTTGCGGCCTGGCTTTTTGTGTTCTCGGCGGTGCTCATCTACACCTCGCTGTTCTTTGGCGGTGCGCCGGATGTGGGCTGGACCTTCTACTACCCCTTCTCGCGCACCACCGGCCTGGGCACCGACTTCTTCATGATGGGCGTGTTGCTGGTAGGGTTGTCGAGCCTCTTGGGCGCGGCCAACTTTGCCGCCACGGTCTACAACCTGCGGGCCAAGGGGATGGGCCTGTGGAAGATGCCCATCTTCGTGTGGGCGATCTTCGCCACCTCCATGCTTTCTCTTTTCGCTCTGGCCGGCATCACCGCTGCCAGCCTGACCGTGCTGCTCTCGCGTAAGCTGGGCCTTACCCTTTTTGATCCAGCCATCGGGGGCGACCCGGTGCTCTTCCAGCAGTTCTTCTGGTTCTACTCCCACCCGGCGGTTTACATTATGCTGCTGCCCTACCTGGGCATTGCCGCGGAGGTGGCCTCGACCTTCTCGCGCAAGCCGGTCTTTGGTTACCGCTTTATGGTGTTTGCCCTGGTGGGCATTGCGGTGGTGGGCTTTTTGGTCTGGGCGCACCACATGTTCACGGTGGGCGAGAGCCTCCTGTTCCAGCTGGTCTTCGTGTTCTTCACCGTGCTGGTGGCGGTACCCACCGGTGTGAAGATCTTCAACCTGCTGGGTACCTTGTGGGGCGGCCAGCTCGATTTCAAGACCCCATTGCTCTTCGTGATGGGCTTCATGTTCAACTTCCTGCTGGGGGGGATTACCGGGGTCATGCTGGCGGTGGTGCCCTTCGACTACCAGGTGCAGGACAGCTACTTCGTGGTGGCCCACTTCCACAACGTCTTGATGGCTGGCTCGGGCTTCCTGGCCTTTGCCGGGCTTTACTACTGGTGGCCCAAGATCACCGGGCGCATGTACCCCGAGTTCTGGGGTAGGGTGCACTTCTGGCTCTTCTTGGTGGGCTATCTGATCACCTTTATGCCCCAGTACGTGCTGGGCTTCCTGGGGATGCCCCGCCGCTACTACACCTACCCCGATGGGCTGTACCTGTGGAACGAGCTCAACTTTGCCTCCACTGTTGGGGCGATAATCCTGGCCCTGGGCGGTATTGCCTGGCTGATTGCCATGGTTCAGAGCTTCCGCCAGAACGTAAAGGCCCCCGACAACCCCTGGGGGGGGTACACCCTCGAGTGGGCCACCTCCTCGCCGCCGCCTTCGTATAACTTTGCCGTGCAATTCCCCACCGTCTTCAAGTCCGAGCGGCCCCTCTACGACTGGGAAAAAGAGGGCCTCAAGCCGACCCCGGTAGACCCGGCCACCATCCACCTACCGGCCCCTACCGTCTGGCCCTTCATGACCGCTGTGGGTCTTTTGATTACCGGCATCGGAATCTCGCTGGCCCCCGACATGGGCAACGCCTCGGTGGGTGGGGTGCCGGGCTGGGGTGGCTGGCTGGCGGTGGGGCTGGTGCTCTTTATTTACAGCCTGTTCCAGTGGGCGCTGCGCAAAGAGTACGACCACCCGGTGGTGCACCACACCGTGACCGGTAAGTCCAACGCCTGGGTGGGGATGGCCTGGTTCATCGTCTCGGAAATTGCCCTCTTCGGCATTCTGATTGCCGGCTACCTGTACCTGCGCCTTACCGGTGCGGCAGTGCCGCCCGAGGATCACCGCCCGGCCTTGTGGCTGGCCTTGCTCAACACCTTCTTCCTGGTCGCCAGCTCGTTCACCGTTCACTACGCCCACCACGACCTGCGCACCAACAAGTTCTCGCCCTTCAAGCTGGGGATGTTGATCAGCATCCTGCTGGGGGTGGTCTTCTTCCTCTTCCAGATCTGGGAGTTTGCCATCGCCTCGGGGCACTACGTGGAGGCCCTGAACGCTGCCGGCCAGTCGGAGGCGGCCCGGAAGGCGGCCCTGTGGTTCACCGCTTTCTTCCTGATTGTGGGTTTGCACGGGGCGCACGTGCTGATTGGCGGTACGGGCCTCGCCCTGGCGTATGCCCAGGGTCTGGCAGGTAAGATTGACAACCACGAGCAGGGCACCCTCGAGGGTTCCTCGATGTACTGGCACCTGGTGGATGCGGTCTGGCTCTTTATCGTGACCATCTTCTACATCTGGTAATTTTGCTCGAACTCGAGGGCCGGCGCACCACCGGCCCTCGGCTTTTTTGCTGGTTGGGCGCGCTATAGACAACTTCGGGCCATTTGCCTATAATCTCTAAGGCTGCTGGGAGTTGTTTGCTCCGCAAGCCCAAAAAACGGACCGCTAGCTCAGTTGGTAGAGCAACCGACTTTTAATCGGTTGGTCACAGGTTCGAGTCCTGTGCGGTCCACCAGTCCAGGACGCAAAACCCGAGGGGGCAAATCCTCGGGTTTGTGTTTTGACCCCACGTTTTGACCCCAATAAAGTGTGAGGGGTTTATGAAAGACCGTCTTAATACCCTCCCTCATGCTACAGTCATGCATGGAACTCAAGCGATCTGACCGACCAGGAATGGGCCATCCTGGCACCCCTGATGCCGCCCCCCATCGCCCCCGGGAGCATCCCTGGCGGGAAATCCTGAACGGCCTCTTCTACATCACCCGCGCCGGTTGCGCCTGGCGCATGATGCCCTGCGACCTGCCCCTTCCGTTGGTGGCGCAAATCTGGTTTCCTGCAACAGATACACACCACCCTGCGCGAGAAAACCCGCCGCAAAGCAGGACGCCTGCCTGAACCCAGTGCGGGGATTCTGGACAGCCAGCGCGTGAAGACCTTGGGAAAAGGGGGGTCAGGGGTATGACGCGGGCAAGAAGGTAAAGGGGCGCAAACGGCATCTGCTGGTGGATACCCAGGGGCTGTCGAAGCGGTTATCGCGTCTGTTTGTGGATGGGGGCTACAAGCGCAGGTTCGAGGAATGGGTTCGGCGCACCTTGGGCTGGACGGTGGAGGTGGTGCGCAGGCCGGATGCCAACTTCAAGACCAGCCTCGGAAGAGGACGCGGGGGCATCGGGGGTTTGTGGTGATTCCCCGCAGATGGGTGGTGGAGCGCACCTTACGCAGACAAGCGTGCCTCCGCACACGGAGGCACGTCTGCTTGGCCCTGCCTGGCTCAGTTTCAGCCGCCGGCTGAACCGGGACTATGAGCTTCTACCCGAGAGCTCAGAGACCTTCATCTACACGGCAATGATCCGGCTTATGGTCAGAAGATTGGCCTCCTAGAAAGTATTAAGACAGTCTCTAAGATAACCCAAGTTGCCACCTACAAAATACTAGCCAGCCGCCTGAAGTTGTGGGCAAAGATGAAGCCCCACACCTTGAGCACAAAGCCCTGGAGGGTCGTGGCATGTATGCGCTTGGGGAATAGTTCCGTCAGGGCAGCACCCACCGACTCGATAATCTTCCTGCCCACGGTGGCTATGAACTGACCGGGTGGGTGGTAGCGCTTGGAGTTCCCCTTGCGGATGGCACGCAGCCGGATGCCCTCAGCCATGGCCAGGTCATCTTCGGCCTGATAGTCGGTGTACCCCCGATCCACGTACAGCTCGCTTCCCTGCGGCAAGTCCAGCGGCAGCCGATACAACCCCTCCACGTCCGCGGTAGCGCCAGGGGTGAGGAGAACTTCGCTGATCCACTGGTTATCCGTGCAGACCAGGTGGAGCTTGAGTCCGTGGAAGTAGCTGCGTTTGCTGGGAATGTAGCCCCGGTATACGCGGGCTGGGGCCAGGCGGCAACGGGGCGCGCGGATGTTTTCACAGACCGGCAGGGGTAAGGTGTCGAGGATGTAGTGCTCCACTGAGCTTAGCTGCTCCCATAAAGTCTTGCTCAGGGACAATAGCAGCGGTATCCAGTGGGCCAGGCTGTGCAGCCGTCGGCTGAAGCGGCTGGGGGAGGGGATGTAGCTGAAAAGACCCTGCTCTTTGGCATAGATCAGGGCGTGCTTGTGCTTTCCAGCGAAAGCCAGGGCGGCCAGAATCCAGAGGGTGAGGACGACGCTGGCGGGGGTCTTGCTCTGGGGGTCGTCCTTGTGTCCGAGGGTCTTGAGCAGATCGTCTATAATGCAGAAGGCCACTAGAACAGTCCAGTTCATAGTGGCCTTTATTTTCTGCGTAGTCAGGATAGGTGGCAACTTGAGTTAAGATATTGTCGTTGATCCGTTCGCGTGCCCAGACCGGCTCCAAGCCCCGCTCACTCGAAAGATAAACCCGGTCGATCTGCCAGGCCCGGTGCAGCTCCGGGTGGTCGTCCACCGTCCGCTCCTCCCGCACCAACACCATCGGCCCAGCGACGTAGATGGAGCGCTGGTTATCACTGGACGGCAGCAGCGCCATCACCTCCTCCATGCTGCGCGGCCGCAGGCCCTCGGAGAGCTGGGGATGGTTTTCTACAAAGCGCAGCATACCGGGCTGCTCCGAGTCGACCTGCAATCGCTCATTGGCCAGGACCACCTCCTGGCGGTCATGGTAGAGCTGGTAGGTCACGCTCTGCTGGCGCCGTACCAATTGTCCCTGTTCGACAAGAAGGGTGTCCTGGTCGGGGTACAGGGCCACCACCTCCAACCGTGACTGCTTCCAGATCGGGATGTCCCGACCAAAGACCGGCTCCAGCTCGTTGATCTCCAACGAGCGAAAAGCCCGGGGTCCCTCCGAACCAAATCCGGTGGGAACCTCCCACCACCACCGGTCGGGATCGCGGGGGCCGGGCTGCTCCTCCAGGCCGTCAAAAAACTGCTGGCTGCGGAGTATCTGCAGGTGCCGATTGTACGGCTCCCAACATACCTCGTCGCGCCACTCGTAGCAAACCTCCGCGCCTGGCACCTCCACGTAGTTAATGAGTTGGTACTCGCCGTAACCGTCCTTGTTGATATAACCCTTTAGGCGATAATATCCTGCAGCCGGATCGGTTCTTCCATGTGCGGAGGGTACTACAACCCCCCCTGCCGTGGGAAGAGGGGCGCTAGGCGCTGTGCGGCCCCTCCACCCGCCAGCGCTCCAGGCAGTACCGCCCGAACTCGGAGCGCTCGGCCATGGCCTCGAACATCACCAGGCGCCAGGTAAAAGAACCCACCCACATCATGCCCCAGTCGAAAGCCCTCCGCACTGCGAAGGTGAAGGAGCTGCGCCGGATTGGGAAGTCGGCCTTGTAGCGCTGGCAGAAGCGCTCCACCTCCGGGGCCAGGGCCGGCTCGTAAATGGGCACGCGCCAGTTGTACTCAAAGGGCATCCGGGGGTCTTCCGTGGCGGCCAGGATGGCATCGCTGTAGTGAAGATGCTTCAAGGCCTGGTAGACCGGCTCGCGTTGGTGGTAGACGAAATCAAAGACCGAGGCCAGGAGCCAGCCCACCAGGCGGGCCTCGGCCAGGGCGGTGGGCCGGTGCTCCTCACAGCGCTGCAGGTGGCGCTGGAGCTTTGGGGTGGTCGTCCCAGCCGGGGCCGGTGGGGACGGGGTCGGCCATGTCCAGCGTCCAGTACTCGCCAGTAATTGGATTTTGGAAGGTGTATCCCTGTCTGATCATACCTCACCTCGCGATGAAACGGCGGTTAAGCCGGTAGATCCAGAGCCCGCGGTGGAACTCGGGGATGGACTGTTCGGGCAGCAGCAGCTGCTCTTTGCCCACCCGGTGGCCCGGGCCCAGGTGGGTGATCAGGTGGATGGGGTCAAGGCCACAGGGGATCTCGACCAGGAAGGCCCCCTCCGGGCCTTCCACCTCGTAGAGGCGGCGCTCCAGCAGGAAGAAGGGGTCCACCGGCAGGCCCAGGCCCTCCTGCAGCTGCCGGCAGGTCTGCTCAAACTCGAACAGGCTTGCGTGGCTGGAAAGCTTCACCAACTCCCCGCCCACGAACTTAAAGAGGGCCATGAAGAGCCGGTCCTCGGCCTCGATCTCGGGGGATGCCTTCTCAAAGATCGTGAAGCAACCTGGGGGCGGGGTGGTGATGGGTCGAGCGGCGGTGCGGTAGAGCACACCGTCCTCCAGCCGCCAGCCCAGGTCCTCCACCAGCCCCCTGAGCTTGTTCCAGGGGTTGGTCTCGGGCCGGTGCAGCAGACGGATGGCCCGGACATTATAGGAGAGCCGGTGTCGCGGATCCATAGCTGTATTATATGAGACCCGGGCCGTTGCTTTTCTCATGAAGCCCGGGTTCTCATACACCCCCCTAAAGACGCTCAGCATCTGCGGCTTCCTATTTGTGGAAGCTCAAGGAGCGCCTGGGGAGCAGGGTCTATTGCGCCGTGTGCGCGCTGAGGTGGGGGATGAACCGGGTCGCTTCCAGGGTGTGCCAGCCCTGGCAGATAAGAGCTATCCTCCCCTGGCCAGCGCGGACTTCCCGGCCTATGTCCTGGGGGATCAGCTAAGGCAGGACGTGGGTCTCAAACAGGAAAGACCTCGCATGAAAGCCTGGTTTCAGGGGATGGTGCAACCCAAGCTGGAGGCTCGAAAGGTTACGGCAGCGGAAGTGCTACCCTTGATTCAAACGTACTAGGCCTGGGTGTGTACCCAGGCCCAGTCCTAAGCCTATTTTAGGCTATGAACCCACCGGGGTCAACGAGCCCTTGGACTTCCCGGGGGGTGCATCTCCAAAAATCCGTATGCCAGAATAGGGCATGAAAAACTGGAAAGCCAAAGCCCAACAAGCCTTTGAACGCTACCTGGAAGACCTGGAACAGAGCCTGGCACCTGGCGTGGGCCTGGCCGGAATCGAAGCGGCCATGCTGCGGCATAATCCGGAGCTGCTCAGGGCAGTGATGCAAGGCTTGGCCGAAGAGACCCAGGCGCTTTCCCCCCCTGGAGATACCGCCGGGGTGGCGGAAGGTGGGGTTCGGTGGGTCGAGGTGCAGAGCCCGTGGGGAAGGATCCAGACCAGCGTACAGCGGCTGCGGGACGAGACCGGACGGGAACATAGCCGCCGGCTGGATACAAGCCTGGACAGTAGCGGGTATACCCCCTGGGCGCTGGAAATCGAGCGCAGTGGGCGAGAGGCTGGCCGATTGGGTCAGGGCAGGTGGAGGGCATGAACAAGCACGTGATTGGCGCCTGCATGAAGCGTTCGGGGATGCAGTGGAGCCGTCCAGGGGCCTCTCGCACCGCTGCCCACCGGGCCCAGCTCTGTAGTTCCAGGCCGCTTGTGGCCTTCGATACCCTACGCTGGGAGGCTTTCCTGGTACGGAAACTCTGAGATGCACCCTTCCCGGGATCCCGGGGGTTTTATCTTTACGAACGAGCGGCCCTGTGTTACTCTGATGAACGGTCTTGTTGTTGGGTTCATTCCCACAACAGGAGCAACGCCAGCGGCCCCATCGTCTAGTGGCCTAGGACGCCGCCCTCTCACGGCGGTAACAGGGGTTCGAATCCCCTTGGGGTCACCATACGGGCGACTAACTCAGTTGGTAGAGTGCATCCCTTACAAGGATGAAGTCGGGGGTTCGAGTCCCTCGTCGCCCACCACGTACAGGACGAGAAACCCCCTTTATGCAAAGAGTGCATAAGGGGTTTTTTGCTGCCACCAGGGTGCCATTGATTGACTGGCTAAAGAATCGCTCAATGCCAAAGTTAAGTTTTGCTGATGCGGGCTTCATGGCTGAGGGCTGCTCCTTTCCTACCCTTGAACCAGGAGGAGTGAGATGAAGCGACTGATGGCAATGAGTCTGCTGGGGCTGGTGGCCTATGCCACGCCGGTACTGAACCCCCAGGGGATCATCGTCAACCCGGTGCCCACCGACCTCGAGGTGCAGACCTGGGTCGACCGCGACCCCGCGGGCCTGGGCAATGCGACCTACTTCTTTGGCGACAGAATCAGGATTTACACCCGCGTCAACCAGAACGCCTATGTCTACCTGTTCAACATCAACGCCGATGGGCAGATTGACCTGATCCTGCCCAATGCTTACAACCCCGGCAACTATTTGCGGGCGGGGGAGACCTATAGCTTCCCGGAACCTGGGGCGCGCTACGAGTTCACCATCAGCGGGCCCGCAGGAATAGATCAGGTTTTGGCAGTAGCCAGCCGCCAGCCGCTCTCGCTCGCGCAGATTGCCGATATTCGCAGCGGCCAGATGCGGGTGCAGGGGGCCAGCAACCTGGCCAGGGCGCTCTCGATTGTGGTCACCCCACTGCCCGACCGCGACTGGGTGAGCCATGCAGTGCGCTACAACGTGCAGCCCCGCCTGACGGTCAACCCGCAGCCCGTGGTGCCCAGGCCGCCCATCTACTTCATTTCTCCGGTGCCAGGGTACTGGGTGGCCTGGGAAGAGCGCGATGACACCGAGTACAGCGTGGCCTACCGCGGTGGCGATGTGGAGCAAATTTACAGCTACTACCACCGCGACCTGACCTCTAAAGGCTGGGTGAAGGTGCGCTTCAAGTCTAAAGGGGGCAAGAAGAACCTGGCTTACGAGGCGGAGTACCGCCGGGGTGGAGATAGGCTCGAGGTCAGGGTAGCCCCCCGTGGCGCCGAGATGATTGTCAGGCTGGAGTGGGGCAGGTAGCGCGCCCGGCCCCCACACCACAGGCCCCCGCTGGAGGCGCGGGGGCTTTGCTTTTATAATGACCCTATGCACCCCTGGCTGGATATTCCAACCAAACAATTGCGCTTTGCCAGGGCCATTATTGCCGCGGGTAAATAGAACCTCTTTTGCCCTCGTACAGTCGTGAGGCTGTACGGGTTTTGTCTTTTGAGCCCCCGATTCCAAACGCCATAAGGAGCAAGCATGAACAACTTTGAGGTTCACCCCGACATCGCCCAGGCCTCCACCCTTCCGGCCCGCTTCTACCAAGACCCCCAGGTATACGAAGCGGTCAAAGAAAAGGTGTTTGCCCGAAGCTGGCAGTGGGTGGGCGACACCGACGATCTGAAGGCCCCCGGCACGGTCAAGCCCTTTACCCTGCTGGAAGGCTGCCTGGACGAGCCGCTGGTGCTAACCCGCGACCACCAGGATCAACTGCACCTGCTCTCCAACGTCTGTACCCACCGGGGGATGCTGGTGGCTGAGACCGGCGACAACGCCCGCTACCTGCGCTGCCGCTACCACGGGCGGCGCTTTGGGCTGGACGGCTGCTTTCAGGCCATGCCGGAGTTCGAGGGGGTGGTGGGGTTCCCCAGCCCCAAGGACGACCTGCCCAGGGTGGCCTTCGAGACCTGGGGCCAGGGGAAGTTTTTGTTTGCCAGCCTGAACCCGCCGGTTTCGCTGCAAGAGGTGCTGCGCCCTGTGCAGGAGCGGGTGGGCTGGATGCCCTTTCGGGAGTTTTACTTCGAGCCTGCCCGCGCCCGTGACTACCTGGTGCGGGCCAACTGGGCGCTGTACTGCGACAACTACCTGGAAGGCTTCCACATCCCCTACATCCACGCCTCGCTCAATAGCGTGATTGACTACGGCAGCTACACCACCGAGGTCTACGACTGGTGCAACCTACAGCTCGGGGTGGCGGCCCCCGGCGAGCCTTGCTTCGACCTACCCAAAGACTCACCCGACCACGGCCAGCGCATCGCGGCTTACTACTACTGGGTTTTCCCCAACCTGATGCTGAACTTCTATCCCTGGGGCCTCTCGGTTAATGTGGTGCGCCCGCTGGGGCCCGAGCTCACCAAGGTCTCGTTTTTGCCCTATGTGTGGGATGCCAGCAAGCTGGAGGCCGGGGCTGGGGCCGCCCTCGACCGGGTGGAGCGCGAGGATGAGGTGGTGGTGGAGGCGGTGCAGAAGGGGGTCAAGTCGCGCTTCTACGACCGGGGGCGCTTTAGCGTCAAGCGGGAGCAGGGGGTGCACCATTTTCACCGGTTGCTGGCGCAGGCTTTAGGGTAGTCGGAGCTGTCCTGGTATGATGAAGCAGCGTTTGGAGGAACCTATGCAGCGACTGCTTGCTCTGCTCGTCTTGGTGATTGGTCTAGCCCTGGCCCAGGCCCCGGCCTACCCCGAGAACACCGTAGGGGTGGGTTTTGGGATTGGGCGTGGGCTGGTGGTACAGGGCAGCACGGGCCTGCCCTTCAGCCCGCTGGGAATCGACACGGGGCTGGATATGGAGGTCGTCGTACCCACCAGCTTTAATGCGCTGGAGGTCTGGGCGCTGTTCAAGGCCAACCTGCTGCCGGCCCTGACGGTGGCCGATCTTTCGCTCTCGGCGGGCCTGGGGCTGGATATGAGCTTTAACACGGTTGGGAGCATTTTTGGTGTCCATCTGGGGCCGGTGGCCAGCCTCGAGATTCCCGGTGGGGCCATCTCGGGCTATGTGGGGCTGGGTATTGAAGGAGGGTTTAACCTGGCCTATGGCCTGGCCGGGCGGCTGTACCTTGACCCGGTGGCCCTCGAGGTGGGCCTTTCCGACCGCTACCCCTTCAAAATTGCCCTGCTCTATCTGTGGTAACAGAGGCATAATCTACCCAGGGCTTTGAGGCCTTGAGCACACGGGGCAAGGTGGGCCGCAGTACACCCATGCGCTGGATTGGAGCTCTGGTGGTTTTGCTGGGCACGGCCTGGGGGCACTCGGTTTTTGTGCTCACCCCCCAGGGGCGCCTTCAGGGTGGCTACAACCAGCAGGCCCGGGTGGCCTACTTTCTGGGCATCCCCTATGCCAGGGCCGAGCGCTGGAAAGCCCCGCAGCCGGTGATGCGCCTCGAGGGGGTGTTCCAAGCCACCCAGCCGGGCCCGGCCTGCCCCCAGCGCGGGGTCTTCACCACCCGCCTGGGGGGCTACCTCCCGCCCCAGAGCGAAGACTGCCTGAACCTGGGGGTCTGGATGCCCATGGCCGCCCCCCCGCCCGAGGGCTACCCGGTGATGGTCTTTATTCACGGGGGCAGCTACACCGGCGGTAGCTGGGCCGAGCCCCTCTACGACGGCACCTCGCTGGCCTCGCAGGGGGTGGTGGTGGTGGGGTTCAACTACCGGCTGGGCTCGCTGGGCTGGCTGGCCCTGCCCGCGCTGCAACAGGAAGACCCCCACGGCTCCACCGGCAACTACGGGCTCTTGGACATGCTCGAGGCCCTGCGCTGGGTGCGGCGCAATATCGCCGCCTTCGGGGGCAACCCCGACAACGTAACCCTCTTCGGGCAGTCGGCGGGGGGGATGGCGGTCTGCACCCTGCTGGCCGCCCCGGCGGCCCGGGGCCTCTTCTACAAGGCCATTGTTCAGTCGGGGGGGTGCGAGTACGTGCGCACCCTGGAGCAGGGCCTGGCCTGGGGCGTCCGCTGGGCTGCTCAGATGGGGTGTGAGGCGGGCGATCTGGCCTGTTTGCGCCGGATTCCTTTAGAGCGCCTCTTTCCCCCCGAAGACCGCAGCATCGGGGCGCTCTTGCAAAGGGTCGAGGCCGGGGAGTTTGCCGAAGTGCCCTGGAAGCCCCATCTGGACGGGGTCTGGTTGCACAAAATACCCCTCCAGGCCTTGAGAGAGGGAGATGCGGCGGGCGTTCCTCTGGTGGTTGGGGCCACCGCCCAGGAGACCTGGGGGGAGCGTTTTGTGGGCCCTGCGGACTGGGCGGGGTTTGCCCGGCGCGTGGAGGAAAAGCTGCCGGGGCAGGGGGCTCGAGCCGAGCAGCTTTACCGGGCCCGCACCGCTTTCCCCGCCGAGGCCTGGGCCTACTTCCAGACCGACCGGATTCTGCTCTGCCCCACGCTGGCCGCTGGGGTTGCCCAGGCCCCTCACGCGCCCAGCTACAGCTACCTGGTGGACTGGGCCTCGCCGGTGCTCGAGGGGCTGGGCAGCTTCCACGGGATTGAGCTGCCCCTGCTGTTTGGCACTGAGGCGAGCTGGCCCGCGCTGGCGCTGTTCCTGACCCAGGAAGCCCTGGAAAGCTCCCGCCCCCTGGCCCGGGCCTTGCAGGCCCAGTGGATCAACTTTGCTCGCACTGGTGCGCCTTTTTTGCTGGGCTGGCCCGAGACCAGGGCCGGCTATGCGATGGGCTTTTCCGCCCAGCCGGGCCGCATCCCCGACCCCTACCCCGAACGCTGTGGGTTGTTCCGCTAGGCCCAAGCGAATAGCATAGAAGGGTGCCGGTGCTCCAGGTTTCCGCTGCTGATCAGTACCTTATTGCCAGCGGCGATACACCGTTGCTCGAGGTCTGGGCGGCCCTGCCCAAAGGGCTGTTTCCGCCCTTTCCCCCGGTGGAGCTGCCGGGGGGCCTGGACGGCCTGCTCAAGCGCGGCGGTTTTGCCCAGACTTTTTTTATGGGCAGCGAGGTGCTGGGACTCAGGTTTAAGTCGCCCAAGGGCCAGATTATACGAGCCGGTGGCCTCACTGTAAAAAACGTGCAGGGCTACGACCTGGTGCGCCCCTTTGTGGGCAGTTTTGGGGCGCTGGGGGATGTGCTCGAGGTCACCCTGCGCCTGCGCCCTGGGCGGGCCTCGGTGTTTCTGCGCCGAACGGGTGAGTTTTCCATCCCCACCATCCAGCCCCGTTTCTTATGGCAGGCGCTGGCCCACACCTACGCTTTTCACTTCGGGCATCCCCTTGAGGTTCAGCACTTCGCGGAAACCTTTGGCGGAGAGAGCGTACAGGGGCTGCTGGACTATACCGGGCTGTTCCCCGAGGGTATGGGGGTGGGGCCGGGCAGCCTGCGCGATCTGCGCTTTAGCTGGGCCAACGGTGGGGCCCGGCCCGAGCTGCCCGTGGCCTTCCGGCGCCTGGCGGAGGCGATTTAGAAACCCATGAGACCCAAATTTACTGTTCCCGATCATCTGAAGCCCTACCAGCGCCGGATGAGCGCCAACGGGGTGGGGCTGCACCTCTACGACTCGGGGCTGGCCCAGGCCCCAGACCCCACCTTTTTGCTGATCCATGGCCTGGGCGACGAGGCCGATAGCTGGCGCAAGGTGTTCCCGCTGCTGACCGGACAGGGCCGGGTGGTGGCCCCCGACCTGCCGGGGTTTGGCCGTTCGGAGCACCCCCGGCGGGCCTACACCCTCAACTTTTTTGCCGATACAATGGCCGCCCTGCTGGAGAACCTGAAGGTTTCGCAGGCCGTCCTGGTGGGCAGCTCGATGGGGGCCGCGGTGGCCCTGCGGCTGGCCCAGCGGCGCGCCGACCTGGTGTCGCGGCTGGTGCTGGTGGGGGGGCCGCCGGTGCGGGGTCGGCTCAACCGGGTGCAGCTCATGTTCTTGATACCGGGCCAGGGCGAAAAGCTATACAACAGCTTCCGCCGCTCACAGGAGGCCGCTTTTGAGAGCCTGCGGCCCTACTATGCCAGCCTGGAGGCGTTGCCGCCGGAAGACCGCCAGTTTTTGCGGGAGCGGGTCTGGGATCGGGTCTGGAGCGACGACCAGCGGCGGGCCTACTTCTCCACCTTCCGCTGGATGGCGCTGGAGAGCCTGCTGGGCCGGGCCCGCTTAGGCCAGGTAAAAACCCCTACGCTGCTGGTTTGGGGCGAGCAGGACGCGGTAATTCCCCTCGAGGCCGCCAAAACTCTGCAAAGCTGGATGCCGGGCTCGCAGCTTCAGGTGATCCCCGGCTGCGGCCACCTGCCCCAGCAGGAAAAACCCCTCGAGCTCACCCGGCTTATTTTGCAGTAGCAGCCTGGCAGGCCGGGCAGAGGCCTTGGTACTCGACCTGCACGTCTTCAATTACAAAGGCGGGGTACTTGGCCTTGACCTCGCTCAGCAGGTCGGGCAGCGGGTGCACGATGTCAAAGAAGCGGTTGCACTTGCGGCAGACCATGTGCAGGTGGCCGTCCAGGTTGGCCTCGTAGCGCAGGGCCTCCCCGGGTCGGGCCAGGGGCACCAGGTAGCCCTCCTCGGTGAGCGCGTCCAGGGTGCGGTACACCGTGCCCAGGCTGATGCTGGGTACCTGCTTGCGCACTTCAGCATAGACCCAAGCAGCATCGGGGTGGTGGCCCTTGGCACTGCGAACCACCTCGAGCACGGCTTTGCGCTGCTTGGTTAGGCGTTTCATTCTCATAGCGGTTCTTCAGGGATGGGTCGGGGCGTGTGCGAAATCCCGACTATTAAACTCAAGTTTACAACAAAACCCCTGGGGAAATTAAGCCGGCGCACAAAATGGCTCAGTGTTGCGGTGCAGGTACTGCGCTCAGCAGTTCCCGCCCCCCTTCGGCCAGCAAGTCCTGGGCCAGGTCGTGGCCCAGCTCGGCGGCTTCTTCGGCGTCGCCCTCGATCTCGGCCCGGATGAGTTCGTGGCCGTCGGGTGAGGCCACCACCCCTTGCAGCAGCAGGGTGTCGTCGCCCTCGAGGGTCGCCAGCGCGGCGGCAGCGCACCCGTCGCCCGCGCCCAGGGCCCTTAAGAAGGCCCGCTCGGCCGTTGTCCGGACGAAGGAGGCTCGGTGGTTGAGGCTGTAGGCCAGCTCCTCGGCCCAGTCGTCGCCCTGGCGCACCTCGAGGCCCAGGGCCCCCTGGCCGGGCGCGGGCAGCATGACCTCGGGGTCTATAAGCTGGTCGATGCGGTTTCTCAAGTCCAGCCGCAGCAGGCTGGCCGCTCCGATGATCATGGCGTCGTACTCACCGGTGCCGAGGGCGCTCAGCCGGTCGTCCACATCGCCCTCGAGGTCGCACACATTCAGGTCGGGGCGGTGGGCCAGCAACTGGGCCTTGCGCCGCAGGCTGTTGACCCCCACCACGGCCCCTTTGGGCAGATCCTCCAGGCGTTTGGCGCTGCGCCCGACCAGGGCCTCGCGGGGCTCCATGCGCTTGGGCACCGCCACCAGCCGGAGGCCGGGTGCTTCCTGGGTGGGTAGGTATTTGAGCGAATACACAGCAATATCCACTTCTCGCTTACCGAGGGCCTGTCGCAAGGCTTCAGCGGCGCTCTGCTCGGAGGCGCTTTTGGACTGTATGGTACGTATTTTGAACTCGGTTTCGGGCCAGTTCTCTTTGAGGCGTTCCACCACCCAGCGGGTCTGGGCTTGCGCCAGCAGGCTCGCCCGGGCCCCTATTACGATGACGCGCATAACGCCCAATATATTAGCCGGAAATTGCCCGCGGTGGTATGCGCAGCGGGCCTTTAGGGGCGGTATGGCGGGGGGATACAGTCCGCCTCGAGCTCGAAATCGCCCTCCACGGCCCTGGCTTTGCCCGCTTGGGCCAGCAAATGCAGGGTTTGGCTGACATACTGCTGCACCCGCCGCAGCGGGAGGGTCTCGACGGCCAGCTCGGGGCGGTGCAGCTTGAGGAAGGCCCGGTGGAAAGCGGGCAGCTCGTTCAGCGGGAGAGCAGCCTCGAGGGCGCTCCAGCGCACGGTGCTCATGAGGGCCAGCCTGTTCGCATAGCCAGCCCCGCCCTACCTGGCAACCCCGAAAGCAAAGACCAGCTCGTCGCCCTTGCGCACCACAAACAGAAGGGCGGCCCTGCCGGTCTCGTCCCGCAGGTTGTAGCGGGTGCGCACCTCACCTGCTACCTGGGTTTCCTGCTGATTTTCCACGAAGTAGCCAGCGGCGGCAAAGCCGGTCAGAATCTGCTGAACGAAGCCGGGTTGCAGCCGGGCCGCCACACCCCGGGCCGCGTAGACCTCCAGGTTGAACCGGCTGGCATCGGGGATGCGGGCCACAATGGCCTCACTGCCGCGCCCGGCCTTGAAGGAGCCCGAGGGAAAGCGCACGCTGGCATCCAGGCTGGAGGTGATGGCCGCCACCGCGGTCACCTCGACCAGGGTCTGGGCCAGGGCCGGAGCGCCCAGCAGGAGCAGCAAGCCAAGCAAAAGGGTCTTCATGCCTCGAGCATATCGGCGAGCAGCGGGGCTGCTGGGTTATTTGCCTCAGGACTGGCCGACCGGGGTATCCCTGGGCGGCAACGGGGGCAGCCCCAGGCGGTTCCAGCGCTCGTCTACCCGGCGCACGATCTCGGGCGCCATCACGATTTTGGGCGGCCAGCGGCGGGTAAAGCCCTCCTCGGCCAGCTTGCGGGTGCCGTCCAGCACCAGCACCGGGCCCTCCACCCCCGGCAACACCCAGGCGTCGCGCTCGGGGTCAATGTTGTTGAGCACTGCCCACATCACCTCGTCGAACTCGAGGTGGGTGTCGGCATCGGTCAGGAGCATCAGCCGAATGCCCGCACTCTGGGGGGCTATCAGCAGGCGCTCGGCAAGCTCTTTGGCCTGGTGGGGGCGGGTTTTCTCGAAGGTGACCATCCAGATGCCCGGCAGTTGCTTCTGCCGCACCCCCGGAATACCCGGCAGGCTGGGGTGGGCCCGGAGGGTAAAGGGCAGGGCGCCGCCTTCCTCCTCGAGCTTGGCCGTACCGTCCACAATCAGCTTGCCCCCGTAGCCCATGGCGCGGGAGGAATGGTCGAGCACGTCAATGGGGCCGCGCGAGATGAGGGTGTCGCGCCCCGGCACGGCGTGCTCGAGGGCTTTTTGCAGGGCCTCGGGCCCCTTCAAAGGAGCGCCCGCATCCAGCACCACGATCACCTTGGCAAACATCATCTGGCCCAGCCCAAACAGGCCGTTGGCCACCTTGTAGGCCTGGCCGGGGTAGCGCTTCTCGATGCTCACGTTCACCCAGTTGTGGGCCACCCCGGCGGGCGGCATGTGGTAGTCGTGGATCTCCGGCAGGATGAGCTGGGCCGCGGGCAGAAAGAGCCGTTCGGAGGCCTCGATCAGGTAGGCGTCCTCCATGGGCGGGCGGCCCACGATGGTGGCCGGGTAGACGGCGTTTTTGCGGTGGGTGATGGCGGTGAGGTGGAAGCGGGGGTAGAGGTCTTCCAGGGTGTAAAAGCCGGTGTGGTCGCCGAAAGGCCCCTCCACTACCAGGTCTTCGGCGGGGTCGATGTAGCCCTCGAGCACGAACTCGGCCTCGGCGGGCACCGGCAGGTCTACCGTGACACCGCGGGTCAGCTCGACCGGCTGGCCCCGCAAGAACCCCGCCAGGTTGAACTCGTTGACGCCCGGAATGGGGGGCACAGGGGCGGTGGCAGCGTAGGTCAGGATGGGGTCGCCGCCCAGGGCCACCGCCACTTCCAGCCGCTTCCCCAGTTTTTTGGCTTTGTCGTAGTGCCGCCGACCCACCTTGTGCAATTGCCAGTGCATGGCGGTGCTTCGCCTGTCCAGCACCTGCATCCGGTACATGCCCAGGTTAAGCTCGTCCGTTTCCGGGTCTTTGGAGATCACCAGCGGCAGGGTGATGTAGGGGCCGCCGTCCAGGGGCCAGCACTTGAGGATGGGAATTCGGAAGAGGTCTACCTGGTCGCCTTTCCAGACCACCTCCTGCACCGGCCCGCCGCGCACTTTTTTGGGGAAGAAGCCCTTGAGTTCCCGCAGCTTGGGCAGCATAGCGAGGGCCGCCTTGAGGCCGCCCTTGCCGGGGTTGAGGTTCATCAGGTTGGCCACCCGCACCGCCAGGTCGTCCAGGCTTTTCACGCCCATGGCCCGCGCGGTGCGCTCGGCGGTGCCAAAACCCCCGATGAAAACCGGGAAGTCGCGCCCCTCTACATTCTCAAACAGCAGGGCCGGGCCGCCCGACTTGACCATTCGGTCGGCAATCTCGGTGATTTCCAGTTCGCAGGAGACCGGTTCCTTGACGCGAACGAGCTCCTGGCGGCGCTCGAGTTCGTGAATGAAGGCCTGGAGGTTCTTATACATCCATTCCAGCTTACGGCCTGAAGCGCCCACCGACTGTGGGTTCGCCCAGGGGTTGGGCCCGGCCCTGCAGGGTTTTGGGCTGGGGTTTGAGTGGCACTGCCACCGCGGCCAGTTCGGGCTCGAAGACGAAGGGCTGCTCGTAGTACAGCAGCCCTTCGGTGGTGCGCGCGTAGGGGGCCAGTGCCTCGCCGTAGCCCAGGCGGGCGGCCAGCTCGAGGCCGTCGTATTGCAGGTGCAGGCCCCGGCCCGGGTGCAGGGGGCCGGGGTGGCAGAGGGCCAGGGTTTTGCGGTCCTTCAGGCGGATGTACCCAACTTCCAGCAGCGGTACGGTTTTTTGGCCCTGCCACTGCAAGAAAAGCTCGAGGGCCGCACGGGCCGAAAGGGGCACGGGCGGGGTGAGCCGGGGACGCGAAAGGCTGGCCTGTGGTTCAGGTACAGCCAGATGCGGTGGGCTTGCAGGGTTTGTTCGGGCGGTGGCGCGGGCAACGCAGGGCCCTGGTGAAGCGCCCGCAGTTTTTTGATTAGTTTGCCCAGCATAGAAGCCAGTATAGGGCGGGCTGGGTGGCCGTGCCTTAATCCAGGCGGAGGTGCTCGAGGCGGTGCTGCCGGGGCGTGCCGTAGACCAGGACGGCCTCGAGGCGCACCGGTAGGTCGTCCCGGCCCAACAGGTAAACCACCGACTGGTAGATGCGCCGGTACTTGGTAGGGGTGAGGGCCTCGAGGGGGGTGCCAAAGGCCCCGCTGCGGCGTTGCTTGACCTCGACCGCCACATAGGTGGGGCCGTCCTGCATCCAGAGGTCAATCTCGCCATAGGGGGTGCGCTTATTCTGCCCCAGCAACACATAGCCCTTGGCCTGTAGGTGCTGGCAGGCCAGGGCCTCGGCCCAGGCCCCATTCATAACGGGCTTTCCAGCACCTGCTGCCCGTTGACCACCACCCGCAGCACCGCGCTGCCGCGCACCACAATCTCCTGGTTAAAGCTCCAGGGCTGCTGCACCGGCCCCTCAAACACCGTGTTGACCAGTACCTCGTCCTGTACGGTGATGATCACTATCGCGTTGGGGATGTCTTCTGGCAGGGTGTAGCTGACGTTGACCCTTCGCTCTTGCGGCCCGGTGGGGGTGGTGTTTGAGGTGGGTGGGCTTACCCCAGGACTGGAGGGTTCGGGGGTGGGGGTGGGTGTTGGCTCGGGGGGTGGGGGTGGCTCCAGGCGTGGGGGGGCGAAGGGGGCGGCTTTGGGAAGGGTGGCCACCGGCTGGGCAGCGACCAGGACGCGCACCACTGCCTCGCGGGGCAGCACCACGCCGGGGCCGGGCTCCTGCCCCACCACCAGCCCGTCGGGCGCGCCCGAGGCCACCTGCACCACCTGGGCCTGGAGTTCGGCCACCGTCAGGATGTAGCGGGCCTCCTCTTCGGTTAGCCCGGTGAGGTCGGGCAGCAGGGTCTCGCGCACCGGTGGGCGGGTTCCGGTGGAGACCAAAAGCCGCACCCCCTCGCCGGGGCGCAGGGGCTGGCCCTCGCTGGGGATGCTGGCTAGAACGGTATCGGCGGTGTCACCCGAAGCGATGCGGGTAATGGTGGCAACGCGGTAACCGGCGGCCTCGAGGGCCTGTCGGGCATCCTCGAGGGAACGCCCACTTACGGTGGGTACGCTGCCAAGGCGGGGTTTGTTGACCACCAGCTCCAGCCTGCGCCCCGGCTTGACACGGGTGCCGGGGTCGGGGGTTTGCTCCAGAATCTGATCCTTGGGCAACGAAACATCGCTGCCCTCGGCAAACTCCACCTTCAGCCCGTACGCGTGCACGGCCTCCAGGGCCTGCCGGGGGGTTTTGCCCACCAGGTCGGGCAGCACATACTCCGGCGGGTTCAGGTAGCGGTTGGCGGCCTGCCAAAGGGCCAGACTGCCCAGGGCCAGCATCAGCAGGCCCGGAAGCCAGCCGG
Organism: Meiothermus ruber DSM 1279; assembly: GCF_000024425.1. NCBI lineage: Bacteria > Thermotogati > Deinococcota > Deinococci > Thermales > Thermaceae > Meiothermus > Meiothermus ruber. Next base: position 704,501 of record NC_013946.1, read on the forward strand.
GCCAGCTTCCAAGATGGAGGCGCTGCGGGGCGCGGGCCTTGGTTTCGGGGTGGGCGTGGGGGGTGGGTTTGTGAGGCATCTCGATCCTGGGTGAGGGTTCTTGAGGCCGCACGGTGGAGGGGTCGATGGGAAGAGGCGGCGTTTGGGGGTTTTGCTCGCTGCGGCTTGAGCTGGTAGAGGCTGGGGCAAGCTGCGGGTATAGCCTCCCTACCAGGGGCCGCCCGCTCACTTCGGTGGCCTCGAGGTCGCTCTCTTGGTAACCAAAAGGCTCAAGAAGCTCCAGAATGGGCTTGAGCCGCCGGGGTTTGGGCGCGGCTTTGGGCTGCTCGGGCCAGAAGACATAGTAGCGCCCCGGATTGGCCGAGACCAGCACCCCTTGCGGTAAAAAGCCCTGGTTTTCTAGCCGGCGAATTGCGTTTTTGTAGCGGTGGAAGGCGGTGCGGGCCTCGGGGCTATGCACTTCGAACCAATACAGATGCCCTTTCAGGCCCTCGAGGGTCTGAACCTGATAGGTATGCAAAAAGCCCTGCGAAGGCTCCTCGCTAAGAATGGTGAACTTATCGTCCAGCAACGACACCACAAGCGATTATACAGACCCCCTCAAAGGCATTATGAGGGCCGGCTCAAGCCGGTGAACACAGGCGGCCAGGTTGCTTTACTGGATGGTCAAAGCCCAAAGGTCACACTCGAGCCGACCGCTTCGCGGTATGATTTGCAATTTTAACCTGCATTGCTATCATTAAAACCGAGCATGACTTCTCATTTTAGCCGGGTCGCCTTTACCTACGACCGAACGCGGTATCATCCTCCCGAGGTTTCCGGTCGTATCGCAACTGCGCTCACAGCACCCGTCGAGAAGCTATTCCGCGACCCTTTATTTCTGGAGATTGGGGCGGGTACTGGCCGGATTGCGGTGCCGATTATCGCCCGTGGATACCGCTATATTGCCCTGGATAACAACCCGGCCATGCTCGAGGTGCTGCGGCAAAAGGTGGCCGGGGTGGCCCGTAAAGCCCGCCTGGTTGAGGCCGATGCCCGCGAGCTACCCTTTGAACGGGCCAGCCTCCATGCGGTGATTGCGGTGCACTTCTGGCACCTGATAGAAGGCTGGCGGCAGGCCCTGCAGGAGAGTCTGCGGGTGCTGCGCCCGGGGGGTTTTTTGTTCGAGGGCTGGGATCAGTCCAACGGGGAAAGCGAAGACTGGCGCATCCAGCAGAAGTGGCAGGAAATCCTGGCTGGCCTGGGCTATCGGCTGGTGCGGGGCCGGCACCAGGCCCGCCTGGAGGAGGTGGAAAAGGAGCTGGTTCGCTATGGCCTCGAGCCCAGATCCAAGACCGTGGCCGAGTGGGTTGAGCTGCGCAGCCCCCGTACCAGCCTGGAGATGCTGCTGGAACGCATATACTCCTTTACCTGGGATGTCCCCGAGGAGGTGTTCAGACCCTCTGTGCTCGAGCTGACCCGCTGGGTTGAGGCCACCTATCCCGACCCCGATGTGGAGTACCCGATCCACTGGCAATTTGTGGTGCGCAGCAGCCGGGTTCCCTAGCATCCGAAGGATCGGCTGGCAGCCGCTTTCACCGAAAAGGTCGACATTACCTGTGGACAAAACCAAACTGCTGGAGGCGTCGCTTGATTTCAGCGTCCATGGGTGGGCGGGCCCCAAACCGCCCAATCACCCAGCCCGCTACCTGCACCGCGAGCTGCCCGGCCGCCAGGGCATCTTTAGAACGCAGGTAATGCCCCAGGAAGGCCCCCCCAAACGAATCCCCGGCCCCGGTGGCGTCTACTGGCTGGTCGCGGGTGGCCGGAAGTTCGATGAGCTGGCCCCGATCGAGAATCAGGGCTCCATCGGCGGCCAGCTTGAGCAGAATCATGGCCTCGGGGTAGAGCTTTTGCAGCACCTCGAGGATGTCCTTGGGGTCTTGGGCCCCGGTAAGGGCCTGGCCTTCGTCCAGGTTGGGAAAGACAAAATCCAAGGAGAGATCACGGGTCATGCGGCGGAACTCCTCGCGCCCAATTTCCCGGATCATCTGGAACGAGGCTGGGTCGAAGGAGACCGTCACACCGGCCTCGCGTGCGGCGTGCACGGCCTTGAGGGCGGCCTGGCGCGGCGGGTCGGTAAAGAGCGACCAGGCCGTCACATGCAGGTGTCCGGCTTGCCGAATCACCTCTACCGGTACTTCCTCCGGGCGTAGTTCGAAGTCGGCCCCCTGGGAGGTGAGCATGGAGCGCTGTCCGGCGGCGTCAATCAGCACCAAAATCACGCTGGTAGGAGTGTTGCTGTTCCAGATGATGTGGGGCTCTACACCCTCTTCGGCCAGCTCCTGTACCGCAAACTCGCCGAAGCGGTCGCGCCCAACCTCCCCGATAAATCCCGCTGGGTAGCCCACCCGGGCCGCCCACACCGCCACGTTGGCCGCACTACCGCCGCCCATCAGCAAAACCCGTCCGGTGGTATCGCCGCCGGGCAGGAGCAGGGTATTGGGTTTGGCCAGCACATCCCAGGTGAGGTCGCCCAGGGCAACGAGGGGTTTGAGGGTAGTCATCGGGCCGATTCTACCCTGGCCCGCCCCGGTTGTCGGTTCTCTGTCCCTGTGCTACAATCCGATGCGCCAGTGTGGGCCGTTAGCTCAGCCCGGTAGAGCACTCGTCTCCAAAACGAGGTGTCGGAGGTTCGAATCCTTCACGGCCCGCCAGCATCGCAAAAATTGAACTTGGCAGCATAAGCCCTCCTCACGATGTCTCCCAAACAGGAGGGCTTCATGCTTGAAGTAGAAACCCGGCCTCACCCCGAGAACGTCTACCCCCTCGAGCCTGCTCGAGGCCGAGGGGGGTCAAGAATACTTCGCAACTACGACCGTGCCCTGAGCTGGGTGCAGCACAGGACAGGGGCTTTATTCGACCCGGGGCGGAGGGTATCTGTTCGCGCTTTCCAGGCGATCCATCGCCTTAGCGGCTCGTTTTTCCCCCCAAGGCAAACCGCGCCCGCAGGGTTTTGAGCCGCTCACGCACCCGCTCTTCCCAGCCCTCACCGGTGGCCTGGTAGAGCTCGAGGCCCTCCAACGCTTCGGGCAGATACCGCTGGGCGAAGCTGCCCTCGGGGTCGTCGTGGTAGTAGGCGTAGCCCCGGCCATAGCCCATCTGTTGCATGAGCGTGGTGGGGGCGTTGCGGAGGTGCAGGGGAATGGGGGCGGTAGGGTGTTCGCGGGCGGCCTCCTGGGCCTTGTGCCAGGCCACATAGACGCTGTTGGACTTGGGGGCCAGGGCCAGGTAGACCACCAGCTCGGCCAGGGCCAGCTCGCCCTCGGGGCTCCCTAAAAAATCGTAGGCCTCCTTGGCGGCCATAGCCAGGCGCAGGGCGTTGGGGTCGGCCAGGCCCACGTCCTCCACAGCCATGCGGGCCAGCCGGCGGGCCAGGTAGAGGGGGTCGGCGCCGCCCTCGAGCATGCGGGCCAGGTAGTAAAGCGCTGCATCCACATGGTTACCGCGCACCGATTTGTGCAGGGCCGAGATCAGGTCGTAGAAGTGCTCGCCCCCTTTGTCGAAGCCCAGGGTGCCACGGCCCAGGGCTTCGCGGGCCGCTGCCACGCTGACCTGCCCCTCGCCCAGGCTGGCCGCGAGCTCCAGCGCCGACAGGGCCCGCCGGGCGTCGCCCATGGCAGCCTGGGCGATCAGGTGCAGGGCTTCCGGCTCGGCCTGGGCTGGCAGGCCCTGGGGGTGGTGAAGCGCTCGCTCCAGGAGCCTCTGGATGGCCTCCTGGCCCAGCGGCTCGAGCACGTAGACCCGGGCGCGGGAGCGCAGGGCCGGATTCACCTCGAAGGAGGGGTTCTCGGTGGTGGCCCCAATCAGGGTCAGGAGGCCCGACTCCACGTGGGGCAGGAGCGCGTCTTGCTGGGCCTTGTTGAAGCGGTGGATCTCGTCGAGGAAGAGCACCAGGCCGCCCTGTTCCTGGGCCTGGGCCACAACCTCCTTGATGTCCTTGAGGCCGGCGTTGACCGCTGAAAGCGCCACCATCGCCCGCCCCACACCCTGGGCCATCAAGCGGGCCAGGGTGGTCTTGCCGCTGCCGGGCGGCCCCCACAAAATGAAGGAGGAAAGCCTTTGGGTCTCCAGCATCCGTCGCAGGGGTTTCCCCGGCCCGGTGAGGTGTTCCTGGCCCACCACGTCGTCTAGGGTTGTGGGGCGTAGCCGTTCGGCGAGGGGCGCTATGCTCACAGCATAATCGTACCAGAGGAGGGGGCCTGCCACCCCTGGCCGCTGGTTATTCTTGGCACGGCCTGGTGGGTCGCAACCGTATGCTGTGGGCTATGTGGTTATCGCTACTGCCCTGGGGCTTTGTCCTGCTGGGCCTGCTGCCGCTGTGGTGGTTTCCCCGGCAGGCGAGCCTTTATCCCGGTCTGGTGTTCTTGCTGGCTGCCCTGGTGCTGGCTGCCGCGGCCAGCCTGTACGCCCGCGCGCCGCTGGGGCCGCTGGTGCGTTTTTTCTGGGTGCTGGGTCTGGGTCTGATGGGCAGCGTGATGGCGGTGATGGCCAGCCGCGACCTGGCCCAGGTTCCCGACGATCTGGCGGTGATGGCCTCGGTGGCGAGTTTGATGGGGGCTTGCGGGTTCTTGATGGGGCTGCTTTTCTTGCTCCGGCGGGAGACCCCCGGCCTGCCGCTGCCGACCCAGCTCGGCTTCCGTTCTGAGGGGGGGGTTCTGCCCCAGTCGGCGCTGCAGGCCCTGGCCCCCAGCCTCGAGACCCTCTCCGCGGTGCGGCCCGTAACGCTTTTGCTGCTACACACCCACACCGACCAGGTGGGGGCCGAGCTTGTGCAGTACCTGCGCCAGCCTGATATGGTCTTTCAGCTTGGGCCGGGCCAATTCCTGATTGTGTTGCAGGGTAGCAACCTCGAGGGGGCCCAGGCCGTCTTCCGTCGTATCCGCCAGAACCTGGCCATCCGGGCCTACGGGGTGCTGCCCTTGCAGGGCACCAGCGTTCAACAGGCGCTCACCCAGCTTGAGGGGGAGCTGCAGCACTACTACCTGACCCAGCACTAGAAGGCCACCAGGCCCAGCCGTTCCTCGAAGGCCCGCTCGAGGCCGCTCTTGCCCAGCACCTCGCCCAGGGCCTTGAAGAACACCCGGTAGTGCTCGGGCCGTGCGCTTTCGCCCATCAGCCCAAGCCGCAGCACCTTACCAGCGGTAGGGCCGATACCCCCGGCCACCGAGACCCCCCGCGCATACAGCCCCTTGCGGATCTCGGCCTCGTGCAGGCCCTGGGGTGGGCGCACCACCAGCACCGTCGGCAGGCGGGCTCCTTCGGCGGCATAGGCGCTGAAGCCCAGCTCTTCCAGGAGCGACAGCACCGTGGCATATAAGCTTTCGGCGCGCTTCTGGCGGTGCTCCAGGCCTTCCTCGAGAGCCAGCTTGAGGGCCTCCTCGAGGGCGTAGTGCAACAGCACCGGCGAGGTGCAAAAGTAGCCCTCCTGTTCCCAGTAGACCGCCACCCGCGACAGGTCGGAGTACCAGCCCCGCACCTGCCCCAGGCACTCGCGCCCCCGCTGAGAAAGGGCAAAGGGGGCCAGCCCGGGCGGGGCCGAGAGGCATTTCTGGCTGCCGGTGAAGGCGTAGTCCACGCCCAGCTTCTGCATCGAAAGCGGCATCATGCCGGCGGTGGTCACGGCGTCCAGCATGAACAGCGCCCCGTGGGCCTGCACCAGTGCGGCAATCTCTTCTACCGGGTTGAGCACGCCGGTGCTGGTCTCGCCGTGCACCAGGGCCACCAGCTTGTAGGGGCGGTGGTTCAGCTCCTCGGCCACAGCCTGGGGGTCGATGGGATGGCCCGGCTCGGAGCGCAACACCTTGTAGTTGAACTGATAGGCATGAGCAATCTCCACCATGCGCTCGCCAAAAGTGCCGCTCACCAGGAGTAGCACGGCGTCCCCTTCGTCGGCCAGGTTGGTGAGGCCGGCTTCCATCCCCAGGCTTCCCGAACCGGGCATGGCGGCCAGCAAGGCGCCGGGGCCGGGGTCGAAGAGCTTGTTGAGGTGCTCGCGAATGCGGCGGTTGGTGGCCAGCACCTCGGGGTCGAGATGGCCGCGCATCTCCTTGCCGAGGGCGGTCTGTACCCTGGGGTGGATGGGGGTGGGGCCGGGGGTCAAGAGAACCATGGGTTTCCTCCAAACAAAAAAGAGATTCCCCGCTGGGCAAACCCCTACGGCCTCTTCCGAAGAAGAGCGCCGTTAAAGGGTAGCTCGTGCGGAGAATCGCATCTGGTTTGAATATACAGGGGTATATTGGTTTTGTCAAAAACCGGGCCGCGCCGCCTCGTGTTTAAAACCACAAGAAAAATACCTAAGCCTGATAGACTAAACTTCGATGAACGACTACTACGCAACCCTGGGGGTAGATCGAAACGCGAGCGCCGAGGAGATCAAGAAGGCCTATCGCAAGCTGGCCCTCCAGTACCATCCCGATAAAAACCCCGGTAACAAGGAGGCCGAGGAGAAGTTTAAACAGATTAACGAAGCCTACGCGGTGCTTTCCGACCCCGAAAAAAGGGCCCACTACGACCGCTATGGCACGGCCACACCAGGTAGTGTGGGGGGCAATTTTGGCGACATCTTCGACCTGTTCGAGCAGGTTTTTGGTTTCCGCACGCCGGGGGGGGCGGGCCGCGCACCGCGGGGGGAGGATCTCGAGGCCGCGCTCGAGCTGGAGCTGGTGGAGGTATTGCACGGCGTGCAGAAGGAGCTCGAGTATGACCGCCTGGTGCTCTGCGAGACCTGTGGCGGGCAGGGGGGTAAGCGCCAGACCTGCCGTTCATGCGGGGGGCGGGGCACCCTCGAGCAGATCCAGCGCACCTTTTTTGGCAACATGGTGACCCAGGTGCCCTGCACGGCCTGCCGGGGCCGGGGCTACACCCTTTCCGAGACCTGCTCCACCTGCAAAGGCCAGGGCCGGGTGCGGCGCAGGGAAAGGATACAGATCAACATTCCAGCCGGCATTGATGAGAACCAGCTCCTGCGGGTCTCCGGGATGGGCAACCTGGGGCCGGGCGGGCCGGGCGACCTGTTCGTGCGCCCGCAGATCCACCCCCACCCCCAGCTCAAGCGCGAGGGCTCCAATCTGATTTACGAGCTACGGCTGGGGCTGGCCCAGGCTGCGCTGGGGGCCAGGGTGCTGATACCGGCGCTGGAGGGTGACCTCGAGCTCAGCATCCCCCCCGGCACCCACGATGGCGAGGTCTTCGAGCTCGAGGGCCAGGGCCTGCCCCACCCCGGTAGCCGCAGCCGGGGCAAGCTACAGGTGATCACCCAGATTGCCGTGCCGCAGAACCTTTCCAAGAAAGCCCGTGAGCTTCTGCGCCAGTACGCCCAGGAAGTGGGCGAAGAAGTTGCACCCGAGGGCTTCTGGGACAAGGTGAAGCGGGTGTTTAGGGGGTGAAAGTGAGCTTGCTGAGTACTAACTCTAAATGCTGCGCATAGGGGTGTGTTCAACTTGACTGACGCAGAAAAGCTTTTTAAGAAACTATTGGAGTACCGAAACTCTGAAAGCGATTTTGTGCGCTTCTGTAAAGATACCCTAGGCGGGGTTGAACGAACGCATTTTGACTTCAAGGAAAAGCAAGACGCGCGAGACGGAAAACTCGGAGACCGTGATAAGAAAAATCTTGCCAAGGCTGTCTCTGGTTTTGCTAATTCTGGTGGCGGAGTATTGATCTGGGGTTTCAGGGATGGGACTCTGGAAGAAAAACCCATCAACGAGATTCAAGAGTTCGTCAATAGTCTTTTGGACTTGGCTCCAAATACTACGGATCCATTTGTTCATGGTATTGACGGAGCCTGGATTTCCAACGACGGTAATACTGGTTATGCCTTGGTATACATTCCAGAGAGTACTTTACCACCACATAGAGTAGTGCTAAAGGGGGATATTCAGCAGCACTATTATGTTCGGACGGGAAGCTCTTTCGTGATTGCAACCCACACCATGCTCGAGGACATGTTTGGGCGGAGGCCCAAACCACAGATTGAAGTAATTGCGGATTTACTTCCAGTTACTGGAGTTGGAACATTATTTGTTATCAATATACTTATCAGTATCATCAACAAGGGACGAGGCGTGGCCAAAGGTCCTTACTTGGCTTTACATATACCGGAACCATACAAGAAAAGCAAATATGGAATAGACGGAAACGGTGGAAGGGGATTGCAACCACTTCCAAGCCCAAGAAACGATTTTGTATGCAGGTACGGCTCCCAAAATAGTATCTTGATCCACTCAGGTATAAAATGGCCTGTAGATACAATCGAAGGAGAATTCCAGAACACAACAGACTTTGCTATCCTGGGCGATGTGGAGATCCCATACACGCTGGCTGCTGAAGGGGTGAGGCCGCTCGAGGGTGTACTACGTATATCATCGGTGGAGATTGCACGCACCGTAGAAGAATACAGGGGTAAATAACCCCTGTACACGCAAAATGAGCTTTCGTGAGTTACCGCACCTGCGGGAAGCCCAGATCCACCTTGCTGGTGCTGGGGTCGGGCCAGCGGCTGGTGACCACCTTGGCGCGGGTGTAGAACTGCACTCCTTCGGGGCCGTACATGTGCAGGTCGCCGAACAGGCTGGCCTTCCAGCCACCAAAGCTGTAGTAGGCCACCGGTACCGGGATGGGTACATTGATGCCCACCATGCCGGCTTCCACGTCGAACTGGAACTGCCGGGCGGCCCCACCGTCGCGGGTGAAGATGGCCGTGCCGTTGCCGTAGGGATGCTCGTTGATGAGCTTCAGGGCCTCGTCGTAGGTCTTGACCCGCACCACGCTGAGCACCGGGCCAAAAATCTCGTCGTCGTAGCACTTCATGCCGGGCTTAACGTGGTCAATCAGGCTGGTGCCCAGGAAAAAGCCCTCGGACTGGGCGATGGGATCCTGCCGGCCGTCCACCACCACGGTGGCCCCTTCCTTGGGGGCGTTTTCGATGTAGGAGGCCACCTTGTCGCGGTGTTCGCGGGTAATCAGGGGGCCCATCTCCACGCCCTCCTCGAGGCCCGGCCCCACCTTGATTTTGGGCATCCGCTCCTTGATGGCAGCAATCAGGTTATCGGCGGTCTGGTCGCCCACCGCTACCACCACCGAGATGGCCATGCAGCGTTCGCCCGCTGAGCCATAGGCTGCGCTCACGGCGGCGTCGGCGGCCATGCCGATATCGGCGTCGGGCAGCACCACCATGTGGTTTTTGGCCCCGCCCAGGGCCTGCACCCGCTTGCCGTGTTTGGTGCCGGTCTCGTAGATGTACTTGGCGACCGGGGTAGAGCCCACAAAACTAACGGCCTTTATATCGGGGTGCTCGAGGATGCGATCCACCGCCACCTTGTCGCCCTGCACCACGTTGAACACCCCATCGGGGAGCCCGGCTTGCTGCAGGAGTTCGGCCAGGAAGAGGCTGGGGGAGGGGTCTTTTTCCGAAGGCTTCAGGATGAAGGTGTTGCCGCAGGCGATGGCATTGGCGAACATCCACATGGGCACCATGGCCGGAAAGTTGAAGGGGGTAATGCCCGCCACCACGCCCAGCGGCTGGCGAATCTGGTACACGTCCACCCCCCGGCTGGCCTGCTCGGAGAAGCCCCCCTTCAAGAGGTGGGGGATGCCGGTGGCGAACTCCACGTTTTCCAGGCCCCGCGCCACCTCGCCCAGGGCATCGGCCAGGGTCTTGCCGTGCTCGAGGGTAATCAGCTCGGCAATTTTGCGGCGGTTCTGGTCTACCAGATCGCGGAACTTGAACATGATCTCGGCCCGGCGCGAGAGGGGGGTCTGCCGCCAGGTTTTGTAGGCTTCCTTGGCTACCGCCACCGCCGCATCGAGTTCCTCCACCGAGGCGAAGTCTACGGTGGCCTGCGGCTGCCCGGTGGCAGGGTTCCAGACCACGCCGCTCCGCCCAGACCTGCCCTCGACCAGCTTGCCGCCGATCCAGTGCGAAACGCGCTTCAGGGTGACTTGGGGTTCCTTGACTGCCATCTGCTACCTCCGTATGGGCTGGGCAATGAAACAGGGTTGAGGCCCGATAGGTTCATGGTAGGAGCCCGGGCCCTATAAGGCAATGGACAGTCTGTCTAAAACGGTGGGCCGCGTGTTTGTGCAGCTCAAGGCCTTGGTGTTGCCTTGTACGAAAAGTTGCTGGCAACTGCTGTTAGAACTTTTTGGGCAGCCCGGCCTGCTTGAGTACCCCATTAGCGGTATGACGGGATTTGATGGCGCTATCTACCGGAAAATAACGGTTCGTAATGGGGCTGTACCAAATTTCATGGTCGCCCTTTCCTTGTCGGTGGAAGCGGCAGCCTGCCTCTGTCAGCAGTTGCTTGAGTTCGCGGGTGTAGTCGGCCATTAGCTAAAGGCCAGCTCGCGCTCGGCGGTTAGGGTAAAGGTGCCTTTGCCGCTGCTTTGGCCCAGGTTTAGCTCGGCTAACTCGGGAACCAACACGCTGAGTTTCTTAAGCAAGTCTTCTACTGTACCGGCCTCGGCCACCAGTCCGGGCAGGTCGTCGCTCTCGGCCACCCAGACCTGGGCTTCGTCATCCCAGCGCGCGTGCACATGAAACTGCATAGCCTAAGTGTAGCAGGACGAAGCACCTGCTGGGGGTAGATTGAGTTTCACTTCGCGTACTCCACGGCCCGGCTTTCCCGCACCACCGTGACCTGCACCTGACCGGGGTAGTTCATATCGCGCTCGATGCGCCCGGCAATCTCGCGGGCCAGCAGGGTGGCCTTGGCGTCGGAGATGCGGTCGGGTTTCACAATCACCCGCACCTCGCGCCCGGCCTGCACCGCGAAGGCGTTGTCCACGCCGGGGAACGACAGGGCGATGCGCTCGAGCTGCTCCAGGCGCTGGATGTACTCTTCCAGGCTCTCGCGGCGGGCGCCGGGACGGGCCGCGCTGATGGCATCGGCGGCGGCGGCCAGCACCGAGTAGAGGGTCTCGCCGTTTTCCGGGTCGTGGTGGTGGGCGATGGCGTCAATTACCTCTTTGGGCTCGCCGAAGCGGGTGGCCAGGGTAACGCCGATCTCCACGTGGGTGCCCTCGATCTCGCGATCCACCGACTTGCCCAGGTCGTGCAGCAGCCCGGCCCGGCGGCCCAGGGCGGCGTCCAGGCCCAGCTCGGCGGCCATGATGCCGGTCAGGTGGGCCACCTGCACCGAGTGCTTGAGCACGTTCTGGCCGTAGGAGGAGCGGAAGTGCAACCGGCCCAGCAACTGCACCAGGCCCGGCTTGAGGCCCACCACGCCCGCTTCCAGGGCGGCCTCCTCGCCGCGCTCGTAGATGAAGGTTTTCATCTCGTTTTTGGCCTTTTCCACCACCTCCTCGATGCGGCTGGGGTGGATGCGGCCGTCGGCCACGAGCTGCTCGAGGGCCATTCTGGCGATCTCGCGGCGCATGGGGTTGAAGCTGGAGAGCAGCACCGCCTCGGGGGTGTCGTCGATGATCAGATCCACCCCGGTAAGGGCCTCGAAGGTGCGGATATTGCGGCCCTCGCGCCCGATGATGCGGCCCTTCATGGCGTCGGAGGGGATGGGCACCACCGAGACGGCCAGGGCTGCGGCGGTCTCGGAAGCCTGGCGCTGGGCGGCCTGGGCCAACAGCTTCTGGGCCTCGCGCTTGACCTCGAGCCGGATGCGCTCGAGGTTGGCCTTGACCCGCAGGGCTTTTTCTTCCTCCAGTTCGGCGTCCAGGCGCGACAAAAGCAGGTTCTGGGCCTCCTCCCGGCTCATCCCGGCCACCTCCTGGAGCTTGAGGTCGATCTGCCGTTCGCGCTGGGCCAGCTCGGCCTGGCGGGCCTCGAGGGTCTTCTCCAGGGCGTCGAGCTTTTCCTCCTGCTCGTCGAGCTTGGCCGCGCGGGCGTCAAGCTGCTCGCCCCGCCTTGCCAGGCGCTCGGTCTCGCGCTTGAGCTCCTCCCGCTCAGCCCGGCTGGCCTGGAGGTCGGCCTGCAAGCGCTCACGTTCAGCCTGGATGGAGGCGCGCTCGCTCATCAGGGCCTCGCGTTCGGCCTGGAGGCTGGCCTGCAGGCGCTCGCGTTCCTCCCGGAGCTGCTGGCGCAGGCGCTCCTCACCTTGCTGACGGAGGCGCTCGAGCTCGACATGGGCGTTTTGCCGCAGGTTTTGTATCTCGGTCTGGGCGTTTTGCCGCAGGCTCTGGGCCTCCGCACGGGCGGCCTCGAGCAGGGCCTGGGCCTGATTCTGGGCCTGCTCGAGGGCGGTCTGGGCCTGGCGGCGGGCGGCTTCCAGGGTCTGCTGGGCCTCGCGGCGGGCGGCCTCGAGTTCGCTTTTGCTAACTTCGGTCTGGCGGTTGCTGCGCTGCAAAAGCACCACCACCACCACCGCCAGCACAACCACGATCAGGGTGAGTATCAAATCTAGGGGAGTAAAGGCCATCGGTACCTCCAAGGGTTGCATGGAGGTTCTCACAGTTTCTGATCGGCGTTTGGCTAAATACGTGTTCCAGTTTTCTTAGGCATACCCCTGTACTGAACGGCTCTTGAAAACAGCCCACGCACCAAGCGGGGTTGCTTTGAAAGACCCACCGCGCCCATCCCGCAGGGCCCAGCGGGGACCGTAATCAGACTGGCCCAAGTCCGACGCCAAACCAGAAGTAGACCATTACCAAGCTCTACAGCGCACCGCCCCCTGGCCCAAAGCGCCATCGGACGGATACTGAGCATCTGGGTTGCCTGGCCTTTCATACTGGGAGAACCCCACCTAGCAAGCAGTCTATACCTCGGCAGCCACAGCGGAAGACTCTTCGTCCTCTCCGGAGGGTGCCAATACCGATAGCTTACCAGCTTGGGCCAAAACTTTCTCGCGGATCTCCTGAACCAGCCGCGGCTCGCCCCTCAGGAACTCGGCGGCCTTCTCCTTGCCCTGGCCCAGCCGGGTGTCGCCATAGGAGAGCCAGGAACCCGATTTATCAATCACCTCGGTGGCGATGGCTACCGTCACCAGGTCGGCCAGGGGGTCAATGCCCTTGCCGAAGTACAGCTCGATCTCGTGCTCGCGGAAGGGCGGGGCCAGTTTGTTTTTGGTCACCTTGACCCGCACCCGGTTGCCCACCGCGTCGTTGCCCACCTTGATGGGCTGGCCCTGCTTGCGCACATCCAGCCGCACCGAGGCATAAAACTTGAGGGCCCGCCCGCCAGGGGTGGTCTCGGGGTTGCCGTACATCTGCCCCACCTTTTCCCGGATCTGGTTGATGAAGATGGCAGCGGTGTTGCTTTTGGAAAGCGCCGCCGTGAGCTTGCGCAGGGCCTGGCTCATCAGGCGGGCCTGGATGCCCACGAAGGCGTCGCCCATCTGCCCCTCGATCTCGGCCTGGGGCACCAGGGCCGCCACCGAGTCAATCACGATGACGTCTATCGCGCCGCTACGGGTGAGGAGCTCCACAATTTCCAGGGCCTGTTCGCCGGTGTCGGGCTGGGAGACCAGGAGGTCGTCGATGTTGACCCCCAGGCTTTTGGCGTAGATGGGGTCGAGGGCGTGCTCGGCGTCCACGAAAGCCGCCACCCCCCCGGCCTGCTGGGCCTGGGCGATGATGGAGAGGGCCAGGGTGGTTTTGCCGCCCGATTCGGGGCCGTAGATCTCGATGATCCGCCCTTTGGGAATTCCCCCGATGCCCAGGGCCATATCCAGGCCCAGGCTGCCGGTGGGAATGACGTCCACCTGCTGTCTGGGGGCCTCGCCCAGGCGCATGACAGCCCCTTTGCCGAACTGCTTCTCGATGGATTTCAGGGCTCCTTCCAGCGCTTTTTGCTTGTCTTTATCCATACACACTCCTACGACCAGAGGCTATTCAACGTAGTGGAAACTGCTCCAAAACACGGTACTGCGAACCTGAGCGCTCCAGCTTGGACTCTACCAAGCATACCGCTTGAACCGGGAAGCGGATATTCATCACCAGGGGCCCCACGCGGGGGGCTGGGCCTTTTTTGCGGGCCAGGGTCAGGTGGGGCTTGAAGGGGGCCGCCTCGATGTCCGGCAGGGCTTGCTGCAGTCCCTGGGCCAGGGCCTCGAGCCCCTCCCCGCTGGCCTTGACGAACCAGACCCGGGGCCCACCGGTGGGGGGAAAGTAGCCGGTTCCACCCAAGGTCACCTCAAAAGCTTTGACGCGGGAGGCCACCTCGCGCCCGATGCGGCGGAACTCCGGCAGGCGTTCCGGGGGCTGCTCCCCCAAAAAGAGCAGGGTGATGTGAAGCTGGTGGGGGGGGCTGGGCTTCCAGCCCCGGTAGCTGCGCACTCGAGCCTGGGCTTCGGCGAGGGTGGCCTGCACCTCGCGGGGGGGGAAGATGGCATAAAAAAGCCTCATCGTAGCTCACTCACCAGAAAAGCCAGGGCCGCGTGGGCTGCGCGCTGGCGTATCATTTCACGGCTGGCCCCCGGCAGCCGGAAGTGCCGGGAGCGAACCCCCTCGGGGCCGGCCAGGCCCACGAACAGGGTGCCCACCGGCTGGCCCTCCAGGGTTTCGGGGCCGGCCACGCCGGTGGTGGAGAGGCCGTAGGTGGCCCCCAGCAGGCCGCGGGCTGCCACGGCCATGGCCTCGGCAAAGGCCGCCGAGACCACCCCGTGCTGGGCTGCGACCTCGAGGGGGATGGGGAGCTGGGACTTGGCCTCCAGGCTATAGGAGACCAGCCCCCCCAGGTAGTTTCTGGAAGCGCCCGGTATCCCGGTCAGGAGCGCCCCCAGCACCCCCCCGGTCATGGACTCGAGGGTGGCCAGGGTGGCTTTTCGGCCTTCCAATAGCTGCAGGGCCAGCGCCGGGAGGGTATCGCCCTCCTGGCCCCAGACCGCCTCGCCCAGCAGGGGCCGGATCTGCGCGGCCAGCGCCTCGACCGGGCCGGGCTCCCCCCGCACCACCACCGCCACCCCGTCCATCTTGGCGTAGGTGCCCACCTCCACCGCCCCGTTGCGCTGGAACAGATCGCCCAGCAGCTCCACAATGCGCGACTCGCCCAGGCCAAAGGTTTTGAAGGCCACCTGCCGGTAGGGTTTTGCTGGCAGCCCCAGCCTGGGCAGCAGCTCGGCCCACATCGGGCGCCACTCGGCGGGCGGGCCGGGCAAGGAGACCAGGTCTTTACCTTCCCGGTGCACCCACCAGCCGGGCGCGGTGCCGCGGGGGTTGGCGATCCAGGTGGCCGAAGGAATCTTAAGGGCCTGCTTGCGGTTGGCCTGGGGCATCTTCCAGCCCCGATCCGCAAAAATGCCCTCCAGCCAGGCCAGCACCTGGGGGTCAATTTCCATGCGCTCGCCCAGGGCCGCTGCGATGGCCTCGCGGGTGATGTCGTCGGGGGTGGGGCCCAGCCCGCCCGAGAGCACCACCAGTCGGGCCTTCTGCCAGGCCTCGCGCACGGCCTCGGTCAGGGCCTCGAGGTGGTCGGCCACCCGCAGGGTGCGGCGGATCTCGAGGGCATAGGGCTGGAGGCTAACGGCAATTTCGGCGGTGTTGGTGTCCACCGTTTCGCCGTATAGCAGCTCATCCCCCACGCCGATTATTTCTGCTAAAAACATAATAACTCCTATACGTTACAACATCTTATTAAAAACGTCAAAGGCCCGCATCTTCATCATACGGGCTGGCCTCGAGGCCGCGAACGCTTTTACGGCATGGGCAGGCCTGAAACAGTGGCCGACCAACCCTCGACGTGTACCTGGTCGCCGGGGGCCAGCTCCTTGCGCAGCAGGGCCAGTGCGATGGCCCCAAGCCGGGGCGACTCCACGGCGGTGCCCACCCTGCCGACGCGCTTGCCCTCGCGGAAGATTTCGGCTCCACTGGGGAGTTCCTTCTGACCCAAAAGCCCCATGAGCTGGTAGCGGGTGTTGCCCCGGGCCTCGAGCCGGGCCATAATTTCCTGGCCCAGATAGCAGCCTTTCTTATAGCTCACCCGGCCCTCCAGCCCCGCTTCCTGGGGCAGCTCACCCAGGGCCTCGGGCAGGTCGGGGATGCCGCGCTCGACCCGCCAGATGTGCCAGGCCTGGTGTCCTACCGGACTGGCCCCGGCCTCTAGCAGCCGCTGGGCCAGTTGGTAGGCCTGGCTGGCGGGCACCAGGAACCACAGGCCGAATTCGTCGCGCGCCAGCACCAGGTGTGGGGTCTTGACGAGGCCCCAGCGCGGGGGGAGGGCGGTGAGCTGCTGGGCTACCGCCTCGGCACCCGGGCCGTGCAGGCGCAGCAATGACCAGGGCAGCGCTTCGATCTCGACCTGGTCGAACACAATAAACTTGCGAAAGCGCTCGGCCAGGGCCCTGGCGCTGGGGGAGCTAACCCAGAAGGAGTTGCCCAGGTTGAACACCAGGCCCAGGTGCTCGATCTGGCCTCGAGCGCTCAGAAAGAGGGTCTCGAGCCAGCTATCCGGCAACATTGCGCGGATATTGGAGGTGCACTGGTTGTGCAGGAACTCGGTTCCATCGGGCCCTCTAAGCTCCAACAGACCATGATTGGAGAAGTCCAGCAGGGCTGCGCCTTGCTGGAGGGCCTCGAGCTCGGCCTCCACATTACCGTAGTGCCACGGGATTTGAAATTCATCCTGGGTGCGCCAGGTAACCTTCAACGATTCGTGTAGGTCTTGTAACACCACGATACCAGTCTAAAACCAGACCCATCGGAGCCTTTGGAGTGAGGGTTAGGTTTCACCACGTACCCGGCCGATGATTTTCCCTCATCCTGGGCTAAAAGCACACGGTTTGCCATAAAGGGCCCGGGGGTGCTCAGTTCACCTGCACCCGGTACACGAAATACCCTCCCTGACCAGGCAGCAAGGCCGGGGCGCTACCCCCGCCGGGCTGGGGAGCGGTGGGAAGGGTGCAGAGTGCGGCCAGGTTCAGGCTGATGCTGTTGGTGTTGCCCAGGTCGGGCCGCACCACCGCGCCGTTTGGACAGACCAGCTCCACCTCGCCGGTGCCGCCGTAGGCGTTCTGCACCAGGGTGCTGAAGAAGGGGATGGGGTCGTAGAGCACCACGTTGAAGATGGGCTGGCTGCCGATGTTCTGATACTGGATGCGGTACTCCAGCACCTCGCCGGGGCGGCCCTGGGCGCTGGCCGCAAAAGCGGTGTTCTGGCTTACGTTGCGCACCTGCTTTTCCAGCCGCAGCTCGCCGCCGCGGATAACGGTGGTGGCATCGGTCAGGCCGCGGGTTTCCTGAACGGCCGGGTTGTTGCTCCAGGCCAGGCTGGCGCTGAGGCTGGCGATATCCACCTGGCCGGCGCTCACCCCTGCGGGCACCAGCACCTGCACCTCGAGGGCGCAGGCCGCCAGGCTGCCGTCCGGCTCCCGCGGCCAGCTAGAACCCACGCTAAAGCTCTGCGGTAGTCCCTGGAAACCCTCGCCGGCGTCGTCGAAGTCGCCGTCGCAGTTCACATCGCGGCGGAGCTGGTAGCCAAACTGCGGGGTGTTGACCAGGGCCAGGCTGACCGTGCCCAGGCTGCCGGGCTTGAACTGGTGCAGGTAGCGCACCACCCCGGGGCTGGTGGTCTGGCCCGACTGGTCGGGCCGGAAGAGCGAACTGCGCACCACCCCAAAGTTGCGGGTAAGGCTGGAGCCGGCCAGGCTGCTGGCCGAACCCAGGCTGACCACGGCACCAGCGGAGGTGGGGCCTGTGGCGTCGGCCCAGCTTCCCACCAGGGTGGCGGTGCTGCCGTTGTTCCAGCCGGTGGCCGGGCGCAGGGGGTGGGAGAGGCTGACGCTGCTCCAACTGGCGGGTACATACAGGTAGTAAAAGCCGTTGCCATCGGTGCTGGTCGTGCGACTAGAGGTACCGTCGCTGGCCGTGATCACCACACCGCCCACGCTGCGCTCCTGGCCATCCTGCAGGGCATTGTTGGCGGTGCCGCCGCTCTCGCCATCGTCGTAGAAGACCCGGCCCTCTACCCTGAACCCCCGGAAGAGGCCGAAGTCCTGGTTCAGAAGGTTGCTGGAGGTCATGGTGATGGCCCGGCTTCCAGTGGCAGGGTTGATCAAAAGCCAGCCAGTGGGGGCGGTGGGGGTGGTATCGGCGGTGCTGTTGTTGTTGTCCAGCACCAGGGTGTAGCTGCCGGGAACGACGCCGCTAAAGGTGTAGCTGCCGGTTCCGGGGTTCACGGTCTGGACGGCCACCACCGTGCTGCCCTGTACCAGCTTCACGTAGACTGTAACCCCGTCCGACCAGTCCTCGCCGTTCCTGGCCCCGTTGGGTTCGCGGTCGTGGTAAATCTGGCCGGAGATGTCGAGGCCCACCACGGTTAGCACCGCGCTGGCTGGGCTCTGGTTGCTGCCGTAATTGGTCTGGAGGGTGCCGGCGGCCAGGGTGTTGGTGTAGCTCCCTGGTGTGCTGGCGGTTACATTTACGCTAACGGTGCAGCTCCCGTTGGCCGGAATCTGGGCTCCGGCGGCCAGGGTTAGGCTGCCGCTGCCGGGCGTGGCGCTCAGGCTGCCGCTGGGGCAGGTGGTGCTGGCGTTGGTTGGGCTGGCTATCACCACCCCAGCGGGCAGGTTATCCACCAGGGCCGCGCTCAGGGTGGCGGTGGTGGGGTTGGGGTTGCTGAGGGTCAGGGTCAGGGTGCTGCTGCCGCCAGCCTGGATGCTGGCCGGGGCGAAGGCTTTACTCAGGGTGGGGGGATTGGAGACCTGGCTGTTGGCCGAGGTGCTGGCGCTCTGGCTGAAGCTGGTGCCCAGGGTCTGGCTGTTGTAGTTGATCTGGGCGGTGTTGGTGATGGTTTGCCCGCCGGCGCTGGGCAGCACCTGTACCCGGAAGCGCACGCTGGCACCCTGAGTCGGTAGGATGAGCCCGCCACTCGTGGCGTTGGCCCCGGTGCCCAGGCGGAAAACCACCCGGTTGTTGGCGCTATCAAACTCGGCGATGTCGTCGCCGGCGGCATCGGTAAAGGAGCCGGTGGGGGCACCGATGGCGTTGGTGAGTACCTGCAGGCTTCCCGGTACGTACTGGGTGCCAGCAGGGATGGGGTCGCGCACGACCACATTGGTGGCCCCATCCAGGCCGGTGTTGGAAAAACTCAGGGTGTACTCGAGGATATCGCCCACCACCAGGTTGCCCCCGTTGATGTCCTGTCCGGTTTTGCTGAAAGAACTGGTGAGATCGGGAAGGTAGACCTGGGTGGCAAAGGTCAGCACGGTGGGGAAGTAGACGTCTTGAGAGGAGGTGAACTGAATGGTTGCTGAAGTGGCTCCATTGGGAATGCGACCCGTGGCGTCCACCAGGTCTACGTCCACCGCCATCTGGTTGAGATAGTTGGGGTTTTTGGCGGTGAAACGGGTACCGAGCTGCGACACAGAGCTGTTGAAGAAGTTGTCGCTAGGGTTTTGTGCATCGCTAAGCGCTACCTCATTTAGCACCAATTGGTCACCTGTGATGCCCCCATCCCCCTCAAAAGCCACCGCTCCCAGATAGGCGGTAAAGGAGCCTGTGTAGGGGGTCAGGAAGCCGCTGGGGGTGATGGTGACGTTGTTGCCGTTGCTTACCGAGGCCAGACCATCGTAGATCGTGAGGTTGCGGAGGGGCTCGCTGGATAGCCGGTAGACCACCACCAGCGACCAGCCGGCGTAGAAGCCCAGACTATCGTTTCCGGTGGCGGCCAGGATACCCCCTACCCAGTAGGGGCCGCTGCCGCTGGTTTGAACGAGGCTGGTTACGTCGGCAAAGGCGGTGTAAGGGCGGGTGGTATCGGTGCCCTGGTTTGTGATGGTGCCAAGGAGGGTGCCGGTGAGGGATTGGTAGGCTGAAGCCCCAGGGGGCTTGATGGAAATCTGGTTGCGCCCCGAGGTGCTGGGGTCGACCCGCGCCCCCCAGTAGAGCCCGGCCCACAGCACCTGGGCCCCGGTGGGGAGGGAGAGGGTTGCGCTGCTGCTTCCCCCACGGCCCGAGGGCCAGGTAGGGTTGGCCGGGTCGGCGTTGATGAAGATCATGTTTTGGTTGTTGTTGGCATTGGGGTTGTTCATTTGGGTTGTGTTACAAGTACCCATGCTTACAGCGCACATCAGGGTGTTGCCCACCAGGGTGATATTGCCGTTGGTGGTGTTTTGGTAGCGGATGCTAAATGAGGTCACCACCTGGGCCTGGGCCAGACCCAGCAAGAGCAGCATGAAAAACAGCGCGCGTTTCATCGGCTACCTCCCAGGAAGTCGAGGCGCAGGTAGAAGCCGGGGGCGGTGTCGGGGGTGAGGCCGCTGAAGCCGCCGAAGGTGTAGCCCGCGTTGAGCCACAGGCCCTCTACGACCCGGAAGCTGGCCTCGAGCGAGAAGGCAGTGGCGCTGGTCTGGGTGCCCGGCTGGAACTGGTAGTAGGCAGCGGCCCCCAGGCCCAGCCAGTCGGTGAAGTAGTAGTTGCCGCCCAGGCCGAGCTGGTAGGTGTGGCCGGCGGGGTCGTCGAGCTTGAGGCGGTAGGCGGCGCTGGGGCGGAGCTGGAGGCTTGGGCTGGGGTGGTAGCTGGCGGCCAGGGCCCCCTCGAGGACAAGCTCACCCACGGTGCTCAGGCGGTGGTAGGTGAGCACAGAAGCCTCGCGCCCGCGCAGGGCGTAGGCCAGGGTGAAGCGGCCCTCGGCGGTGGGTACGATCTGGTAGTTGGCATCCAGCGAGAGGGTCTGCTGCTCGTCGAGCTGCCCGCTGGCCCCGGCCCGCAACACCACCTTGGGCTGGCCGGCGCTCCAGGCGGTCTCGGCCCCCAGGGTGGCGGTGAAGCCCTGGGCCTGGTAGCGCAGGGCCAGGCCAAAGGCACTCTGGTCGGCGCCGCTGGTGAGGCTGCGCTCGTAGCCGGCGCTGGCGTTCAGGCTCCAGTTTTCGGACAGGGGGAGCGGGGCCTCCAGGCCAAAGCGGGCCCGGTTGCCCTCGCCCGCCGCGCCCGGCAGTTGGTAGGCCAGCGAGAGGTTGGCCCCGGCCAGTTGTTGCTTGAGGCCCACCACGCCGCTAAAGCCCAGGCCCCAGGTCTGCACCAGGTCGGCCTCGGCGGTGAGGTTGGCATCGAAGGCGTAGCTGCTGCGGAGGCGGGTGGAGGCGCTCTGGCTCAGGCTGAAGGGCTGGGCGTGGGTCAGTTCGGTGCTGAGCGGGCCGCTCTTGAAGCCCAGCCGCCCCAGGCTGGCCCAGGCCGCTTCCTCCCAGGTGTAGCCCAGCCCGCCCCCCACCGAGAAGCTGGGGGAGAGGCGGCGGGTGTAGAGCAGGCCGGTGCGGTTGTTGCTGCCGGTCTGGTGCTCGAGGCTGAGCTGGTCGGCCTCGCTCAGGTTGTAGGCCACCTGGGCCTGGCCCTGCAGCTTGCCCTCGTAGAAGAGGTTGGCGCTCGACTCGAGGGGGCCCTGTTTACCGGAGACCTCGAGGCCGTAGCGCTCGGCGCTGCCCCGGCTGTAGCTCACCTTTACGCCAAAGCCGGGTAGCTGGTAAGCGGCCTCGGCCCCGTAATGCCAGCCCTGGGCGGGCAGGTAGGCTGCGCCCAGCCCAATGCTGAAATCGCCCAGCTTCCAGCGGGCCCCGGCCCCGTAGCCCAGCGCGCGGTGGCCGCCCTGGGGGGCGTAGGTGACCTCGAGCAGAACCGGCTGGAAGTCGGGGTCGCTGGGCCAGAGCGGACGGCTGAGGGTGAGGAGGCCGGTATCGGCGTCCAGCACGTAGTCTTTGAGGCGCTCGAGGCGGCTCTGGCTGGAACCCACCCAGAGCACCACCTGTTCGCTGCCGGGCTCGGCTGGGCCGCTTAGCCTATAAAAGCGGGTGCCGTCGGGCACGATGCGCTCGCTTCTGCTGCCGGCGGGTAGGTAGCCCACGAAGCCCTGCAGGGCCAGCTCGCCACCCGGTGCACTGGCGGAGCCCGTCCCGAGAGGGGATCGTCCGCGGGTTTCCAGGCGCAAAGCGGTGCCCTGGGGCAGCCCGTCCAGGCCAAACACCCCCAGCTTGTCAGCGTAGTAGCCCAGGCTGAAGGCCTCCTGGTCGTAGCGCAGAGCAAAAGGCTCATCCGAGCGCAGGGGCAGGGTGGCCTCTTGGCCGCTGCCGGTGAGAGGGAAGCGCCCGGTGGGGTCGGGCTGGTCGCGCAGGCCGGTTTGCAGCCGGGGCTGGCCCGCCTCAAAGCGCAGCGAGCCGTCCAGCGCGCCTTGCAGGAGGCCCGGGCCCAGGGGGCTTTCCAGGTAGCCCCGGCCCAGCCCAAATACCTGAAGGCTATCCCCAAGGCGCACCCCCAGGCTCCCCTGAAGCTGCCACAGGGTGCTCTGGCGGCCCAGTACGAAGAACTCGGCCTGTGTTTGCAGCTCCCCGGTCGCCAGCCGCAGGCGCAGGGGGGTGGGGGTGGCGGTGGGCTTCAGGTAGAGCCGGGCCACTCCATCCTTTAGCAGCACCTGATACCCCGAGAGCAGGGGGAAGGCGTCTTCCTCCAGGGGCTCCTGGGAGGCTTCTACGGTGAGGGGGCCGAAGCCCGAGGCCAGGCCCAGCGCATCCACCGCCCGCACCTCCAGCTCCAGCGGGGTGCGGCCATCGGCCAGCAGGCGCAGCGGACGTACCTCCAGCCGCACGGGGTTACCGGCCAGGAAGACCTCCACCCGATCCGAGCCCAGAGGGGTCTGCACCTCGATCAGGTTGCGGCCTGGCTGGAGCGGCAGGCCGTAGTACTCCAGGCGCTGGAGGCCGAGGGCGCTGTCGTAGGTGGCCTGGCCCAGGAACCTGGAGTCTATGGGGCTTCCGTTCACGCTCAGGCGGGTCTCGAGGCCGTTGGGGGTTTGCAGCACCACCCGGGCTTTATCGCTGCGGAACACGCTGCCGGGCAGGGGCTCCTGGATGAAGCCGTCGCGGGTATTAACCACGATGGGCTGGGCTTTTTCCAGGTCGGCCAGGCGCTGCTGGCCCTGCAGGTAGACCTCCCGGTCGCCTACCTGCGCGGTCAGGGTGGGTTCGGGTATGGGGCCCAGGGCCTCGCGGTGACGGAGCTGGTAGGTGAGCTGGCCCTGGCGCTGGTAAGGCAGCTCGAAGTAGAGGCGGCCCTTCTCGTCTTGGCGGGGGTCGGGGAGGGGGCGGCCATCCAGCCGGGCCGAACCGGGCTCATAAGCGCTCTGGGCAGGGGGCAGGTGGGTGAGTAGCAGGCGCTCGAAGGGGGCGCTGCCCTTTACCGCAAAGTCCAGGGTGACGGTGGAAAGCCGCCGGGGCTCGAGGATGGGCAGGGCCAGCAGGGTGGCCCTGGCCGGGAGGGAGGCTGGGGTGCTGCCCACAAAGGCCGTGACCTGGTTGTCGAGCGGGCCAACCCGTTCGGCCTGGGCCTCCAGCTTAAGCTCGCGCACCTCGCCGGGCTGTAGCCTGAATTCCAGGCTTTCCGGCAGGGTCATCCGTAGGCCCTCGGCGGGCGACTCCTGCAGGCGCAGGTTGAGCGGGTGATCGGTGGGGTTGCCAACCCGGACGGTAAAAAGGCCCGAACCGCCCACCAGCACCCGGCCCGGCTCGACGCTTTTCTCGAGCTGCACCAGCACCCGCTGGAGGGTGTCGGGCGCGCTGGGGTGGCCGCCGTTGGAGGTGAGCTGGGCCAGGAACGGGCCCTCGGCCGCCGGGCCGAAGCGCACCCGGGCGGTGTAGGAGTGGGTGGCGCTGGCCCCGGGGGCCAGTTCGCCGCTAAAGACTGGGGTCTGCGCCACCTCGAGCCACTCGGGGTAGCTGTCGCGCAGCTCGTAGCGCAGGGGGGCCTGGCCGGTGTTGCGCACCACCAGGCGCACCTCTACTTCCTCCCCCGGCACCACCCGGCGCTTGTCCAGCGTGCGCGAGAGCTCGGCCACCGGGCGCAGCACCCGCACCTCGGCCTGGGCTTCGCGGAGGGGTTGATTGCTTTCGCTGAGCAGGCGGGCGGTGTTGATCACCACCGCAGGGGCCTCGGCGGTTACGCGGGCCTGCACCTCGAGCACGCGTTTGGCTCCGGCCGGAAGCTCGAGCACCTCGTCGAGGGTGGGGCCCTGCAGTCCTTGGGTCAGGCTGTCCTGGAGGCGCACCCGGCCCGCCTCGTCGCCGGTGTTCTGCACCCGCAGGCGGTACACCACCGTACCGCCCACCGGGGCCGTGGGTGATAGGGCCTCCTTCTGCAAGGTGAAGGTGGCTGGTTGGATGATTCTCAGCTGGGCGCTGGTTTTCTGGCCCCAGGGGCTCAGGGTGGCCCCAACCTGGGGCTCGCCTCTGCACAGGGCCCTGGCCCGTACCTGCAACACGGCCTCGCGGCCCTGGGCGATGGGGGCCGCCAGGCGGGGGGTCTCGAGGGCTTCCAGGCAGGGGGGCAGTTCAAGCTCGAGGTCGGCGGGCAGCAGGCGCGGGAAGGCGGTGCGGGCCCGGGCGGTTAGAAGGGTTTCCTCCCCCACGCGTAGCGTAGTGGGAGCGGCTTCCAGGGTGAGCTGGACTTCTGGGTAGACCCTGAAGCGCACCGTCTGGTGCTGGCCGTTTGTTAGCGTGACGGCCTGGGGCCCCTCGATCCGGGCCCCGCCCAGTTGGGGCGCGAGGGAATGGGTGCCCGGCGCCAGGCTCAGGCGGGCCCGGCCCTGCTCCAGCACCACGGGCTGATCGTTTACCGTGAGGGGTAGGTCGAAGGGCTGTTCGCCTTCCGGCAGCACCAGCACCGCCTCGATTTCCAGGGTGGACGCGGGTGGGGCCGGCGCCGGTTTTTCCACCACATAGCGCACCAGGCCGCCTGCACAGCCGAAGCGGGCGGTCTGGGCATCCAGGGCCTCCCCGCCTTCCACCTCCATCCGCAACAGCCGGTAGCCCTCGGGCAGGGCCGGCAGCCGGAGGGTGCGGACTTTGTCGCCCTCCACGGCAGGGGTGATATCGAGCGGCTGGCCGCTGCTGTCCTGCACCAAGGCCTGCACCGGGCGCGGGGGTATCACCCGGAAGGCTGCCGGCTCCACCTCCATACAAGCATCCACCCGGAAGCCGATGGTGTTGGAGTACTGGGTGGCAGTCTTGGGCTGGCGGAAGCCGAAGGTGATCAGGCCGGGCTGTCGAATCTCGTAGTAGGCCCAGCTCCGGTCGCCGGAGACAGGGCGGCGCTCCTGGGTTCCGTCGGGCAGGCGCACCCGGCCCTCCATCTCCTTTGCGCCGTCCTCGTCGTAGAAGCCCACGCGCAAGGGCAGCACCTCGGGGCTCACGTTGAGCACGAAGGGCTCGAGCCAGTCCTGCCCCCGGATGGTGGCTACCGAGAGCGGGTTCACTGCCTGAAAAGGCCGCACATCGTAGAGCTGCAAGGTGGGGTCAATCAGCAGCTCAGCGGCCCCCGGCACGCTGGTCTGGATGCGGTAGCGGAAGGCGTTTTTGCCCAGCCCGACCAGTCGGCTCTTGAGCAGGTAGACCCCTGGCTCCACCTGTCCCCGGAAGAACAGCACCCAGCGGTGGGGCTCCACGCTAAAGTTCTCCTGGGCCAGCACCTTTCCGTCCCGGATCAGCACAAACTCGGCCAGCATCTGACCCCGCCCCTTGTCGTAGCGTTCGTCGCCCAGCTCCTCCTGGCCCTTGAGGGCCCGGCGGTAATCGGTGGGGTCGAAGCCGGGGGAGTAGATCTGCAGGTTCAGGATGGTGGGTTTGTGCACCACCACGCTTGAGCGCAGCTCCTGGATTTCCCAGCCCAGCGCATCCCCCGGCACGATGCCCTTGAGGTCGGTGCGGACCTGGCCCAGCGCTGCCGAAGAAAGCAAGAAGACAAGTGAGCAAAGCCCGCGCCAAGCCAGCGCCAGGGTGTGGGGGGTTCTTCCGAACATCACGGATACCTCCAGCGCACCTGTGGATCGGTCAGTTGAGGGGCCCGGGGGCTGTCCAGGTCGTAGGTCAGGGTCTGGCGGCCCTGGAACAGCGCAAACTGGAAGACCCGCTCACCGCCGCCGGGGAGGGGGTCGGTGAGGGTCAGGTCGGTGAGGGGCTCGGCGGATTCCAGTACCAGCACCACCCGGACTCCAGCGGGGAGCGGCAGCAGCTTTTTGTGCAGGGTGAGCGGCCCGAATTCCAGGGTGGTTTCGCGCTGGGCGTGGGCCAGACCCGCGGGGCGCTCGAGGGGGAAGTCGCTCACGGTCAGGCCCTCCACCCGCACCCGGTGGCGGTAACCCGCCCCCTGGGCCTCGGGGTGGGGGAGGGGCGGGAAGGGGGCCGAGGCCGGCTCGAGCATCACCTCCCACACCCCACCCGTCAGGTTGCGGAAGCTGTAGCGGCCTTCGGCATCGGTCAGGGCCTGCCAGCCGTTGCTGAGGATAACCCGGGCCCCCGGCAGCGGCACATCCAGGCCGGCGGTGTACAGGCCGTCGCGGTTGGTATCCAGGAAGACCCGGCCCATCAGCAGGTGGGGTGCGGCCAGCACGCCCTGCTCGACCTGTACCGCAGCCGAGGCCACCGCGCTGGCTACCGCGGTTCCGCTTGCGCTGTCCCCGGTGGCCTGCACGGTATTTTTCAGTTCGCTACCGGCTCCCGCCAGCACCCGCATACGGTAGCGGATCTCCATCCGCTCCCCTGGGGCCAGGGTGAGGTTTTCCCAGATGAGGCGGCTGTTTTGCAGAACGGGTTCGGCGGGGCTGGCGCTGCCGGCATGGTATTGCAGGTGGGGGTCGGGGGTGTCCTCGAGGCGCACCGTGAGGGGAACCTGCCCCACATTGGCCACGGTCAGGGTATAGGTGAGCAGGTCACCCACCCTGACCTTTCTGGGCTCCACCCGCTTTTCCAGAAGCAGGGCCGCCGCCTGCACCCGCAAGGTGACGCTATTGGAAACCAATGGGTTGCCAATCTCGGCAGAACGCAGGCTGAAGCGGTTCACGATGGTCACATTGTCGGGCGCAGCGGTGCTAACCCGCACCCGCAGGCGCAGGGTAAGGGTGCTCCGGGCTGCCAGCGTCAGGTTCCAGCGCACGGTGCGGGTTCCGGGGTCGAAGACCCCCCCGTCGGAGGCCGAGAGGAACTCGAGGTGGGCATCCAGGGTGTCTTCAATTTGCACGTTGGAGATGGTCAGGGGCAGCGGGTTCTCGACCTGCAGGGTGTATTCCACCCCCTGCCCAGGACTCGCGGTGGGCCCGCTCGAGCTGCTTTTGAACAGGACGATCTGAGAAAGATCCCAGACCTGCGCAACGCGGTCCACGGTGGGGTCGGCGTTGCCGGTGCTCCCCGAACGGGCCAGCAGGCTGAACTCAAAGGCGGGCGTACCGGGGGGCAGGGCCGATACACAGGCCTGGAAGTCCAGGCTGTGGCCCGCGGCCAGGGTGATGGGGGTGGGCAGGCTGCCTCCGCCCATGGTGCGGTAGGTCAGGTTCACACCGCTGGGCAGCCCAAGGGCCTCCAGGGTGTAGGTGTCGGGGGCGTTGCCGCTGTTGAGCAGGGTATGGCTAAAGCAGTAGGGCTGCCCGGCCAGCACCTCGGCCTCCTGCCGGTCGGCGGTGCCCGCGGCCTGCGGGTTGCCGATGGGCCCCAGGGCGTGGGCGTACTCGGCGGCAATTTGCAGGGAAGCCTGGGTCTGGGCGCTGCCCTCGCTTGAGCTGACCTGGGCCAGGTTAACCCGCTCGCCCGGCGCAGCATCGGCGGCCACCTGCATCCGGAAGCTAAAGATGGCCTCCTCCCCGACCTCGAGGCCGTCCAGCACCAGCCGGATACCCCGCACGAGGGTGGGCTCGAGGCTGCCCCAGTTGGCCCCATCGAAGTACTCCAGGCGGCCTTTGACCGTACTTGCAGAGCCGGCCAGATACGCCAGGCCATTCAGTCCGGGTATATCCAGACGATCTTCCACATAAACTGGGCCCATAGCGCGCGCGCTGCCCAGGTTCTGTACCCGCAGGGTGAAACCCACGGTCTGGTTTTGTCGAACTGGATTCGCATCCACCGACTTGACCAGGCTCAAAGCCGGCCCGCTGCCGATGCGAATAGAGCTAAAGTTATCCTCATCGCGCGTACCATCGGGGCAGGTAGCCACGGGGCTAATCAAAAGCTCGCCGCTGGCCGAGGGTGGGGTCTGTACGGCCAGAATCAGATGGGCTTCCTGGCCCATATCCAGGCTGAGGCTGCTGACCTCCGGCTCGCCGGGGTCGAGCTGGGCGTTGGCATTGGTGTCCAGATAAAAACGCACGGCGCTGGGTGTCCAGGAGGCCCCATTTTGCAACCAGCTCAGGTTGAACAGAAAACTTTGATTTCCACTGTTTTGCAGGCGATAGCTAAAATAGGCGGTTCCACCGGCTGGAGCAGTGGTGCGCTGGCCGGGGCTGGCAAGACTCCCATTGGGGGTCATGGCCGGAACGCACACCGCCTGTACCCGGGTTTCCACCTCGTTGGATAGATATATCTGGCCGTTTACAATGGCTGCAGCCTGGTTGCGAATTACCGTCCCGGCGGGTGCAGCCCAGGCCAGGTGAAGCCAAAACAAGGCCCACACCAGAACTGCCCAGAAGGCAGAACCCCGGTTCTTTTGCTTAAAGAACCTCTTAACCCTGGGGGCAGTTGGTGTGGGCGCTTGAGTTTGCATGGGCTCTCACTTGGTTTATTCCCTACGAGGGCTCAAAGGCCCTCGTAGGGATTGGGTGATCAATTCCTGGCTTACTGCACCTGCACACGGAAGCTGAGGGTGATGGTAGCCCCCGGTGGCAGGGTGTCGGCGCTGGTGATAGTGTTGTCGCCGTTGGTGTCCACGGCCACGTAGAGGGTCTGGCCCGAAGCCAGGGCGGTTGGGGCCGTGGTGCTCCAGGTGCTGCCATCGGTGGAGTAGAGCACAGTACCACTGAAGCCGCTGATGCTGGCGCTGGCGCTGACAAAGCTGGTGTAGCTGGGCAGCGGATCGCTCACCACCACCTGGGTCAGGTTGCCCGTACCAATGTTCTGGGCTACCACGGTGTAGAGGATCTGGTCGCCGGGCAGGGCCACCGCCGCGTTGGCATCCCGTACGGTGGTGCTGCTACCCACATAGCTCACCGCGCTCTTGGTCAGGCGCAGGTCGCCGCCCACCACGGTGGTGGTTTCCGAGGCCGTGGCGGTGACGCTTGCGCTGGCAATGGTGCAGCTTGCGGTCAGGGTATTGACGTCGGTGCGCCCGATGGGCTGGCCGGCCGGGGTCAGCACCCGCACATACACCACCTGGCTGCCGCCGTTGGCCGCCACCGTGATGCTGCTCAGGCTGGAGGCCCAGGTGCTGCCGTCCAGCGAGTACTGATAGGTCCAGCCGAAGCTCCCGCCGCTGCCGGAGATGCTGCAGGTCGCACCGCTGTTGGAGTTGTTGGTCAGGGTGTGGGTGTACTGGAGGGTGCCGGGGCTGGTGATGGTGCCGCTGCGGTTGGGCGTCAGGCTCACCTGGGCTACCAGGTTTACATCCACCGCGCCGGCAATGGTATCGCTTACACCGGCCAGGGTGGTGCTGGTAGCGGTGAACTGTACGTTGTCGTTGGTGCCTGCGGTGACATCCACCGGAGCAGCACCAGCGGGCACCTGTACGGCTGCGATGAAGCAAACAGTGGCACCAGCGTTGATCAGGCCAGTGCTGCTCACCGGGGCCGGGGTGGGGGTGTCCATCACGCCGTTGCAGTCGGTATCGGGGTAGAAAACCGCCGTCCAGCCCGAAGGCAGGTTGGAGGTGAGGGTGTAGCTATCGGGGTTGGCCCCAGTGTTGTGTACCTCGAAGGGGAAGTAGGCCACACCGCCGGGGTTGACCGCGGGGTTGTAGCCGGGGCGGGTGTCGTTGGCGGGGTCGGCGCCTTCGCCGCCAGCAGCCCCGTTGGTGTTGTGGGCGACATCCAGGCTGTAGCCCGAGACCACGTTGGTCACGGCCAGGGTGGTCGCATCCACCCCGTCCAGCAGGGTGCCCACGCTACCACTGGGGTTGTTCACCGAGGTTGCGGTCAGGGTGACGCTGCCGCCGGTGGTCTGGCTGGCCGGAATAGCGCAGCGCACCACCACGTTGTAGGTTGCACCAGCCGCCAGCGGGCCCACCGGGCCGGAAAGCGGGGTCACGCCGTCGGATTGCAGGATGGTGCAGGTGCCCAGGGTGCTGGTACCCAGGCTGAGGGTGAAGCTATCGGGGGCGTTGCCGGTGTTTTGCAGGGTGGAGTTGAAGGTCACTGTGCTGCCGGAAGTGGCGGTAGCAATGGTCTGGGTATCGGCCCCGTCTATAGCGCTGGCCCCGGTGCCGCCGATGGCCACGCTGTAGCGGCTGGCCGCGGTGTTGTTGGTGGTGTTGGAGGTGGTGGTCTGGTTGGCGGTTCCGTCGTTGTACTGGACGGTGGCGGTGTTGGGGTAAGCGGTGCCGGCCGGGGCGTTGGCAGGTACGGTGGCCTGGAAGCTGAAGGTGTACGAGGCGGTCTGGGGGAAGAAGGCCCCACTGCCGCTGATGAACATACCCACCCGGTTGGAGCCGTTGCCCACGAAGGGGAAGGTGGGGGCGGTGGTGCTCCAGGAGGTGCCGCCGTTGGTGCTGTAGACGATCTGGACGGTGCCAGCCCCAGCGCTGCCGGTGGGGGCAGCGGGCACGCTCAGGCCGGTGGGGATGGTGTCCGAGATCAGGATGCCGGTACCGGTGAGGCCGCTCACGCTCACGCCGCTGGCCGCGCTACCGCCGGTGTTGGAGCCGGAGATGGTGTAGGTGATGGTGCTGCCAGGGGTGACGGGGCCGGCCGGGCTGGCCGACTTGGTGGCGGTCAGAATGGCTGCGGTGGTGGCGGTGGCGCGGGCCCAGTTGTTGTTATCGGTGGTGCTGGGGCTGCCCGCCGAGGTGCCCACCAGGTTGAGGTTGCCAAACTGACCGCTGGTAGCCGAGGCGGGAATAGTACCGGCCACGATCACGCAGGCGCTGGCACCCGGAGTGCCCTGGCGGCTCAGGGTGACGCTGGTGATGGGGGAGGTTTCACCCGAGTCGAGCGTGCCGTTGCAGTTGGCGTCCAGGTAGCGGGCAGTCCCGCTCAGATCGAAGTTGTCGCCCGTGTCCTGCGCCAGGGTCAGGTTGATGGTATCTGTGCCGTTACCGGTATTGCTGACCGTGTAGCTGAAGTAGACCGGGGCGCCAGCCAGGGCTGTACGGGTCTGGCCCGGGGCGGTGGTGCTGCCGTCGGGGGTGATGCTAAAGCTGTAGACCTGCTGCACCACCGTAATGACCTGGTTGGAGGTGGTTGTTCGGGGCTGGCCGGCTGAGTCGATGTAGCTGGCCGAGGCCTGGTTGGAGATGTTGGTGCCGGCGGGCGTCTGCTGGGCCAAAGCCAGGCCCAACAGCAGTATCGCCGCAAGCAAGATGGGATGGGTTCTCTTCATGTACACTCCTATCGATTTATCGCACGATTACGCGAAGTGTGAGGGTAAGGGTCTGTTGAGGCTCCATTTGCGGAATAATCCAGCGGGCATGGGTGTATTCTTCAGGCTTGACTTCTACTTCCTTTTCTACCTCCTTGCCGTTTTCCACAACTTTGAGTTTTCGCTTGAGGGGGGGATGGCCGTAGCTTTTCCCTCCATCGAAGCTAAACTCGGGAACAACCAGGGTATCTCCCAGGCGCAAAGGCAGCGCGCTTTGGGCCTGGTAGGCGGTGGTGGGGGGTATGGGTATCACCAGGGCTACCCGACGGAGTGGGCTGGTGAGGGTGTTCAGGGCGGTGAGTTGATACTGGATAACCTGACCTGGCTTCGCATCCAGGGCGGGCTCGAGCCGCTCGACGGTACGGTTTTGCTCCTGTACGCTCACGACCCGGAAGGCCTTGAGATCAAGCCGTATGTCACTGCTGGCCTGAGCCAGGGCCAGACCAATCAGGCACAGTAGACCTGTTGCAAACCGCCACCCAAAGTGTTTCATCATCCTTGCACTCCTCAAAAAAAGCAACGACCGACTCAAAAAAAGAGCCGGTCGCGCCACTGGCTACCTCCATCCCCATGGCGCCCGTGTGGGGGACTGGAGGTCATCACCTCTCAAAGGGGCAGTTTAGTGGAGATTTTTGTAACGTTTGTGCGCAATAACCATAAACTTTTGGATGGGCTATAAGATGCCGTTCTGGGCGCGCTTTTCTACCCAACGGATTCGCATACCATAGGTGGGTATACTATCTGATGCGCAATCCAGAACCTGTAACCAACAGAAAACAGCCTGGTCTGGAGCCGGCAGGCCCTGTCCTGGGAGGTGTTACGGAACGAGGGCCACCCGTGCGATCATGTTGCGAAACTGCATGGTGCCGCTGGTGAACAGGCCGCTATCCAGCCGCACCCCTATCCAAAGATTGCCGCTGTTGATGCCGCTGGTTAGTTGATTGCCGATCAGCTTCAGGGGCTGGGTAGAGCCGGACTGGAAGTCGGCCGTGCCGATTTGTTCAAATTTCGAGCTGGGGTCGCATAGATAGTATGCACCGCTCCGGGTGTTGCAGGGCTCGGTGTCGCTGGCAAAGAAGCTAAAGGTGAACCCGGTTTGGTAGGTCAGGCTGCCCTCGAGCTCGACCCTGCTCAGGCTCACTGGGGGTCGGTCGAAGCTTTGCTTCACAAACACGATTTTGTTGCTTTGAACAGCGGCCACATCCACATCAAAATCGCGCAAAGCCACGCTCAGGGGTGCGTTGCTACAGCCGAACAAAAGACCACTAAGAACAAGAAGCAGCAGCGGAAACGAACGCATAGCACCTCGAGTTTAAGTCAGTTTCTGAGTGAAGCATTTATACCGGGGCCGGGTTACCCGACCCCTGCACCCTCCATGGCCCCAAACACCATCCGTCCTTCTACCCAGGTGCACACCGGCCAGCCCTGTAATGCCCAGCCAGCCCAGGGGCTGAACCTGGCCTTGGAAGCAAAGGTCTGGGGCTCCACCGGACGCTGGGTATTCGGATCCCACAGCACCAGGCTGGCCTCGGCCCCTTCCTCCAGGTGCAGCGGGGGAAGGCCCAGGATGCGCCGGGGGCCGTCGGTGAAGCGGGCTACCAGCACCTCCAAAGGAAAGCCCCGCTTCTCTACCAGCTCGGTGTACAGAAGCGGCCAGCAGACCTCGAGGCTGGGGATGCCAAAGGGGGCTCGCAACAGGTCGAGTTCCTTTTCATCCTGGGTGTGGGGCGCGTGGTCGGTGCCGATGCAGTCGATGCTGCCGTCCAGTAGTCCTTCGATAAGGGCTTCCACATCGCGCTGGGTGCGCAGCGGCGGGGCTACTTTGTAGATGGGATTCAGCCCGTTCAGGGCCTCGTCGGTCAGGGTTAGGTGGTGGGGCCCAACCTCGGTGGTGACGGGCAGCCCCTCTTGCTTGGCCTGGCGGATGAGCTCGAGGCCCCGTTTTGTGCTGAGGTGCTGGATGTGCAGCAGGCTTTGCGCTGATACGTCGTTAGCCAGCCGATCCCGCACATAGCGCACGACTTCTAAGTCTCTGGCGATGCGCGCGCTCTCGGCGTAGCTGGTGTTGCCGGGCAGGCCCAGGCGGAACGAGACCTCCCCTTCGTTCATCACCCCGTTCCGCCGCAGCCCCGCGTCTTCGGCATGCACCGAGACCACCAGGCCCCAGGAAGCCGCATACAGCAGACCCTGAGCCAGCACACCGGCGTCTTCGTTGGTTCTGCCGTCGTCGGTGAGCATGACGGCCCCGGCTGCCTGTAGCAGATGGGCCTCGCTCAGGACTTTGCCCTCCTGGCCCTGGGTGAGGGCCGCGGCGGGGTGTAACCGGGCCTGCCTGATCTGGGCCGCTTTTTTCTTCAAGGCCGCTACGATCTCGGCGTTATCCACCACCGGGGTGGTGTTGGGCATGGAGACTATATCGGTATACCCGCCTCGAGCCGCCGCGGTCAGGCCGCTTTGCAGGTCTTCTTTGACTTCCTGACCGGGCTCGCGCAAGTGGGCGTGGGGATCAAAAAACCCCGGCGACAAAATCATCCCGGTCGCATCCATTTCCGTTTGGGCCTCACCCCCGGAGAGCGAAAGAATGCGCCCCTCGCCAATCAGCACATCGGCGCGGCCGTGTAGGCCACGTCCATCGACCAGCTTTACATTTTTGATTAGAATCTCGCCCTTCATGTGGCTCCTTGCAATCAACTTTTGCCCACCAGCACGTGGTACAGCACGGCCATCCGCACGGCCTGCCCGTTGGCTACCTGGCGCTCGACCAGGCTCTGGGGGGAGTCGGCCAGGGTGCCTTCCAGTTCCACATCGCGGTTCATGGGGCCGGGGTGGAGGAGGGGGGCCCCAGGCTTGGCCCAGCCCAGGCGTTCCCGGTTAATCTGATAGGCGGCGATGTACTCTGGCAGTGAGGGCAGCAAACCCTTTTCCATCCGCTCTTTTTGCAAGCGCAAGACCATCACCGCGTCGGCTTCGTGCAGGGCTTCCCGCAGGTGGGTGGTGAGGGTGGCGCCGGGCAGGCTGCCCGGAAGGAGGGTGGCCGGGCCGCAGGCCACCACGGTAGCGCCCAGCATGGGCAGCAATTCGGCGTTGGAGCGGGCCACCCGGGAGTGCAGAATATCCCCCACAATGGCGATTTTCTTGCCCTCGAGGCTTCCCAGCTTTTCCCTCAGGGTAAAGGCATCCAGCAGGGCCTGGGTGGGGTGGGCCCGCCAGCCGTCCCCCGCGTTGATGACCGGCTTGTGCAGCCAGCGATGGGCCTGGTGGGGCACCCCAGCGGCATCGGTGCGAAGGATGTAGGCGTCGATGCCCATCTGATCCAGCGTCCGCAAGGTATCCCGGTAGGTTTCACCCTTGGTGGTGGAGCTGGTGGCACCCGAAAAGCTCACCACGTCGGCTGACATGCGCCGGGCGGCCAGCTCAAAGGAGATGCGGGTGCGGGTGGAGGGCTCAAAGAAGACCGTAGCCACCGTAAAGCCGGTCAAGGCGGGTACTTTTTTGACTGGGCGGGCCAGCACTTCCTGCATCATCTGGGCGGTCTCGAGCAGGCTCTCTACCTGGCGGCGGTTCCAGTCCCGAAAATCAAGCAGGTGTTTAGGGAAGTTTGGGGTCGCCGTCTCGCTCACGATGCCTCCACCTCCCATAGCTCCACCGCATCCTCGCCGTCGTCTTCCAGGGTCTTGACCTTTACCACTTCGCTTTTAGAGGTGGGTAGGTTTTTGCCAACGAAGTCGGCCCGGATGGGCAGCTCGCGGTGCCCCCGATCTACCAGCACGGCCAGGTAAATCCGACTGGGGCGGCCCTGGTCGATCAGGGCATCCAGCGCAGCCCGTGCGGTGCGCCCGGTGTAGAGCACGTCGTCCACCAGCACCACAGCTTTACCGCCCAGGTCGAAGGGAATGCGGGTCTCGCGCACCTTGGGCTGCAGGCCGATCTCGCTTAGGTCGTCGCGGTAGAGGGTGATGTCCAGAATGCCCATCGGAACCCGTTTCCCCTCAAACTTTTCGACTAGATCGACCAGCCTTTTGGCCAGGCTGATGCCGCGGGTGTGAATGCCCACGAAGCAGAGGCGATCAACGCCCTTGTTCTTTTCGATCACCTCGTGGGCGATGCGGGTAAGGGCCCGGCGCACTTCATCTTCGTTGAGGAGCTTAGACTTGAAGATCATGGCTGTTCCTCCTGGTGCACGAGCGTGAGCGACCCACGGTCGCCCTTACCCAGGCTAACCCGTCTATGGGGTAAAGAAAAAATGCGCCCTGAACAGGCGCACACCTCCGGTTTGTAGGCTTTGATATGCTTCACTCGTTCTCCTTTCCGACCTCGCGGGATCGGGTTAAAGGTGCGGGGTAAACCCCGCCGGCTATGCTACGCCCTGGGGATGGGGTGGGTCAAGGGTAAAAAATATGGCTCCCGGGTTCGGGAGCCACCCACTATCGATTGATTGACTAGCCCCGGGCAGCCTCCAGGCTCCCGTAGAGCGTCCACCAGGGTTTGGCACCTTTAGCCAGCACCTGGTTGAGCAACTGGATGTTCTTCACGCCCTGATCCGATAGCCAGGCCTCGAGGGCCTCCAGGCCCTGTTTGGCATAGACCGGAATCCCGTCCTGCCAGGTGGCCCGCCCACACAGCACCCCGCTGAAGGGCACCCCGGCCTCGGCGGCCATCTCCAGCGACTCGCGGAAGACCGCATCGCTGACCCCCGCCGAGAGGTAGATGAAGGGCTTGCCGGCAGCGCTGGCGGTGTCTTTGAGGAACTGAAGGGCCTGGGCGCGGGTGTAGGCTTCCTCGCCCTTAAAGCCCAGGGTGCCGCTGGTATAGGCGATGTTGAAGGGCAGCTCCACCTTGAGCACGTCCACCCCGTAGCGGTCTTTGGAGAACTCCTCCATGTACTTGGCTACGTAGCGGGGCTTGACCTTGGCGAACTCAAGGCCCTCGCCCAGCTGGTCGTTGTAGGCGATGGGCTCCAGGAAGAAGGGCACCTCCAGTGCGGCGCACTCGGCCCCGACCCGCTCGATAAAGGCGTGCTTGATATTGTTGATCTTGGGGTCGTCCTCGGGGTTGTAGTAAAGCAGAATTTTGACCGCATCCCCCCCAAGCTCCACAATCCGCCGCACGCTGAGGTCGGGCAGCAGGTCGGGCAGGCGGCCCGGGGTGCTGGTGTCGTACCCCGATTTCTCGTAGGCCAGCAGCACACCGGTGCCAGGGGCTTTGTGCTTGAGCGCCGGCAGCCCGTACTCGGTGTCCATCAGGATGGCCGAGGCGTAGGGGGTGAGGATCTTGACCACCGCGGTTTTGAACTCGGTCAGCTCGGCGTCGCTCACCTCGGCGCCGCGGGCCTTGGCAATGGCTTTGCGCAAGGAGCCCCGCTGATCCATAGCAGCGGCTGCAATCACACCCCGGTCGTCGGCACAGGCCTGTATCCGTTCAAACTTTCCTTTGCTGAGTCCCATAGTTTTCTCCACCCACAAGTCTACCCTACCGGTGGGCTTTTGCTGGAGGCGTGGAGGGCGTGGGCCTGTTAGACTCTTCATTAAGTTTTGGCGGGAGGAAGCATGCTGATTGTTGCTGGTGAAGCGCTGATCGATATGACCCCCGTAGCACACAACGGCGGTACCGCCTATGTGCCGCACCCCGGGGGTTCCCCTTACAACGTAGCCATGGGCGCGGGCCGTCTGGGTACGCCCACCGCGTTTCTGGGATGTATCTCGCAGGATGCCTTTGGGCAGCGCCTGCGAAGCCACCTGGCCGCCAGCGGGGTCAGCCTGGAGTACGTAAAAGAAAGCGAGCACCTGACCACCCTGGCCCTGGTGACCCCTTCCGAGTCGGGTGAGTTTTTCTCGTTTTACTGCGAAAATACCGCCGACCGTTTGCTCTACCCCGAAGACCTGCCAGCGGCGCTACCGGCCAATGCAGCCCTGCACTTTGGCTCGTATTCGCTGGTGCTGGAGCCCGGGGCCTCGAGCCTCGAGCTCCTCATGCGGCGCGAGGCCCGCCGCCGGCTGATCTCGCTCGACCCCAACGTGCGGCCCTTTTTGATCCCCAACCGCGAGGCCTACCTCGAGCGCCTCCTGGCCTGGCTCGAGCAGGTCGACCTGGTCAAGGTGAGCCAGGCCGACCTCGAGTGGCTCTACCCCGGGGCCGACCTGGAAAGCATCGCCCAGGAGTGGAAACAGCTAGGCCCGGCCCTGGTGGTCGTAACCCAGGGCGGTCGGGGGGCTTTGGCTGTGACCGGGCAGGCCGTCCTGCGCGTGCAGGCCCCCCAGGTGGATGTGGTGGACACGGTGGGGGCTGGCGATGCCTTCATGTCGGGCGTTTTGAGCTGGCTGTGGCAGCACGGCGCCTGGTCGCGAGCAGCGCTGGAGTCGCTAACGGGTGAGCAGGTTACAGACCTGCTGAACTTCGCGGCTAAAGTTGCGGCCATCACCTGCACCCGGGCCGGGGCCAACCCGCCCTGGCGGGCCGAGCTGGCCTAGACGGTATTTCACAGGCGATACTGCTCGTCCGAGACTGGCTCGAGCCAGTCGGTGCTCACCCCCTCCACCGCGGCCTGCATAGCCAGGTGAACCATGGCGTGGGTGGGGCTGGCCCCGTGCCAGTGCTTTTCGCCGGGGGCAAAGTAGATGGTGTCGCCGGCTTTCATCTCACGCACCGGCTCACCCCAGCGCTGGAACCAGCCAATCCCCGCCTCCACGTGCAAAACCTGCCCTTGGGGGTGGGTGTGCCAGGCGGTGCGGGCCCCCGGCGCAAACATCACCCGCAGCAGGTGCAGGTGCATGGGGGCGGGCGTGACCACCAGCTCGCTCAGGTACACCGTGCCGGTAAACCACCCGGGCTTGCCCAGGCGGGTAGGGGCCTGGGGTACGAAGGTTTTCCACGGGTTTTCCATGGCTTTAAGTTTACGGCCTCGAGGCCGCCTAGAAAGCCCGCTCATACTGCACCGGCCAGACCCTGGTGCCCAGGGCCTGGGCGGCCCGGTAGGGCCAGTACGGCTCCCGTAGCAAGACCCGGCCCAGAAGAACCAGGTCGGCCTGGTTTTC
This sequence comes from Meiothermus ruber DSM 1279, assembly GCF_000024425.1. Classification (NCBI taxonomy): domain Bacteria; kingdom Thermotogati; phylum Deinococcota; class Deinococci; order Thermales; family Thermaceae; genus Meiothermus; species Meiothermus ruber. Next base: position 742,767 of record NC_013946.1, read on the forward strand.
CTGAAGAACAGCCTCGGCTTGTAAGGGCTCGGTAATGAGACCCACCGCCCCTGTGGACAAGCCTGTGGATAAGCGCACCTGAGCGGCAAAGGGCACCTGGTAGCCGGGGCCAACCGGAATCTTCACCCCCGCTACAGCCCCGCCCGAGGAGCAGTCCAGCAAATCTACGCCGCGCTGCCGCAATTCCCCGGCAAAAACCACCGTGTCGGTGATGTCCCAGCCCCCTTCCACCCAGTCGCTGGCCGAGACCCGCACCAAAAGCGGCAGCTCGGCGGGCCAGACCTCCCGCACCGCCTCTGCGACCTCGAGCGGGAAGCGCATGCGGTTTTCACGACTGCCCCCGTAGCGGTCGGTGCGCTGGTTGGTGAGGGGCGACAAAAACGAGTGCAGCAGGTAGCCGTGGGCCATGTGAATCTCCAACACTTCAAACCCTGCCGCCAGGGCCCGCCGGGCCGCTTGCCGAAAGGCCTGGCGTACCTCGTCCAGGCCTGCTTCGTCGAGGGCTTGGGGTATGGGCCAGCCCTCTTGAAAGGGCAGGGGGCTGGGGGCTACCGGTGTCCAGCGGTGAAGGGGCTTCCCCCCCTGCCACGGACTGGCCGTACCTGCCTTGCGCCCGGCATGGGCAATCTGGATGCCCGGCACCGCCCCGGCGTAGCGGATGCGCCGGGTAAGCTCTTTTAGCCCGACGACGTGCTCGTCCGACCAGAGGCCCAGGTCGTCCGGGCTGATCACCCCCCGGGCCTCCACCGCGGTGGCCTCCACGATCACCAGCCCCACCCCCCCGATGGCCCGGGTGGGGTAGTGCAGCAGATGCCAGTCGGTCACGTGCCCATCCTGGGCCGAGTACTGGCACATGGGTGACATGGCGATACGGTTTTTGAGAGAGACAGAACGCAGTTGCAGGGGGCTAAAGAGCAGGCTCATAGCGCGGATTCTACGCCCTGGGCGGGCCGGGTTTGTGGACTTCAATACATAACGCTTTTTCTTCACCGGGCGAGTGATACGATAGACGAGAGTGGAAGAAAAAAGTTATACTAAGTACAAGAAGTTTTGTAAGGAGGTGAAGCAAAAGCCGAATGCCAAAAGCCAGATGCCAAAAACTGTAGCGGCTTTGGGCCTTCTGCTTTCAGCCATGCCCATAGATTTCACCCTGACCGACGAGCAAAAAGAGCTGCAAAAGCTGGCCCGGCGCTTCGCCAGGGAGCAGATCGCGCCGGTGGCGGCCGAGTACGACCGTAAGGAGGAGGTGCCCTGGGGCCTGGTGGAAAAGCTCCACGCGGTGGGCCTGCTGAACGCCATCATCCCCGAGGCCTATGGCGGTTTGGGTTTGGGGATGCTCGAGGAAGTTATCATCGGCGAGGAGCTGGCCTGGGGCTGCATGGGCATCTACACCATCCCCATGGCCTCCGATCTGGGCATCACCCCCATTCTGCTGGCCGGAACCCACGAGCAGAAGCAGCGCTTCTTCAAGAAGCTCACCGAAAAACCGGCCCTGGCGGCTTTCGCCCTCTCCGAACCCGGCAACGGCTCCGACGCCGCGGCCCTGCGCACGCGGGCGGTGCGGGATGGCGACCACTACGTGCTCAACGGCACCAAGACCTGGATCTCCAACGGCGGCGAGGCCGAGACGGTGGTGGTGTTTGCCACCGTGGCCCCGGAGCTGCGCCACAAGGGCGTGGTGGCGCTGGTGGTGGAGAAGGGCACCCCCGGCTTCAAGGCCAACAAGCTGCACGGCAAGATGGGCCAGCGGGCCAGCGGCACCTACGAGCTGGTCTTCGAGGACTGCCGGGTGCCGATCGAAAACCGGCTGGGCCAGGAGGGCGACGGCTTCAAGATTGCCATGCAGACCCTGGACAAGACCCGCATCCCGGTGGCGGCGGGCAGCCTGGGGGTGGCCCGGCGGGCCCTCGAGGAGGCCACCAAGTACGCCAAGGAACGCGAGGCTTTTGGCAAACCCATCGCCGAGTTCCAGGCCATCCAGTTCAAGCTGGCCGAGATGCTGATGGGCCTCGAGACCGCCCGTACCTACACCTACTACGCGGCCTGGCTGGTGGACACCCACCAGCCCCACGCCCACGCCGCGGCCATCGCCAAGGCTTACGCCTCGGAGATGGCCTTCGAGGCGGCCAACCAGGCCATTCAGATTCACGGTGGCTATGGCTACATGCACGAGTACCCGGTAGAAAAGCTTCTGCGCGATGTAAAGCTAAACCAGATCTACGAAGGCACCAACGAGATACAGCGCCTCATCATCGCGCGGCATATCCTGAAAGGGTAGCTTGTAGGGGCAGCCCTGGTGGCTGTTTGCTCGCAGCCAGGGTGCAGAAGCTAAGAGTTTTTGCACGATATGGAGGAGAGATGAAGTTCATTGCGGTTATTCGACAGGTTCCAGACGGTGAGTCCCGCCTCAAGATCGAGGGGGGTAAGGTAGACCTGGGCGGGGTCACCATGATCCTCGATCAGATGGACGAGTGGGCGGTGGAGGAGGTCATCCGGCTACAGGAGAAGCACGGGGGCGAGAGCGTGGTGGTGGCCCTGGGCCCCGAGCGCTTTGAGGAGGCCATCCGCACCGCACTGGCCATGGGCATTGACCGGGCCATCCACCTGGTGGCCGAGGGCTACCTTGATCCCATCTCGCAGGCCGAGGCCCTGGCCGAGGTCATCCGGGCCGAGGCCCCCACCCTGGTCTTTACCGGCGGGCAGCAGGCCGACTGGGACTCGCAGGCCCTGGGGCCGGCCCTGGCCGAGGCCCTCTCGTGGCCGGTGGTGAGCTGGACGACCCAGATCGAGCTGGAAGGCGAGACCCAGGCCAGAGCCAGGCACGACCTTGACGAGGGCGCCGAGGTGGTGCGGGTGGCCTTGCCGGCGGTATTTACCAGCCAGCAGGGTCTGAACGAGCCGCGCTACCCCACCCTGCCCGGCATCATGAAGGCCAAACGCAAGGAGCTGAAAAAGGTTCCGGTGAGCGCTGGCAGCAAGGTGGAGATTCTGGAGCAGGCCATCCAGGAGAAAAGCCGCCTGAACAGGATGATCGACGGCAAAGACCCGGTGGCCGCTGCCCACGAGCTGGTGCGGCTTTTGCACGAAGAGGCCAAGGTTATTTAAATCGAGCCAATTGGAGGAGCGCATGATTCTAGTTGTCCTGGAACACGACGGCCAGCGCCTGCGCAAAGGCGCTCTGGAAGCCATCAGCCGGGCCCGGCAGCTCAGCGCTTTGGGCCCCGCCGCAGGGGTGGTGATCGGCGAGAACACCCAGGCGGTGGCCCAGGAGGCCGCCCAGTACCTGCCCACGGTGTATGCCGCCGAGGTAGGCCCCTACACGCCCGAGAAATGGGCCGAGGCGGCCTACGCCGCCGCCCAGAAAAGCGGGGCCAAGGTGGTGGTGGCCAGCGGAGGCCGCCAAAGCCGCACCTGGACAGCCCGCCTGGCCTACAAGATGAAGGCCGGCCTGCTGGAAGACACCCTCGAGACCAGCGCCGACGGCCAGCACATCATCGGCGTGCGCTACAGCTTTTTGAACCGCGTCACCGAGAAGCAAAAAGCGGCGCTGCCGGTGGTCTTCACCGCCAAGGCCAACACTACCCCCCTGGCCGAGCCGGCCGGCAGCAGCGGGGTGGTGGAGGCCCTCGAGGTCAGCCTGCCCCCTACGGTAGAGGTGCTCGAGCGCCTGACCGAACAGAAGAAGGGTGTCTCGCTCAGCGAGGCCACCGTGGTGGTGACCGGCGGGCGCGGGTTGGGCAGCCCCGAGGCTTTTGCGGGGGTGGAGGAGTTGGCAAGCACCCTCGGCGCCGCCGTGGGCGCGACCCGCGCGGTGGTGGACGCGGGCTGGCGGCCCTACAGCGAGCAGGTGGGCCAGACCGGCAAAACCGTCCAGCCCAACCTCTACATCGCCCTGGCGGTTTCCGGTGCGGTGCAGCACCAGGCCGGCATGAACAAGAGCAAATACATCGTGGCGGTCAACAAAGACGCCGAGGCTCCCATCTTCAAAATTGCCGACTACGGCATTGTGGGCGACGTGCACCAGGTGCTACCCGCGCTGATTGATGCGGCCAAGAAGCTGAAGGACTGAAGCAAAGTGCAACCCTAGGGCAGGCGCAGGCCTGCCCTTTTTCGTGGTCACCGACCAAAGCGCCTCGAGGTGCAAATCACCCAGGAAAGGCCTGGGGCCTGGAGTACACTGGCAGCGTACAACCAACCCCACGCGGCCGCACGTGCTGGCGTGAGCCCAGGAGTCCTATGGTCGCCACACCAACAGAAGAATCCAACAAGATGCGGGAAGTAACCGCCCTTTTAGAAGAGGGCCGGCGCTTGCAAGGCCGCCTGGCCGATCTGGGGGCCGCTTTGCGGCAGGCTGCTGCTGAGCTGGACAGGGGCCATCCACCCTCCCCAGAGCTTGCTGCCGGCTTGGTTGAGGCTTCGCAGGCCTTCGATGGGCTGCACGAACGGGCGCAGCGCTTGCTGGGGGGCGTGCCGATCGAACCGCTCTTACCTCAGGTACTGGAAGCCCTCGAGGTCTATCGCAAGGCGCTGGAAGCAGCCGCCTTGCGCCAAAAAGCTCTGAACGTGCTGGAGCAGGTGAGCAGCCTGATCTACCGGGGCGGTGAGGAGTTTCTGCCGCTGTCTGCGGTGCAGTTCGATGCCCTGGGACTGATGCGCCAGCAAAAGGAAAACACGGAACTCAACGCGACGGTGCTGGCCTTGGCCAACGGCAGCCACGCCTACAACCTGCTGCTCAAGCTGGTAACCGATAAAGGCATGAGCAACGACGAATGGGTCAGGGTGTACCAACAAGTAGCCCAGGAGATTGGCCAGGATCTCGCCGTGGCGGCTGCCCGCGGCCAGATCTACCTGCCCGAGTAAGCCATCTACCCCTTGGCCCTGCGATCCAGGGCCCGGGCGTGGGCCTCCAGGCCCTCTTCGCGGGCCATGCGGGCCCCGAGCGCGGCCAGCTTGCCGGCTGCCGCCTGGTTGAGACCCACCACCGGGATGACCTTGAGAAAGTCCCGCAGGGCCAGCCCACCGCCAAAGCGGGCGGTGCCGGCTGTGGGCATGACGTGGCTGGGGCCGGCGATATAGTCGCCCAGGGCCTCGCAGGAATGTTCACCCAGAAAAATTCCTCCCGCGTTGCGCACCTGCCCCAGCACGGCCAGCGGGTCGTTCACGGAAAGGCACAGGTGTTCGGGGGCGTAGAGGTTGGCGAGCTCGAGGGCCTGTTCGATGCTTTCTACCTGCACCAGACCGCTTCGCTGCAGGGCCTGGCGGGCGATGCTGGCCCGTGGCAGGTCGGCTAGCTGGCGCTGGAGCTCTTCCTCCACACGTTCCAGCAGCTCCCGGTAGGACGAAAGCAGCCAGGCTTCGGAGTCTGGGCCGTGTTCGGCCTGGGCCAGCAGGTCGGCGGCCAGCAGCTTGGGATCGGCGGAGGCATCGGCGATGATCAGGGTTTCGGTCGGCCCCGGCAGGCCTTCCATGCCCACCGACCCGTATACCTCGCGTTTAGCCAGCACCACATAGCGGTTGCCCGGGCCCACGATCTTGTCGACCCGGGGTATGGTCTCGGTGCCGTAGGCCAGCGCTGCGATGGCCTGGGCGCCCCCCATGGCAAACAGCCGGTCGGCCCCGGCCACCCAGGCTGCGGCCAGAATGCCTGGATGAACTCGAGGGGGGGAGGCCAGCACGATCTCGCCCACCCCGGCGACCTTGGCTGGCACCGCGGTCATCAAAACCGTGGAAAGCAGCGGGGCCGACCCCCCCGGCACATACACCCCCACCCGATCCAGCGGGCGCACCAACTGGCCCAGCACCCCATCGGTGCCGGCCTCCAGGAAGCCGCCCATGGGCTCCCGCCGGTAGAAGGCCTCGATGCGTTCTTTGGCGGTCTCGAGGGCGTCCCGTAGGTCGGCATCCAGGTTTTCGTAGGCCTCGCGCCAGACCCGCTTGGGAATTTCTTCCACGGGATGCCCGTCTATCTCCTGGCTGATGCGTTGCAAGGCCGTGTCGCCCTCGTGCTCGACCTGGTGCAAAATCGACCGCACCGTCTCCAGCGCATCGCCATACTCTACGGTCAAGCGGCGGTTTTTGAAGTGTTCGTGGATCTGCTCAGGGGTTTTGATCATAAAGGCCCTTCTGTTCAGCGCACATAGCGGGGTAAAACACCTCTACCCTAGCGTTGTAGGGTTTGTCCGATTGGCGTTGACTATTGACCTCATGGCTAGCTCTGCCTCAGGTATACCGCCGGCGGCGCCGGCGCCGCCGGGCGGGGGCCCCGTTCTCCCGTTCTTTTGGAGGCTCACCAGACACCACCCGGGCTTTGGGGGGGTCGCTCGAGCCCCCTTTAGGCCGGCCCTGCTCGCGCTGGCCTTTGGGGCGCGGAGCGGCCTCGGGGTCTTGCTCCAGCGGCTGCGAGCGTCTGCCCGCCTCGAGCTGTTGAATCTGCACCAGGTCGGCTTCAAAAACGTGCTCCCCCACCTTCTGCGTAAGGCGCACGGGGTAGCCCTCCCGATTGAAGTACAGCAGGCTAAGCCCTGGACGCAAGCGGTAGACCCGCACGCTTTGCGCTTCGGCCCCACCCGTCTCCAGGGCTTGGTCGGGCAGGCGCTCCACATAGGCCCGCCCCCCCACCAGGGTAAACCGCTCTACCTGGCCTACCGCGATATTGAGCCCGCCCACAGCCAGGATCAGCGAGAGGGGGTCGTGCATTGGGGTGAGGTAGGGGATGGCGAAGTCGTCCTTGCCCTGGCTGACCGTGACCAGGCCGTCCTCTGTCGAGAATTCCACCTCCATGACCCGGGCTCCGTTGCCCTCGACCCGTTCGCGGTAGCGGCGGGGTAGCCCTTCGGGGTTTAGCTCGCTCTCCCAGCGCTGGCGGGTTTTGGGTAGGGGCAGTTCTACATTGGCCTCGAGCACCACCCGCAGACCATCCCGGCGGGGCTCGATGGTAAGGCGTTGCTCGCCGGCCGGGTGCCCGGCATAGCGCAAGGTGTATCGCAGCGCAGTTGGAACCGCCCAGTCCATGCCTTACATCCTACCAGGCTCAGTTTAAACCCAGCTTCCAGCCCTCACCGCCTGGAGTACCCAGGAAGCCACCACACCAAGACCGGGCTAGCTACACTTGTGTGTAAAATATTCGTCGTGTAGACAATCAAATAGTACACATTTTTGTAAGTGTTTCTCTTTTTGATATACACAGTTGGATTTTGAGGTGTGCAGGTCATACTCAAAGCAGGAGGAAGGGCCATGTCCAAACTGACCCCCGAGATGAAACTGGAAGCCGAAAAACTCCGCCGTGAGTGGGAGACCAATCCCCGCTGGAAGGGCATCAAGCGCGACTACACCGCCGAGGATGTGGTGCGCCTGCGCCCCAGCCTGCTGCCCGAGCAGACCTTAGCCAAAGCAGGGGCTGAACGGCTGTGGGAGCTTTTGCACACCCGCCCCTACGTGAACACCTTTGGGGCCTACACCGGGGCCCAGGCGGTGCAGATGGTTAAGGCCGGCCTCGAGGCCATCTACCTCTCGGGCTGGCAGGTGGCCGCCGACGCCAACCTGGCCTGGCAGACCTACCCCGACCAGTCGCTCTACCCGGCCAACTCGGTGCCGCAGGTGGTGCGCCGCATTAACAACGCCCTGCAACGGGCCGACCAGATCGAGCGCGCCGAGGGTAAAACCGACCGCTACTGGTACGCCCCCATCGTGGCCGATGCCGAGGCCGGGTTTGGTGGGCCCCTGAACGCTTTCGAGTTGATGAAGGCCATGATCGAAGCGGGCGCGGCCGGGGTGCACTGGGAAGACCAGCTCAGCAGCGAGAAGAAGTGCGGACACCTGGGCGGCAAGGTGCTGATTCCCACCTCGCAGCACATCCGCACCCTGAACGCCGCCCGGCTGGCCGCCGACGTGATGAACGTGCCCAGCATCATCATCTGCCGCACCGATGCCGAGGCCGCGACCCTGCTCACCAGCGACATTGACGAGCGCGACAAGCCCTTTGTGAAGGAAGGCGAGCGCACCCCCGAGGGCTTCTACCGGATTCGCAACGGCCTCGAGGCCTGCATTACCCGCTCGCTGGCCTACGCCCCCTACGCCGATTTGTTGTGGATGGAGACCAGCACCCCCGACCTGGAGGTAGCCCGCAAGTTTGCCGAGGCCATCCATGCGGTCTACCCCGGTAAGATGCTGGCCTACAACTGCTCTCCCAGCTTCAACTGGAAAAAGAACCTCGACGACGAGACCATCGCCAAGTTCCAGCGCGAGCTGGGGGCCATGGGCTACAAGTTCCAGTTCATCACCCTGGCCGGCTGGCACAACCTCAACTACCGCACCTTCGAGCTGGCCCGGAACTACAAAGAGCGCGGCATGAGCGCCTTCGTGGAGCTGCAGCAGCTCGAGTTCGCCGCCGAAAAGGACGGCTTTACCGCGGTCAAGCACCAGCGCGAGGTGGGTGCGGGCTACTTCGACGAGGTGCTCATGGCTATTACCGCCGGACAGGCCTCTACGGCGGCCCTGGTGGGCTCGACCGAGGAAGCCCAGTTCCATTGATTTGAGTCAGGAGCCAGCAGGCCGATAGCGGGCAACCGCTATCGGTTTTTTTGCTGCGGCCTGCTTCGGAACGGCATCAGCGACAAAGCCCAACCATCGTGGCCTTCATTCTAAAGCACCTGCAACCTGAAGCGCGCCGCCAGGGTCTGCTGGGCCTGGCGAATCCGCAAAAAAACCTGGCGCAGCATCTGCAGTTCGCGGGGGGTGAGGGCAGCCTGGGCCACCCGGTTGGTGGGGGGCTGGCCCTGGGACAGGGCCTGGAGCTGGTGGCGCAGGCGCAGGTGGGACAGGAACAAAAAGGCCTCGCTGAGGTCTTCCGCTTCTTCTTTGGAGATTACCCTGGCCAGCGCGGCGGCCCGCAGGCGCTCGAGGGTGGGGCGGGTCAGGCTCTGGGCCTCGAGGCCATACACCCGCGCCAGCGCCACAATAGCGGCCAGGCCCCCTTTCTTGAGGTTGATGGTGCCCTCCTCGAAGCGGAGGCGGCCCAGCAAGCCCAGAGGCGGGGTGAAGACCAGGGCCGAGCGGGCCAGCGCGGTAAGGAAGGGCCGGTTTTGCGAGGCCCGGCGCAGGCGGTCTGTGAGGGGCTCGAGGGAAAGCCCCCCGGCTATGCTGCGAAAGTCGAGGAAGATCTGGGCTTCCAGCAGGTTCTCGCCTTCGGGGTTGGTCAGCCAATGGTCGAAGCGGGCTTCCCACTCGGCCAGGGGAAAACCCCAGCGGTCGGCCATAAAACCCCCGGGGCAGGGGGGGAGCCCCGCTTGCAACAGCCCGTCCAGCACCTGCCGGGCCAGGGCCTGAAAGTAGCCAGCGGCGCTTTGCTCCTGGTAGGCCAGGGCGTTGTCCTGGTCGGTGAGCAGGGCCTGCTCGGCGCGGCCCTCGGAGCCCAGGGCCAGCCAGGCGTAGGGGCAGGGCGGGGGGCCCAGGGCTTGCTCGGCCCGGCGGAGGAGGCTGCGGGTGAGGGCGTCGGTGAGGAGGCTCACCTGCCGGGTGATGGCCTGTACCGCGAACCCTGCCGCCAACATCTGCTGCACGATGGCCTCGAGCTGCGGGCGGTAATCCGAAAGCGCGTGGGGGTCGTCGGCTTGCGAAAGCCGGCGCAGCAGGGCCAAAGGGGTCTGGAGCCAGCGCCGCAGGAAGGCCCGGTCGGTCAGCAGGCCCACCACCTGCTGGCCCTGGGTGAGCGGCAGGTGGTGGATGCCCTGTTGCTCCATGTAGGCCAGGGCTTCGTAGAGGGGGGTGCTGGCAGGCAGGGTTTTGGCCGGGGCGCTGGCTACGCGGGCCGCGGGGGTGCTGTAGGCGAGTTCCTCGGCCAGCACCCGGTTGCGCAGATCGCGGTCGGTAAGGATAGAGAGCCCCTGGGGCTGCTGGAGGAGCAACGCGCTCACCCCCCGCTCGCGCATGAGCCGGGCGGCCTGGGCGACGGTGGCGCCGGCCTCGAGCCAGACCGGGGCTTCGGCGGCCTCGCCGGCCGGCTGCCCCAGGTCGGGCAGGTGGAGGGCCACCGGCTGCAACAGCCGCAGCCGCTCGGCCAGCCGGGCGCTAAAGAACAGGGCAAAGCCGGGTTTTTGCAGCAGTTGGCGGAAGGCCCCTTTGCTCAGGCGCAAACAGGTGGCCTCGCCTTCGGCCCGCACCGTCAGGCTGGGGGGTTGCTGGCCCAGCAGGGAGGGGTAGCCAAAGGCCTCGCCGGGCTCGAGCCAGGCCACGGCCTGCCCGTCCTGCTCCAGCCGCACCGTGCCCTGGTAAACCACGTACAGGCCCTCGGCCTCCTTCCCGGTGGGCTCGAGGATCACTGCCCCTGGGGTAAAGCGATGGAGGGTAAGGGCCCCCTCGAGCCCCACCCAGTCGGCCTCGGTGAGCTGATCGAAGGGGGGATACTGCCTTAAGAAGGCCCGGTAGCGAGAAAATTCCGAATCCAGCCGGCCACCTCCTTGGCGCTGGGCTCCAGGGCCAAGCTGGCCCTGGCCTCGGCGTAGCGTTCCTCCCCTACCAGGTGACGCCGCTGCTCCAGGAGGGCCTCGGCGAAGGCTTTGGGGAACTCCGGGTGGGGCTGCATACCCAGCACGTTGGGGCCTATCTGGATCAGGGCATGGGGGCTGAACGCGCTCCCGCCCAGCACCACCGCCCCTGGCGGCAGCTCGGTAATCTGATCCTGGCAGGAGAGGATGAGCCGAAACTCCTCCAGGAATGGTTCCATCCAGGGGGCCCGCCGGTAGACCGAAAAACGGTGGATTCCCACCCCCCAGCCCAGGGGCCAGCGCTCCACCCGCCCGCCCAGGGCCTGCCCAATCATCTGATGGCCGAAGCAGATCCCCACCAGCTTGCTGGGCGAGGCGGCCACGGCCCGCACGAAATCTTCCAGCGGGGGGATCCAGGGCAGGGGGTCGTAGACTGAGGCCCGCGAGCCTGTAATCAGATAGCCCTGAAAATCCTCTACCTGGGCCGGGTACTGCCCCGCCCGCACGTCGAAGGGGGTGAGGGCCTGGCCCAGCAGCCGCTCGAACATGGCGGGGTAATCGCCGGCAATCCCGCTCAAGCCCGGCGGGGGTTCGTCGCAGACCAGTACGGCGAGTTTCATGGTTTGCGCAGGTGGTACGACTTGGGCCGGGTGAGCTGCTCGTAGCCCAGCACCGAGAGCGAGCAGCCCCGCCCGGACTCCTTGACCCCAGTCCAGGCCAGCGCCGGATCGAGGTAGTCGCAGCGGTTGAGGAAGACCGTGCCGGTCTCGAGGCCTGCCCCGAGTCGCAGGGCTGCGTCCTCGTCCTGGCTCCAGATGGAGGCGGTGAGGCCGTAGGGGGAGTCGTTCATCAGCAACAGGGCTTCTTCGTCGTTTTTGACCGGCATAATGCCCACCACCGGGCCAAAGCTCTCCTCCACCATCACCCGCATCCGGTGGTTCACGTTGACCAGCACCTGGGGGGCCAGGTAGGGCGTGCCGGGGGCGTCGGCGGGGAAGTCCTTGGGGTTGATGAGGGCCTGGGCTCCCTGGGCGATGGCCTCGGCAATCTGGGCCCGCACGAACTCGGCGGCCTCGGTGCGCACCATGGGGCCCAGGGTGGTCTCGGGCTCGAGGGGGTTGCCCAGCCGAAGCCGCAGGGTCTCGGCCACGAAGGCCTCCACGAAAGGCTGGTAGATGGACTCGTGCACGTAGATGCGCTCCACCCCGCAGCACGACTGGCCCGAGTTGAACATGGCCCCATCCACCAGGTTGACCGCGCTGTACTCGAGGTCGGCGTCGGGCCGCACATAGGCCGGGTCTTTGCCGCCAAGCTCGAGGGCCACCCCCTTGAAATGCCCCGCGGCGGCCCGCTCCACCGCCCGCCCCCCCGCCACCGAGCCGGTAAAGGCCACGAAGGCCACCCGCGGGTCGGCGATGGCCTGGGCGGTGAGGTCGTGGTCCATGTGCAGGTACTGGAAGACCCCCTCCGGCAGCCCGGCCTCCTGGAAGGCCCAGGCGTAGCGCTCGGCCACCAGGGGGGTCTGGGCGGAGTGCTTGAGCAGCACCGCATTCCCGGCCAGGATGGCCGGTACGATGGTGTTGACCGAGGTCAGGTAGGGGTAGTTCCAGGGGGCCAGCACCAGCACCACCCCCAAAGGCTCCCGCCGGATGAAGCGGGTGAAGCCCGGCAGGGCCTCGGCGGGGATATCCTGCAGGGCGGCCGGGGCGATGCGGGCCATGTAGCGGGCCCGCTCGGCAAAGCCCCCCTGAATCTCCTTGGGGCTGTAGCGGATGGGCCGGCCCATCTGCCAGGTCAGTTCCTCGGCTATTGCCTCTGTGGCCCCCAGCATGACCTCCACCATGCGGTTCACCACGGCCAGCCGCCCGTCCAGCGGGGTCTGGGCCCAGGCTTTCTGGGCCCGGGCGGCCAGGGCCAGGGCGTGCTCGAGCTCCGCTGGCCCGGCCAGGGTTCGCTCGACGTACACGCGCCCGTCTACGGGGCTGATGGTTTTTTGAATCTGCATGGCCTCACTCCGGGGTGACGTAGGCGGCGGTGATACCCCCATCCACCAGCAAAGCCGCCCCGGTCATGAACGAAGAGGCCGGGCTCGCCAGGTACAAAGCGGCCTGGGCAATCTCGGCGGCCTGGCCGAAGCGGCCCATGGGGATGTGCACCAGCCGGCGCTGGCGCTTCTCGGGGGTGTCCAGGTATTTCATCAAGAGCTCGGTCTGCAAGGGGCCCGGGCAGAGCGCATTCACCCGGATGCCCTGCCGGGCGTGGATGACCGCCAGCTCGCGGGTCATGGAGAGCACCGCCCCCTTGCTGGCGGTGTAGGCCAGTTGGGGGGTGGCGGCCCCCATAAAGGCCACAAAGGAAGCGGTGTTGATGATGCTGCCGCCCCCGGCCCGCTGCAAAGCCGGGATGCCGTACTTGCAGCCCAGGAAGACCCCCTTGACGTTGACCGCGAAGGTCAGATCCCAGACCGCCTCGCTGGTGTGGATGGCGTCGTCGTCCTCGGCGTGGGAGATGCCCGCGTTGTTAAAGAGGATCTCCAGCCGCCCAAAGACCCGTTCGGCCTCCGACACCATCCGCTGGGCATCCTCGGCCTTCGAGACATCGGCCTGCACGAAGTGGGCCTGGCCCCCCGCGCTTCGAATGGCCTCCACGGTCTCGAGGCCTTTTTCCGAGAGATCCACCGCCACCACCCTGGCCCCCTCGCGGGCAAAAAGCAGCGCGGCCTCGCGGCCAATCCCGCTGGCGGCTCCGGTAATCAGGGCTACTTTGTCGGCTAGTTGCATGCAAGACCTCCCTCAAATCCGCTCATAATACCGCTTGCGCTCCCAGTCGGTGACGGCCCGGTTGAAGGCCTGCCACTCGCTCTTGAAAAAGTGAGTGTAGTGCTCGTGGGCCGCTTCGCCCAGGGTGGCTTTGGCAAAGGTACTCCGGGCAAACCCCTCGGCGGCCTCGCCCAGGGTGTAGGGTACTCGCGGCAGGTGGCGGGCCTGGTAGATGTCGCCCTGGAAGATGGGGGGCGGGGTGAGGCCCTGCTCCAGCCCATCGAGCCCCGAGGCCAGCGCGGCGGCCAGGGCCAGGTAGGGGTTCAGGTCGGCCCCCCCAATCCGGCACTCGATGCGCAGCGAGGCCCCCCGCCCCACCACGCGGAACCCGGCGGTGCGGTTGTCGTAGCTCCAGGCCAGCCGGGTGGGGGCCCAGGAGCCGTCCTCGTAGCGTTTGTAGCTGTTGACGGTGGGGGCGTAGAAGGGCATGAAGTCGGGGATGTGGGCAATCCAGCCAGCCAGAAACTGCCCGAAGACCTTCGAGCCCTGCACCGGTCCAAAGGCCTCCTCGCCGGCGAAGGCGTTCTGGCCGTCCTTCCAGAGCGAGAGGTGGATGTGGCAGGAAGAACCGGCCTGGCCGTGGTGGGGCTTGGCCATAAAGGTCACGGAAAGGCCCATGGACTCGGCCACCTCTTTCAGACACTGCTTGAAGAGGACGTGCCGGTCGGCCATCTCCAGGGCCTCGGCGTAGCGCAGGTTCACCTCGTGCTGGCCCAGGCCCCACTCCCCTTTGGAGTTCTCCACCGGGATGCCGGAAGCCTTCAGGTGCTGGCGCACCGCGCGGGTAAAGGGTTCCTCGCGGGTGCCTTGGAGCAGGTGGTAGTCCTCGAGGTAGTACCCGGCGGGCTCGAGCCCGGCGTACCCCTGCTGGTGGGCCTGGCGGTAGGAGACCCGGTAAAGGTAGTACTCCAGCTCCGAGGCCGCCATCACGGTGTAGCCCATGGCCCTGGCCCGCTCGAGCTGTTGTTTTAGAAGGGTGCGGGGGGCCACCCCAACCAGGCGGTGGGTGCGCTCGTCCTCGAGGTCGCACAGCACGATGGCGCTCTTCTCGAGCCAGGTCGCAGGCCGCAGGGTGGCAAGGTCGGGCACTAAGTGAAAGTCGCCGTAGCCCAGCTCCCAGTTGGCAAAGCGGTAGCCCTGCACTGGCTCCATCTCCATGTCGGTGGTGAGCAGGTAGTCGCAGCCGTGGGTGCCGCGCTCTGCCACCTCTTCCAGAAAGTACTCAGCCTCGAAGCGCTTGCCCATCAGCCGCCCGTAGTGGTCGGGGAAGCCCACCAAAACTGTGTCAATCTCGCCGGTGCCAACCTTGGCGGCCAGCCAACTGAGATTTCTTGCGGCGTTTTCCGTCATCTATTACCACCTCTGCGCCTGGAGGGCGCACATTTGCTGCGCTCGAGGGTCTCTTCCCACACCTTTTGGGTCATACGACAGACCCGGCATCGGGCCGGGCCTTAGCGAATCTCCCGCTGGGCCTCGGCAATCAGGGCGGCTTCCTCCTCGGGGGCCTGGGCCACCAGGCGGAAGCGGCTATAGAACCAGTAGTAGGCCATCATCAGCACCACAAACACCGCCGTGCCCACCACCCCCGGCCGGTAGCTTTCCACCGCGAAGGTGGCGGCCAGGCAGACCAGGGCCAGAATGGCCCCCACCCAGGCCCCCGGCACGCCCAGCGGGCTTTTGTAGGGGCGGGGCAGGTCGGGGCGGGTGCGGGCCAGGCGGATGTAGGCAAACATCACCATGGCGTAGGAGATCACCGCGCCGAAGACCGCCATGTTGAGCAGGGCCGCGCCCACGCTGTCCGAGAAGGTGCTGATCAGCACGCACATCAAAAAGCCCACCACCGCACCCAGAATCAGGGCGAAGTGCGGGGTGTGGTAGCGGCTCACGATGGAAAGCCCGGTCGGCAGGTAGCCGGCCCGCGAGAGGGCGAAGATGAGCCGCCCGTAGGCGTAGATGATGGCGTGGAAGCTGGCCACCAGGCCGGTAATGGCAATCAGGGTCAGGAAGGTGCTGGTAGCGGCGTCGCCGAAGACCGCCTTGAAGCCCAGTTCCAGCGGCGCGCCCGACTCACCCACCTCCTTGGCCCCGGCCACCCCGGTGTTGAGGATGAGGGTCAGCACCGAGAGCACCAGCAGGGTGATAATGCCCAGGATGAGGGCCCGCGGCATGTCCCGCACCACGTCGTGGGACTCCTCGGCGGCCAGGGGGAGCTGCTCGATGGCCAGATAAAACCAGATGGCAAACGGCAGCGCCGCAAAGACCCCATACCAGCCAAAGGGGAGGAAGCTCGAGCCCCCTTCCTGCGGGGCGATGTTGAAGACCTTATCCCAGCTAAAGGCACCGGAGAACCCTGCCGCTACGTAAAAGACCACCAGCACCGCCAGCGCCAGCAGGGTTACGATCAGCGAGACCCGCAGGGTAAGGGCCGTACCCCGGATGTTGATGCCCACAAAGAGGGCGTAGAAGGCCGCCCACCAGATCCAGGCCGGCACGCCGGGGATCAGCGCGTTCATATATCCGGCGATGCCCACCACGATTACTGCCGGGGTAATCACGTACTCGATCAGGTCGGTGACCCCGTTCAGGAAGGCCCAGTTGGGACCAAAGGCGCTGCGGGTAAACGAATAAAAGCCCCCCGCGTGGGGCAGTGCGGTGGAAAGCTCGGCGATGGAGAGCACCATGGTGACGTATAACACGGCCACCACCAGCGTGGCTAGCAGTAACCCGCCAAAACCCCCGGCGGCCAGTCCGAAGTTCCAGCCGAAGAAGTCGCCCGAGATGACCGCGCCGACCCCCAGGCCCCACAAAAGCACCCAGCCCGCGCTCTTGCGCAAGCGCCGCTTCTCCAGATAGGTGTTGTCCACATCTATGTAGTGCGCCCCGCGCACCGCTTTGGGTTTGTTTTCCATAACAGAGCTACCTCCTAGTTCGCTTGTGTCAAGCCGGCTCTTGTGCAACCCGTGCCCGGATCAGTTTGGCCAGTTCTTTCACCCCCTCCTCCAGGCCCTCGGCGCTCTGAGCCCCAAAGCACAGCCGGAAGTGCATGGTCTCGTCGGTCTGCACTAAAAAAGCCTCGCCGGGGGTGATGGCCACCCCCTGGGCCAGGGCCTGATGGTGCAGCTCCAGATTGGAGAAAAGTCGGGGCAGGCTCACCCAGCAGGAGAAGCCCCCCTCTGGATGGCTCCACTCCACCCCTTTGGGCATGTAGCGGCGCAGGGATTGCAAGAGGGTATCCCGCCGCTTCTGATACAGGGGCAGTACCTGCTTGAGGTGCTGTTTCAGGCCGCCCTGGCGGATGAACCGGGCGGTGGCCCGCTGCAGGAGGGGGGGCGGGCCGGTGATGTCGGAGACGTTGTGCAGGGGAAGAAAGCGCTCGAGCAAAGCCGGCGCGGCGACCAGATAACCGATGCGCAGGCCCGGCATCAGCACCTTGGAGAGGCTGGCCAGGTGCACCACCTGGGCCTCCAGGCCCATCCGCTGGGCCAGGGCCAGGAGCGGGGTGGGCGGGGTTTTCTCGTAGGACAAGAGGCCCAGGGTGTCGTCTTCGACCAGGGTGAAGCCGTAGGTGCGGGCCAGCTCGAGCAAACCCTGTAGCCGCCCCTCCTGGAAGCGCAGCCCGGTGGGGTTGTGGTAGCTGGGGATGGTGTAGTAAAAGCGCGGGCGGTGGCGCTTGAGCAGGGCCTCGAGCACCTCGAGCCGGGGGCCTTCGGGGTTCAGGGGCACCGGCAGGGGCTTGAGGCGAAACTGCTTGAGGATGCCCAGCAGGCCCAGGTAGGTGGGCTCTTCCAGCAGCACCTCCTCGCCCGGTTCGGCCAGGGCCCGGCAGACCAGGGCCAGTCCCTGCAGACCCCCTACTGTGACCAGCACCTCCTTGGGGTCGGCCCCGATGCCCCGCTGCTCCAGCAGCTCGCTAATAGCCACCCGGAGTTCGGGCTCGCCCATCAGGGAGCCGTAGCCAAAAACCTCCTGGGCCAGGGGTTTCAGGCTATCCAGGCAGGCCCAGAACGCCGCATACGGGAACAAAGCAGGGTCGGCGGTGGCTAAGGCCAGGTTGTGCAACACCCGGGCGTGTTGCAGGCGGTGCAGGTCGGAGAGCACCGAGTCGGGCTCCAGCCGCTCGCCGAAGCTGAGCGGGACGGCAGGCCGGGCTTGCGGGCTCACAAAGGTGCCCCGCCCCACCACCGACTCGATCAGCCCGTCGGACTGTAGCTCGCGGTAGGCGTTGTGCACGGTAAGGCGGGTGGTGCCTACCTCACGGGCCAGGGCCCGCACCGTGGGCAGCCGGGTGCCGGGGGGTAGCTCGCCCTTGGCGATGCGGGTGCGGAACTCCTCGGCAATATGGCGGTACAAAGCCATATGTTTGTCATGCCGCAGCTTGACCCGCACCCCCATGCAACCTCCTTGGTGATGGAGGGCATTATATGCACAGGGCTCCAGCCGGGAAAAGGTACAAGTTGCCGGATTGTGCTAGGACAATCGGGTGGGGGGTGACGGCGCCCTTACAGGGCTTCCAGTCGCTCTGAGAGCTCGGCCCAGCGGGCGAAGGCCTGCTCGAGCAGGGCTTGCAGCCGGTGCTGTTCCTCGGCAATCCGGGCGTACTCGAGGTGGTGCAGGCCGGGCTGGTTGGCCTGGGCCAGCACGGCTTGAAGCTGGGCCTCGAGCCCGGCTATCTCGGCTTCCAGCCGTTCTTTCTCGCGCTCGAGGTGCCAGCGGCCCTTAACCCTGCCAGGCCTGGCGGTGGGGTTCTGGGGCTTGGGGTCGGGGCTTTTCTCGGGCGCTATGCGCACATTCCGGCGTTCCAGATACTCGCCGGGCGGGGCCGGGTAGTCGGCGAACTGCCCGTTATGGACGTGCCAGGTGCGGGTAGCCAGTCGGTCGAGGAAGGCCAGGTCGTGCGAGACCAGCAGCAGCGTGCCGGGGTAGTCCAGCAGGGCCTGCTCGAGGGCCTCCACGGTCTCGAGGTCGAGGTGGTTGGTGGGCTCGTCCAGAACCAGCAGACTGGCCTGCTGCAACGAAAGCGAGAGCAGGGCCAGCCGGGCCCGCTCCCCACCCGAAAGGTGCTTGACCTGCTTGAACTGGGCCTCGTAGGGAAACATCCAGGCCCCCAGCGCGGCATGGGCCTTCTCGCCCAGCATCCGGTAAAGGGTCTCGAACAGGGTGAGCTCGGGGTCGAAGCCGGAGAGCTTCTGGTCGTAGTAGCCCACCCGCACCCCCGGCCCGGTTCTGACCCGCCCCGCCGGATGATCGGAGGGCAGCAGGCCCAGCAGCACCTTGAGCAGGGTGGTCTTGCCGGCCCCGTTGGGGCCGATCAGGGCGATGCGCTCGCCCTTGCGCACCAGCAGGTGGGGTATGTAAAACAGCGGGCGGCCCCCCAGGGTTTTCTGAAGCTCCCAGCCCTCCAGCACCCGCTCGGCGGTGGCTTCCTTCTCCAGGGGGAAGCGAATCCGCAGGCTGGGGTCGCCGGCCTCGGGGGCCTGTACCGCCTCTTCCATGAACTGGGCCATGCGGGCTTCCAGGCTGTGCAGGCGCCGGGCGTGCTTGGCGCTGCTGTGGGCCCAGCGCTGGGCCTGCTCCAGAATGCCCTCGCGCCGCTCCTTCTCCTTGAGCCAGTTGGCGTATTCGCGGGCTTCCTGCTCCTCCTGGAGGGCTCGCTCACGGCGAAAAGCCGAGTAGTTGCCCTCGTAGAGCCGAATCTGTCCCCGGCGCAGCCAGGCCACCCGCTGGGTTACCTGGTCGAGGAAGCGCCGGTCGTGCGAGACGGTCAGAATGGCACCGCCGTAGGATTGCAAGAAACCCACCAGCCAGGCCGTCATCTCGAGGTCGAGGTGGTTGGTCGGCTCGTCCAGCAAAAGCGCATCCGCCCCCGAGAGCAGCAGGGCCCCCAGGGCCAGGCGCCGGGCCTCACCCCCCGAGAGCACGCTGGCCTTCTCCTGCTCGCGCCCCGCGAAGCGCAAACCCTTGAGCACCGCCTCGTAACGGGCCCGCTGCTGGTAGCCGCCAATGGCCTGATAACGTTCGTGCAGCGCTTCCCAGCGCTGGTAGACCTCGAGGTCGGCCAGGTGGGCCTCGAGCCGGGCCAGCTCGGCCTCCATGGCCCTGACCCTGGCAAACCCCCGTTTGAGCACCGATTCCACGGTGTCGTTGGGGTCGTACAGGGGGTCTTGGGCCAGAAGCTCCAGGTGCACCCCTTCGCTTCGGTGAATCCGGCCCGCGGTGGGCTCCAGCGCCCCCACCAGCAGGCGCATCAGGGTGGTCTTGCCCGAGCCGTTGGCCCCCACCAGGGCCAGCCGGTCGCCGTGGCGCAATTCCAGGTTTACCCCCGCCAGCAGGTCGCGGGCCCCCAGGGTGTACTCGAGGTTCTCAGCCAGTACAATCCGCACAAAGGCCAGTTTAGCAAGCGAGCCATCTTCGGGCGGCAGTTTTTTTGATCAAAGGGTGTGCGCCATGCAGCCGATGCGCATGCGTGTGCGTTCACGGCCTGCTTGTAGCCAGGCGCAGGCCCCGCAAGGCCACCGTGAGACTAACCAACAAAAGAGCCCAGAACCCCATCCCGGTGGGCCAGAATGCGATAAGCGCATATGTGTAGCCCACCACAGCCCCTACCGGAATGGGGTACCAGCTCTGCCGGTGGCTTTTCCAGTACAACTGCCAGTAAAGGCCTGCCACCGCCAGGCCAATAACCACCGCTGTCAGGGTGATGCCGGGGTACAGGTAAACGAAAAACCCCAGGGTAGGGGCGATGCCGCCCCCCCCGCGAAAGCCAAAGAAAAGCGGCCAGTTATGCCCGGAGACCACCGCCACCCCCATTAAGGGCAGAGCCCAGGAAGTCTGGAGAAGCCCGCTCAAGTAAGCGGCCAGGCACCCTTTGGCGATATCAGCCAGGGCCACCAGCACCCCCCAACCCGGCCCAAACTGCCGCCAGGTGCCGCTGGCACCGGGGGTATCGCGCTCGGCCAGGTTGACACCCTGGATGGCCCCCACAATGCGTCCAAAGCTCAGCGAACCCAGCAGATAGGCCAGCGCCACCCATAGCAGATCCATAGCTGCTTATATGGTATCCCGGCGGGCTTTGAGCAAGCCTGCTTTCGGGGTTCTGGTACAGATTGTCTGATAGACTATATTTGGCTTATAAAAGGCTTCCATGCAGAAGAGGAAACTTACGTGGCCAAACGCAAACCCACCATTCACGAAGTCGCGCACCTAGCCAAAGTTGGAATCGGAACAGTCAGTCGAGTACTCAACAACCATCCCTCGGTTCGCTCGGAGACCCGCGAGCGGGTGCTGGCGGCTATGTCCAGCCTGGGTTACAGCCCCAACCCGCACGCCCGGCGGGTGGCCGGTGGACGCAGCTACACTGTCTCGCTCATCCTGCCGGTGATCTCCACCGAGTTTTACAACCGGCTGCTCGAGGGCATCGAGCAGGTGCTGAGCGAGGAGCGCTACGAGATTGCGCTTTTCCCCATTTTCTCACCCCAGCGTTTGCAGCGTTACCTGGAAAGCCGCTCGCTGGCGTATCAAACCGATGGGCTGCTGGTGGCTTCGCAAGGCCTGGCGCATCTCCTACCCGACCAGAAATTCCCCACCGAGCGCCCTGTGGTGCTGGTGGACGCGCACAGCACCCGCTACGACTCGGCCTATGTGGACAACTACCTGGGCGGGCGCATGGCCGCGGCCCACCTGGCCCAGTTCCCCGGTGCGTATTTTGCCATCCAGATGGAAGAAGAGCTGGATGAGGTTATGCGCAATACCGTAGGGCAGGAGCGGGTGGCCGGGTTCCGGGATGGGCTCGAGCAGGCTGGGCGCAGGCTGCCCAGGGCCCACGTCTTCAAATCGCGCTTCTCTGCCGAAGGCGGGCGGCTGGCCTTGCAACACTTCATGCGGCAGTCCAAACCGCCCTACAACATCTTCGCCGGGGCTGACCTACTGGCTTTGGGGGTGCTGGAAGAGGCCGAGCGGCAGGGGCTCGAGGTCGGTGAGGAGGTGCTCTTGCTAGGCTTTGATGGGCACCCCTGGACTGAAGCCCGGGGCCTCTCGACCCTTGCCCAGCCCATTGAGGCCATGGGGGCCGAGGCGGCCCGCCTGTTGCTCGATCGCATCCGGGGCTACAAAGGCAGTCCTCGAGCCCGGCGCTTTGAGCCCACCCTCATCGTCCGACGCTCGACCCAGGCCTCTTGAAAGGGGGGTTGGGTTGTACGCCAGCACACCGCCTGGAACCGAGAATCGAAGTTCTATAAATACCCGGCGGCCGGGCCGCTACACATCCAGCCCAGGCACCCAGAAGGTCTCGTTTTCCAGTGTGAGTTCAAGCTCGAGCCCGCCCTTGCCTGGGATCTGTATCCGGAAGTTTCCGTATTCATTAATTGGGCTGCTGCGGCTATAGCCGGGCGCGTGCAGGGTGACGCGCCACGCCGCTGGTTTTTGCGCCGCACTGATCACCTGCCCTACCAGGAAGGCTCCGCTTTCGTTGCGCTTGAGCGACAGATCGAGGTAGAGGCTGCCCATTTTGTAGAGCCTGTTCCACACCGTCAGAAGGCCCTGATGCTGCTGCGGGGCGCCAATCGCATGGCGCGAATCCATGATCAGGATTCCATCTTTGCGTGTTACAGGCGGACTTGAAAGCATTTTATGGACTCCTGTCTGGTGCTTGGGGGGTTACCTCCCCAGCATTCAGCAGACTTAAGGATAGCGCCCCTTTCCCAGGAGAAGTTCAAATTTGACCGTTAAGTCAGGCCGGATCATCTCAAGCTGCCAGACCCAGCCCAACGCAGCGTTAACTCCAGCACATGCGCACCTTTTCCCCGGGCGGATCTGGTCGTTGCATCGCTTGGGTGGCCTAATGCAAACACCCCCTCGAGGCCGAGGGGGCGTCGCCCTACCTGCGGGTCAGACCTCGAGCCAGACCTGCCCGTTCTCCAGCCGGGCCTTGTAGGCCTTGACCGGGCGGGGTGCGGGCAGGGTGGCCTTGCCGGTGCGCAGGTTGAATTTGGCCCCGTGGCGGGTGCAGCGGATGGTCTCGCCTTCTACCGGGCCATCGGAGAGGGGGTTTTTGTCGTGGGTGCAGATGTCCGAGATGGCGAAAATTTCCTCGCCGGTGTGGATGAGCAGCACCGGGGTTTTCTCGCCCTCCACCCGCACCACCAGGCGGCCATTCTGGAACTCCTCGAGCTTGGCGACGGGAATCCACATAAGCTTATTGAGGTCTAAAGACAGCTTCTATCACGGGTTTTCCCCACCCTGGGGCTCCCACGGGAAGCGCACTCAGACCCGCACCTTCTCCTCGATGATGCTCTCGATGTACTGCCGCAAGGGCTCGATGGGGATGCGGGTGAGCACATCGGTCATGTGGCCCTTGACCAGAATCTGCTGGGCCATGTGGCGCGGCAGGCCCCGGCTCATCAGGTAGAACAGCTCCTCGGGGGCCACCGGCGCGGTGGAGGAGCCGTGGGAGCACTTCACGTCGTTGGCCCCGATCTCGAGCTGCGGCACGCTGTCGCTGCGGGCGTCCTCCGACAGGAGCAGGTTGCGGTTGGTCTGGTAGGCGTCGGTTTTCTGGGCTCCCTGCTCCACCTTGATCAGTCCTGCGTATACCGTGCGGCTCTGGTCTTTGGCCGCACCCTTGTAGAGCACATCGGAGTAGGCGTGGTCGGCCACGTGGTGCTGTAGGGTGTAGTGATCCACGTGCTCCTGGCCGGTGGTGAAGTACAGGCCCAGCATCTCCGAGGACGAGCCCGGCCCCAGCATCTCCGACTGCACCTCGGCCCGGCTGATGGAGGCCCCCATGTTCACCACCAGGTCGTTGAGGGCGGCGTCGCGCTGGAGGTGGGCCCGCTGGCGGTGGAAGTGGTAGAAGCCCTGGCCCAGAAGCTGGATGTGGGCGTGGCGCACCTTGGCCCCGGGGCCCACGATAATCTCGGTGGAGGAGGTGTTCACCGAAGGGGCCACCCTGGCCGGCGAGATGTACTCCTCGATGTAGACGGCCTGGCTGTTTACATCGCCCACAATCAGGGTGCGGGAGCCGGAAAGCCTGCCGCCTTCCAGGTACTTAAACACGCCGATGGGCTTGCTGAACTCCACGTTCTTGGGGATGTACAGGAACACCCCGTGGGTGAAGAGGGCCGCGTTGAGGGCGGGAATTTTGGAGTTCTCGGGGCGGTTCTTCTGGGTGCCCACCAGGTCGTGCCAGTTGACGGCCTTGAAGAGGTTGGCCTCCACCAGCTCGGGGTGCTGGGCGATGGCCTGGTGCAGGCTGGTGAAGATAACGCCCTGCTGCCGGTACTCCTCCGGTAGCTCCACGTGTACCAGGTCGGCCCCCACGAACACCGCATAGCCCGAGAGCTGGGCCTGGGCCAGGCGGTCTTGGACGGCCTGGGGAATCTCGCTCGCGCCACCTTTGGGTAGCTCGAGCGGCAGCTCCTCGAAGGGCACCTCGGTGATGTCGGTGTACTTCCATTCCTCGGTGCGGGTGGTGGGGTAGGGCAGCTTGACGAAGGTCTCCCAGGCCTCCAGCCGCTTGGTCTGGAGCCACTGGGGCTCGTTGAGTTTTTTGGAGACCTCTAAAACGAGGTCGCGGGAAAGGCTCGAGGTGAGTTCCACTGGTCTTCCTCCTGTTACATTGCGGATTAGGCGCAACCAGAACACCCTATTTATGCGCTATCGCTTGTAAATGTCTTTGCGATCACCCACAGCCAGCACGGTGATGGTCTGGGTCTTGGTATCCACGTCGAAGACGATTCTGTAATCGCCCACCCGAACCCGATACGAGGCCTCGCCCTTGAGTTTGATGGTGCCGGGTGCGAAGGGCTCATTGGCCAGCTCCTTCAACTTTTCGATGATGCGTTCCCTGGCCTCTTTGGGCAAACCGGCCATATCTTTGCCTACGCGCTTGGAAATTGCGAGGGTATAGGCCACGGTTCAACGCTCGAGTTCCCTTTGCAGATCCTCGAGGCTGTAGGTCTCGTCCCCCCGGCGCTCGGCGATAACCTGACGGTGCCAGGCCTCCTCGAGCAGTGCCTCGTACTCCTCGAGGGTCAGCACGATGTGGGTTCTGCGGCCCTCGGCATCGGTTAGATAGAGGTGGTTATCGGGTGTCTGGGCGGCCATAGTCTTCTTTTATCCTACGCTGCCTTCCATCTCGAGCTCGATCAGCCGGTTCAGCTCGACGGCGTACTCGAGGGGCAGCTCCTTCGCCACCGGCTCGATGAACCCACGCACAATCAGGGCGGCGGCCTCGTCCTCGGGCAGGCCCCGGCTTTGCAGGTAGAAGATCTGCTCGTCGTTGAGGCGGCTCACGGTGGCCTCGTGGCCCACGGTGGCGGTGTCGTCCTCGATCTCCATGTAGGGGTAGGTGTCGGTGCGCGACTCCTCGTTAATCAAGAGCGCGTCGCACTCCACGTTCACCTTAACGTGCTTGGCCCCCTCGTACACCTTGATCAGACCCCGGTAGCTGCTGCGCCCCGAGCCTTTGGAGATGCTCTTGGAGACGATGGAGCCGCCGGTGTGGGAGGCCGCGAAAATCAGCTTGCCGCCGGCGTCTTGGTGCTGGCCGGTGTTGGCAAAGGCGATGGAGAGGATGTCCGAGCGGGCCCCTTCCTCCACCAGGTAGCTGCTGGGGTATTTCATGGTCACCTTGGAGCCCAGGTTGCCATCCAGCCACATGTGGTAGGCGTCCTTCTTCACCAAAGCCCGCTGGGTGACTAGGTTGTACATGTTGTGCGACCAGTTCTGGATGGTGGTGTAGCGGCTCTTGGCCCCCTGGTTCACCACAATCTCAATCACACCAGAGTGGAAGGAGTCGGTGGTGTAGGTGGGGGCGGTGCAGCCCTCGATGTAGTGCACTTCGGCCCCTTCGTCCACCACGATGATGGTGCGCTCGAACTGGCCCAGCTCGGCGGTGTTGACCCGGAAGTAGGCCTGCAAGGGCAGCTCCACCTTGACCCCCTTGGGCACATACACAAAGCTCCCACCCGACCAGACCGCCGAGTTGAGGGCGGCGTACTTGTTGTCTTCGGGTGGAATGACCGTGGCGAAGTACTCCCGGAAGAGGTCTTCGTGGTGCTTGAGCCCCTCCTCGATGGAGACGAAGATCACGCCCAGGCGCTGGAGCTCCTCTTTGACCTGGTGGTAGACCATCTCTGAGTCGTACTGCGCGCCCACCCCGGCCAGCACCTTGCGCTCGGCCTCGGGGATGCCCAGCCTTTCGTAGGTGCGGCGGATCTCCTCAGGCACCTCGTCCCAGCTCCGCGCGTCGCGCTTCTCGGTGGGCTTGGCGTAGAAGTAGATCTCGTCCATGTTGAGGCCCGAGAGGTCGGCGCCCCAGGTGGGAACGGGCTTGGACTGGTAGATTTCCAGGGCCCTGAGGCGGAACTCGAGCATCCAGGCCGGCTCGTCCTTGTGGTAGCTGATGGCCTCCACCACCCGCCGGTTGAGGCCTTTTTCGGCTTTCCAGACCGGCTTTACCTCGTCTACAAAGCCGTACTTGTATTCATTCCCAATGTCTTCGATCAGGATGTTATCGGACATCTTGGCTCCTTCTTGGTTCTGTCGGGCCAGCGGCGTGCTTAGTTGGACACGGCCAGCTCTTTGACCCATTCGTAGCCTTGCTCCTCGAGCTTCATGGCCAGTTCGGGGCCGCCCGAGGTTACGATGCGGCCATCGATCATCACGTGCACCATATCCGGCACGATGTAGTTGAGCAGGCGCTGGTAGTGGGTGATCAGGAGCGCGCCAAAGTTGGGGCCGCGCATGGCGTTGACCCCCTTGGCCACCACCTTCAAAGCGTCGATGTCCAGGCCGGAGTCGGTCTCGTCCATGATGGCGTAGGTGGGTTCCAGCACCATCATGTGCATGATCTCGTTGCGCTTCTTCTCGCCCCCGGAGAAGCCGTCGTTGAGGTAGCGGGTCAGGATGCTCTCGTCCCACTCGAGGGTTTCCAGGGCTTTTTGCAGCTTGCTGTAGAACTCCGTCAAGTTAACTTCGCCGCCCTTTTTGGCCTGCAGGGCCAGGCGCAAAAAGTTGGCGTTGGAAACCCCCGGAACCTCCACCGGATACTGGAAGGCCAGGAACAGCCCCTTGCGGGCGCGCTCGTCGGCTTCCATCTCCAGGATGCTCTCCCCGTCCATCAGGATGTCGCCTTTGGTGATCTCGTAGCTGGGGTCGCCGGCGATGATCTTGCCCAGGGTGCTTTTGCCGGCCCCGTTGGGCCCCATGATGGCGTGCACCTGGCCCTTGGGTAGCACCAGGTTAACCCCGTTCAGAATGGTCTCGCCGTCTACGATTCTGGCATGCAGGTTGCGGATTTCCAGTTGGTTCACCATGTTATTCCCCTTGTGTTGGCTTGCTCGAGTGGGCTCTTACTGCGAATCACTCGCAATAAGAGTATAGGCGCTATGGCCCAGAATGTATAGTGGTTTAGTCGGGATTCTGCCACCCAGGTTACAAAGTCCAGCGTCCGGGGTGGCGGACTCTACACATCCCAGTAGTCGTCGGGGTAGGGCAGGCCCACGGCCTTGGCGAAAGTTGCGAGCCCCAACCGGTCGGGGGCCTCGAGGTGGTAGCGGAAGTTCCACAGGTAGTGCTGCATCAGCCGCTCGGGCACGCCCAGGCGCTGGGCCTCGGTGCCGGCCACAGCGGCCAGGTTGCCCAGGCCCAGCGAACGAGCGGCCCGCAGCCGGCGGACAATTTCAGGGGGAGGCGGGGCGTTGTGGCGGGTGGCCCAGACCCCGAACACAAAGGGCAGCCGGGTTCGCTCGAACCATTTCATTGACAGATCGGTGATGCGGATGCCTTCGATCTGGTTGGGAACCTGGTGCACCGACTCGGGGATGATGGAAAGCAGGCCGTAGTAGGTGGTGATGGCCCGATCGCCAATCAGAAGCACGGCGTCGAAGCGCTCGAGGAGCTCCAGCCCCCCCTGCGCCGGGGTGTACTGGGCCTGAATTCCGTCGGCCTCGAGCAGGTACTGCAAAAGCCGCACCGAGGTGGCGCTTTCGGTGGTCAGGGCGATGTTTTTTAGCTTGTGCCAGGGGGCGTGGTGGAACAGATTGACCGAGTAGACCGGGCCCAGGTCGGCCACACTAAAGTCGGGTAGGGGGCGCAGTTGGTCTGCGTGCTCGAGGTAAAAGTACGACGAGACCAGGCTCAGGTCTACCGTACCCTCCAGAAGCCAGCGGTTGAGCTCGGTGGGTACGCCGTAGCGAAAAGCCACCCCATCCCCTTCGTCTAGAAAGTGATAGAGCGGCGCGGTGTTGGCGTAACGGGGAACACCCAGGATGTACATAGCGTCGTTGGGGGTGAAGGCCTAGTTGGTGGCGCGGCTTCCGCTGCCAATGGGCGCCTCGAAGACGCGCAGCTCGTTGTACAGCGCATCCCGTTCTACCGGTATCCGCCCGGCGGCCTGGATGAGCTGCACCATCTTCTGGCGGGAGAGGCCCAGGGGCGAGGTGGCCCCGGCAGCATGGGCGATGTGTTCTTCGATGATGGTGCCGTCGATGTCCGAGACCCCCCAGTCCAGCGAGACCTGCACCAGGTCGGAGGAGATCATCACCCAGTAGCCCTTGATGTGATCGAAGTTGTCCAGGTAAAGCCGGGCCACCGCCAGGTTGCGCAGGTCGTCGAGGCCGGTGGTGAACTCGGTCTTGCCCAGGTTGAAGGCCAGGGCGTTGGCATCGGGCTGAAAGGCCAGGGGGATGAAGCTATAAAAACCGCCGGTCTCGTCCTGCAGTTGGCGCAACCTGTCCATATGGTCGAGGCGCTCTTCCAGGGTCTCGATGTGCCCGTAGAGCATGGTGGCGTTGGTGCGCAGGCCCAGGCTGTGGGCTTCCCGGTGGATTTGTAGCCACTTTTCGGCCTTGACCTTGTTTTTGGCGATCTGCTTGCGCACCCGCTCGGCGAAGATCTCCGCCCCGCCCCCCGGTAGCGCTACCAGGCCGGCCTCCTTGAGTTCGCGCAGCACCTCGAGGGTGGGCTTCTTGCTGATTTTCGAGAGGTGCTCGATCTCGGCCGCGGTGAAGGCCTTGACCTGAATGCCGGGGAAGTTTTCGTTCAGGGCCCGCACCATCTGGGGGTAGTAGCTCCAGGGGCGGTTGGGATGGTGGCCGCTGGACATGTGCAGCTCGGTCAGACCGGGCTCCCACTTCTCCCGTACCTTGTCTACGACTTCCTCTACGCTGTAGTCCCAGGCCCGGGCCTCGCCCTTTCTGGCTGCAAAGGCGCAGAAGGTACAGCCCACATAGCAGATGTTGGTGAACTCGAGCCGCAGCGAGTGCACAAAGTAGGTTTTGGAGCCGTGCTTACGCTCGCGCACCCGGTTGGCCAGGCGCATCAGGGTGTTGTAGTCCGGGGTGTGGTAGAGCGTCAGACCCTCTTCGAAGGTGAGGCGCTCGCCGGCCTCCACTTTTTCCACAATCGGAAGTAGCTTAGGGTCGCGCACAGGGGCGTATTGCCAGGCCCCGACGAAGGAAGGCGCCGCGTTCATCGAGAACAATCCTAACACCGCCGGCCCAGAAGACCCTGTTGCTTAGCTGACGATTGGCCCGCCGCGCCGGTGCTCGAGGCCCACCCATCCCAAACCAGGTGCCCTGGGCCTCGAGGGCTGGTACGTAACGGTTATGCACACCACCCTACCCAGGGAGGGTTTTTTTATTCTGATTCTGAAAACCACCAGAGGTGTTATGGAAGCACAGAGTAAAACCCCTGCCCACCGCGAAGCCGCTCTGATTGCGGACGGGGGTGGTCTGCCCTTGGCGCTTTACGGCCATAGGGTTGGGGGGGTGGGGGGGAAGGCTCGTAACAGCCATCTTACTGGGTGTTACAGCTCGGATGCCGGTCGGGAGGTGGTGTATCAGCTCGAGCGGGCGTGGGATGCAGGCGCCTTTGTGGTGCGTTTAGCAGATGTGAGCTGATATTGCCTCAATTCCCTCTATTTGTTCCATTTACCAGGAGGTTTGGTATGCTTTTGACCGATGTTTTTGGCTGGATTGGGGTGTGTTTTAGCGAAATTGGTACATCGTGCTGCCCCTGTCAGGCCGCGTGCTCGTCCCGGCATTTGAAAGGGTGTCACCATGTCTGAAGGACGCCCTCCCCGCCGCTTGCGCCTGTCTCGAGCCCCCTCGCAGGCGAAAGCCCAGCGAACACCCCCGGTGGTGCCGGCCTCCCTGATCGAGCGTTTGTTGAAGGGGGATCTATCCTCTGCCCTCGAGCTGACCCTGAACGAGCTGCAGGATGAGCTGCCGGGGGTGGTGCAGGGCCTGTTTTGGGTGCGCACCGGCCCCAACCACTTTAATCTGGGGGCGGCTCGAGGGGTTCCTGAAGCTGTGCTCGAGGGGCGGGAGGAGGTGCTGGAGTCGGCGCTCAGGTCGGCCTACCTGGGCCCGCTCGAGGGCTGGCTGGGCGGGGTGGCCCAGGTTGACCACCGGCCCCATCCCCTGACCCGGCTGCTTGGGGTACAGCCTGCCGAGGCTCAGGAAGCCCCGGCCAACCTGATCCTGCCCCTGGCTGTAGACCGGCAGGTGTGGGCGGTGCTGCATCTCCATGCAACGGCCCAGCAGCTAGACCCGGCCGCGGTGGGCTGGGTGGGGCGGTTTGTCTCGAGCATTGCGCCCATCCTGTACGAGGTGTACTTGCGTGAACGGGCTGAGCGCCAGTCGCTGTGGTTATCGGCCATCAACACCCTGCTGCAGGCCTCCAGCGAGCAGCCGCTGGAGGTGGTTCTGCGGGACGCCCTCGAGGAAGCCTCCCGGCTTTCTGGAGCCGAGGGGGCCCGGCTGATCGCCTTTGAAGGGCACGCCATCCGCACCATTGCCCAGGCTGGCTGGGGTGCTGGGTTGGCGGTAGAGGCGGCCATCACCCGTCAACTGGGCCAGCGCGTGCGCAGCGGCCAGCAGGTGGGTATCCCGCGCTACGACCTATACCCAGGCCGGCGCCCCGAGCTGGTCGAGGCTGGGTTGCGCAGCCTGTTTATCTTCCCGATACAGCGCCATAGCAACGAAGCCAGCGCGCTGCTGCTGTTCAGCACCCAGCGGCACTGGCTGCCCAACACCCAGATCCAGGAACTCCTGGGCGATATGGCCGCGGCCATTGGGGTGGTGCGGGTTGAGCGGGCCTTGCGGCGTGAGCTGGCCTGGGCGGCTTACACCGACCCCCTGACCGGGTTGGGCAACCGCCGGGCCTTTGAGCGGGATCTAGAACAACTAACCGCCCGAATTAACGGCCGGACGGTGGTGCTGATGCTGCTCGACCTGGACGAGTTCAAAGCCATCAACGATAACTACGGTCATGTGCATGCCGACCACCTGCTGGTGCGGCTGGGGGGGTGCTGCGGGCCCGGGCCCGGGCCGGTGACCGGGCCTACCGCCTGGGCGGGGATGAGTTCGCGCTGATTATCGAGGGCTCGAGCACCCTGAATCCACAGCGCGTGGCCGAGCGCTACCGGGCTTTACTGGAAGATATTCGGGTCTCCGATAGCACCCACCTGAGGGTGAGCCTTGGCTATGCCACCTACCCGAGCGAGGCCGCCGATGCCCAGAGCCTGTGGCGGCTGGCCGACGACCAGATGTACCGGGACAAAGCGCGGCGCAAAGGCCGTACCCCGCTGTTCGCGCCCTCGGACGACCCGACCCAGTGGAGGTTGCAGCTCGAGACCCCCTTGTTTCGGCTGGCGGCCCGGCTGGCCCAGATTTTACAGATGGCCCCAGAGGAACAGCAAGTGTTGCAGGCCAGTTGCTACCTGCTCGAGCTGGCCCTGGGTCGTATTAAGCCCTCGCAGGATGTGCCAATCCCCGACAACCTTTTGTACGAAGCCGCGCGGGTGCTGATGCGCCTGCCAACCCTCTGGGAAGAAGCCCGGCAATCCCAGAATTGGTTGCGCGAACCCGCTCCCCGGGTGGTGCATGTGTTACAGGTGGCCCAGCACTACACCTCCGCTATCCAGGCGGTGGAAGGCCGGGCTGCTTGCAGCGTAGAAGAAGCTTTAGAGGAAATCGCGGCCCTGGCCCACCAGCGCTTTGATCCTGCAGTGGTAGAGGCTTTATACTCTTTGCGGGTGTGGCTAAATAGCGAGTCGGCGGCCTGATCGCAGGCTCTGAATTGCAACGAATATACGATCCGGCGTGGCCGGTGCTGTTTGTGCAATCCAAACCCATTCTTCCGTAGATTCATGAACCGTAACGAGCTGCTCCGCTGCCTGATGGACGAGTCCGCCCCAGTCCGCAGGCGAGCGGCCCATGAGGCCGAAGCAAACGGCCTGATTGAGCGCCTAAAAGCGGAAGTGGGTGCGGACGCCGCCGGGGAGCGGGCGCTGGAAGCGGCGGCCTATGCGCTGGGGCTGACGGCGCGCGGCCGCTGCGCCGAGGCCCTGCCCTTCTATGAGGAAGCCCGTCGGGGTCTGGAGGGTTTGGGCTGCACGGAGGGGGCGGTGCGTGTGGGTATGCAGCAAATACAAGCCCTGGCTACAACCGGCGAGATGGCGCGGGCCTGGGCCTTGGCCGAGCAGACCCGCGCGCTGTGTGTGGGGTTGGGTTTGTGGCGCGAGGCGGCGCTGGTTAATATCCACATCGGCGCCATCCACCAGCGATGGGGGCGCGTGCACGAGGCCGAGGTGGTGCTTGGGTCTGCATTGGAGCAGCTCGAGCGCCTGGGGGATAGGGTGGGCCAGGGCAGGGCCCATGGGAACCTGGCCCTGGTTTACGAAGCCCAGGATCGCTACCACGAAGCCATGCGCCACTGCCAGCGGGCCCTGCAAATTTTCAGGGCCCACAACCAGCTCGAAGACTTTATCGGCTGCGGCGTTAACCTTGCCCTGCTCCACCGCAAGCAGGGCCGCCTGGGCCGGGCCCTCGAGCTGTTGAGCCGGGTTCGAGGGATATATGACAGGCTCGAGGACAGCCCCAATCCGGCCCTGGCCCGGCTCGAGGAAGCCCGCCTTTACCTCGACCTCAACCTTTTGCCCGAGGCCATCCAGCTTTCCCAGGAGCTGGTGGAGGTTTTTGCCGAGCGGGGTATGCAGATGGAGCTGGCTGAAGCCCTGACCACCCTGGGCAGCGCCCTGGCTAAGCAGGGCCGGCTCGAGGAGGCCCATCAGACCCTCGAGCGTGCGCGGTCGGGCTGGTTGGCGCAGCACAACGCTGTCCAGGCCGCACGGGTGGAGGTTTTGCTGGCCTCTTTGTATGTGCAGTCGGGGCGTAACGGGCAGGCGGTTGTGCGGGTGGAGCAGGCCCTCGAGGTACTAAGCGGGCTGCCCTCGGCCAGAGCCCTGGGCCTCAGCGTGATGGCCGAGGCTTTGTTGTACCAGGGCCACCATTCCAAAGCCAGGCGGCTTCTGGAAGAAGCGGCTTCGTTGGCGCTGGGGCTGGGGAGGCCCGACCTCATCGTTCGCATTGAGCGCCTGCGGGGCCAGACGGCCCTGCTGGAAAACCGTACACATGCTGCTGAACTACACTTTAAGCGGGCCATCGAGCGCCTCGAGAAGGTGTGGGTTCACCTCGGGGTTGACGAGTTTAAGCTGGCCTACCTGGGGGATAAGCTCGAGGTTTACCGCGACTTGGTCGACTTGCTGCTGGATAAGCAACGGCTGCACGAGGCCTTTGAGTACGCCGAGCGGGCCAGGTCGCGGGCCCTGGTAGACCGGCTGGCCCAGCGGGGCGGGCCGCCTCAAGGCCGCACCGACCCTGAAGTGGGGCGCTTACGGCAGGAGCTGGCCGGGGTGCGCCGCGAGCTGAACCAACACCTGGTGGCCCTGGAGATGCAGGGACAGGGAACCCGCGGCCACCACCGGGAGCAATTGGCAGCCCTCGAGCAGCGGGTCACGCGGCTCGTCCGCGAGATTGAGCGCCTGCAGCCCGATACAGCCATCATCGAACAGGCCCAGAACCGGCGCCTCTCCGATGTGCAACAGGCCCTCCAACCCGGCGCGGTTCTGCTGGAGTACTACCACACGCGCCGTGGGCTTGTGGCTTTTTTGATAGAAGGAACCCGCGTGGAAGTGGTGCGCAACCTGGGCTCTTTGGAGCAGGTTCAGCGGCATATCGAGCAGCTCGAGTTCTTCCTGAGCCGTGTGGCTCAGGGTGGCATCATGCTCAAAATTTACGGTGAGGAGACCCTCAAGCGCCTGGTGGATGAGCAGCTCCAGGCCCTGTATCGTCTGCTCATCGAACCCTTGCCGCTACGCTTCTCCGGCCAACCCCTCGTTGTTGTTCCCCATGGGGTGCTGCACGCCGTGCCGTTCGCGGCTTTGTTTGATGGTGAGCGCTACCTGCTGGATCGTGCGGAAGTCTCCTTTACGCCCAGTGCGGCTGTGTACGCTTTGTGCCGTAAGCGCAAGCGCCTCGAGGCCGCTCCGCTGGTGGCTTTTGGCGTTTCCCTCGAGCACATTCCCCAGACCCTTGAAGAGGTCGAACAGATCGGCCGAATCTTCCAGAACGCCCACACCTTTATGGGAGAAAGGGCCACCCTGGAGAATTTCTTTATGGCTGCACCCCAGGCCGGGGTTCTCCACATCGCGACCCACGGGGCTTTCCGCCCCGATAACCCCATGTTCTCGGGCCTGCGCCTGGCCGATGGCTGGCTGGCGGCCCGCGACCTGCACGATATGCGCCTGAAGGCCGAACTGGTGGTGCTTTCGGCTTGCGAGACGGGGCTGGCGAAACAGGTCGGTGGTGACGAGCTGGTGGGCCTGGCACGGGGCTTTTTATGCGCCGGTGCTACCAGCTTAATTACCAGCCTGTGGCCGGTGCGCGACGATGCCACAGCCCAGTTCATGGTCACCCTCTACACCCATCTACGGGCCGGTAAACCCATTGCCACAGCGCTGCGCGAGGCCCAGCTCGCCACACGCAGGGCTTTCCCCAACCCCTATTTCTGGTCGGCCTTTGCCGTTACGGGCGACCCGCACCGCACCCTTCGCTTGTAGGCAGGCCAATTTGCGGCGGAAGCTGGGAACCTGCCTGGGCATTGCGGCCGGTTGCTGTCAGCCAAGCCATCCGCTTTATTGCGCCCTCGAGCTGCCTTGACAATCTGGCTACGAGCATAGAATAGGGTGAAACCTTAGGAGGAAGACGTGAAGCAATGGCTGGCTTCGTTGATCTTGCTGGTTGGAATGGCCTCGGCTCAGACGGAGATCTCGTTTTGGCACAGCATGGACGGCCCCGCCGAGCGGGTGATCGCCCAGTTTGCCAGCGCGTTTAATGCTTCGCAGCGCAACTACCGGGTCACCCCCCGCCTGATTGGCGATTACCGCGAAGGGGAGACCCGCCTGCTGGCGGCGCTGCGGGCCGGTGGTGCGCCGGTGCTGTTCCAGGCTGAGATTCTGCTCTTCCCGCGCCTGGTGGCCGAGGGGGTGGTGCTGCCGCTGGATGAGCTGACCAATACCCTGCCCAAGGCCTTTACCGACGATTTATTCGAGGCGGCCTGGGATTACGGCCTGATTAACAACCGGCGCTACGGGCTGCCTTTCAATACCTCCACCCCGGTGCTTTTCTTCAACGAAAACCAACTGCGGGCCAAAGGGCTCAAGGTGCCCACCAACTGGCGGGAGTTTGAACAGGCGGCCAAGGGCCTGACCAGCCGCACCTCCAAGGGTTTTATCGCCCTTTCGGAGTCCTGGACCTTCGAGGCTCAGGTGACCAGCCGGGGCGGCAACCTGGTCACGGCCGACGGGCGGCCCAATTTTACCTCCCGTGAGGTGGTGGAGGCGCTCGAGTTCCTGCAGCGCCTGGGGCGCGAGGGCAGTACCAGCGTGCGCAACCTCTCGGAGAGCTTTTTTGCCCAGACCGACTTCATCCGCACCAAGGGCATGATGGTGATGGCCTCGATTGCCAACTGGCCGGCTGCCGAGAACGCCTCTTTTGCCTTCAAGCTGGGGGTGGCCCCCATTCCACGCGAATCCAACGGAAAAGTGCCGCTGGGTGGGGCGCAACTGGTGGTGCTGCGTGGGGCCAGCGCCGAACAGCAGCGTGGGGCCTTTGAGTTCTGGCGCTTCCTGATGGAGCCGCAAAACATCAAGACCTGGGTGGAGGCCAGCTACTACGTGCCGCTGCGCAAATCGGCCACGCCGCTGCTGGAAGCTTTCTACCGCGAAAACCCTTACCGCAAGGTGGCTTTCGAGCAGGTTGCGGTGGCCCAACCGCGCCCTCGAGTGCCACAGTTTGCCATCTGGCGCAACTTCCTGGAAGAAGCCCTGGAAAAAGCCCTCAAGGGCAACGTACCGGCTCGCCAGGCCCTGGAAGAGGCCCAGCGCAAAGCCGAAGCGGCGCGCTAAGCTTTGACTGTAATTGCCTTGGTAGGGCGGGTTATCTGCCCAATGGTGGTGCTTTATGCCCATTCTGGTATGGTTCGCTCTGGAAAGCGATACTGCCGCAGAGGTAAGGGTTCAAGCCGACCGAAGGGAGTAGAAAAGCATTTCGGTAGTATCGTTTAGGCTTGTCAAAGCGAGCGATGCTACCGAAATGCGTATTATTTCTGCCAGAATAGCCCCTGACGCTAGAAGGTGAGGTAAGCCCCTGAACTTCTTGTGAAAAGAAGTACAATCAAACAAGGGGACAAAAGTCCTCAGCGGGTTGAGGCGGAGTTCCCAGGGAGGCATTGGATGGCGAATAAACACGTGGTGGTGCTGGGGGCTGGCTTTGCTGGCTTACACGCGGTGCGCGAGCTTTCCCGCGAACCAGGGGTGCGGGTCACGCTGGTAGACCGTAATAACTATCATCTGTTCCAGCCGCTCTTGTACCAGGTAGCCACCGCTGGCCTCGAGGCCCCCCAGATAGCTTTTCCCATACGAGCCTTCCTCCGCAAACACAAGAACGCCCGCTTTTTACTGGGCTCGGCCGAGGGTGTAGATCCCCGGGCCAGGGTCTTGTGGGTGGAAGGCCGGCCCATCACCTACGACTATCTGATTGTGGGCACCGGCGCCCGCACCAACGACTTTGGCCTGCCGGGCGTGGCCCGGTATGGCTACGGCCTTAAAAACCTCGACGACGCCATGAAGATCCGTGATCGGATTCTCTCGGCCTGCGAGGAGGCGGTGCGCACCCCCGACCCCGCACGGCGCAAGGCGCTACTGACCTTTGTGGTGGTGGGGGGTGGGCCCACCGGGGTGGAGCTGGCGGGGGCGCTGGGGGAACTGCGCCGCCACGTGGCCTCGAGGGACTACCCCGACCTCGACCTGTCGGAGTTTCGGGTTGTGCTGATCGAGGCCGGCCCCCGCCTGCTGGAGGCTTTTGCGCCTTCGTCGGCCCAGTACGCGCAGCGCTTCCTGGAAAAGCTGGGGGTGGAGCTGATGCTGGGCGAGCAGGTGGTGGAAGTGACCCCCAATGCCGTCCGGCTGCGAAGCGGCCTTAACCTGCCCTGCTTTACCGTGGTCTGGAGCGCTGGGGTGACGGGGCAGGTGCTGCCTGGGCTAACCCCGGCTCGAGGAAACCGCATAGCCACCACCCCGGAGCTTTATGTGCCCGATTACCCCTCGATTTATGTGGTGGGAGACTTGAATTATCTGGAATACCGCGATGGCCGCCCCCATCCCCAGGTGGCTCCTGCGGCCATGCAGCAAGGGGCGCTGGCTGCTCGCAATATCCTGCGTGAGTTGCATGGTCAGGAGAAACGACCTTTCAAATACAAGGAAAAAGGCAGCATGGCTACCCTGGGGCGCAGCCACGCCATCGCCGAGATCGGCAACCTGAAGATGCGCGGCTTCCCGGCCTGGGGGGCCTGGCTGGCGGTGCACCTTTACTACCTGATCGGTTTCCGTAACCGCATGATGGTGCTTTCCAACTGGGCTTATAGCTACTTCACCTACGACTATGCGGTGCGGATTATGCACAACCGCCACAGCTTTGCAGAGCAAGGTGAGCCGGTGGGGGATTCGGTGCGGCTATAAATATAGACTGGCACGGTTGTATTAGGGTTAGGATGGTGCCTGCAACAACCCCTTAGCCCTGGCCCTTTACTTGAGGAGCGAGGTCGGCCAGTTCGAATATGATCTTGCTTCAATAAGCTCAGCGACGTGCTACGAGGTTGTTTACAAACCGATATTGAGAAACAACAAGAAAGGCCCACTGGCTGAGGGTGGGCCTTTTGCTGAGATTTGCAGGCTGTTGGTGCTGCGTTACTGTCCGCTGAATCCGGCGGGGATCTCGCTCAGGCGCACCTCGTCCAGAGCGATCTCGCAATGGAACAGCCCGCTTGGAGCCTGGTGCATAGCCCCCATCCAGAGGGCGATGGCGTTGGTCAGGCCGGTGGGGGCGGTAAAGGTGCCCGCGGGCGTTCCGTTTACGAAGAAGGCCCCCAGGCTGCCGTCCACCCTGACCTTTAGCTCCGTCCAGGTGCCGGTGTTATTGTTGGGGTCATAGTTGGCGGGGAAGGGTGTTGTTCCGGTGAAGGTCATGCCATTCAAACGCACCACCGGGCGCACCTGGCCTAGGCCCACGCCCTCTAGGTAAAGGGCGTAGCCCGTCCCCGTGTTTGGATCCCACTTGTCCACCACCGGGTAGTAGGCCCCCACCCCGCACTGCACCGGGGCTACCCAGGCTTCCATAACGAATCGGGCCGGGGTGAGGTCAGGGGTGCTGGGCACCTCCACATAGCTATCCCCGTTCCCTGGGAAGTACAGCGCGCCACCGGAATGCCCAGGCACCCTCCAGGGGCCGCCTGGGTTGAAGGGGTTTTGCACAGCCCCGGGTTTGGGGAGGCCTGTGTTGTAGATGGGGTTCTGCACGGCGTCGGCCACGCTTGTAGCCCCTGGGAGCTCATCCAGGGGCCAATGGGCCACGGGGCAGGTAGGGCCAGTGCAGACCTGGGAGGGGCCGGTGCAGGCCACCAGAGCAGCGAGCAAGAGCAAGGCTCCGTGAACTTTGATCCAGGTGTGGATGAACATACTACCTCCGGATATCCTTTTTCTCAATGCCCCTAAGAGCTAACCCGCGAAAGGTGAGCCCCAGCATGGCATCGCCGTCCACTCGGTCTTCGATGATGAAGGAGACGGGAAGGGTTCCGCACGGGGGGCACTCGATGCTACTGGGTTCGCCCACCCGGTGGCGGGCTATTGTCTCTCCGGTTGTAAGATTCTGGAGCACCAAGTAGTACTCGGGCTCTTCCCGCACTAGCTTTGCTTCAGCAAGCAAGGAGGTATTCCCTTCTTCCCGCCAGTAGAGGATTCCTAAGGGTTGGCCCAGGTAGTCCTCGAGGGAGGAACTGCTCGGGACATTCGTGTAGGGAACCAGAGCTACTTGAATATCCCGGCGGAACAGGAGGGCCATTTCGCCGTTATTGATAAGGCCCTTCTTGGGGCCGACTTCAATAAGGGCCTTCAGACGATCCTTGAAGTTATCCAACGCAGGTAGGTTCAGGTTCATCGGTTGGAGGGGCAGGTCGCTGGGCAGCTCGCCTTCAACATGGGCAATGACCCGCGCGGGGTTGAAGTACTGGCACCCATCGAAGACATAGGTGTTGCCCCACTTTCTCCAGCTCACCAGAGGCCCGGTGAAACAAGGGTGGATTTGGGGCCCAGCCGTGGGCACTCCCGCGGTCAGGCCGAGGGGTAGGGTTTGCACGGCCCGACCCCCTTGGCCTTGGGCACCGTACCAGTTCATTACCCGTTGGCCGTTCGTGCTCGAGGGTTTGCCGATTGCCGAGCCCGGGCTGCTGCACTTACCGGTGCTTGAACACTTGATGGTGATGGTTACGATACCTCCCAGACCGTAGCCGTTGGCGTCCGAGTCGTTGGGCCCCAGGTGTGCTAAGACCTGAGTTTCCTCGCTATCGGAAACCACGGTGGCGACGGTGGAGTAGTTCGAGGCTTGGGGGTGGAGGCTGACAGGTACCACATCCGAGAACGCGGTAAGCGCCTGCCCGACGAGGGTTCCGGCCTCCTCTAAAGTTGCTTGGGCATTACGTTGGACATCCTCAATAGAGCTTGAGCCGGCGGGGTTTGAGCAGCCTCCCAGGACGAGGGCCGCGGGTAACGCGAGGGCTATAGCTATTTTTCTAAGCATTCAGGACTCCTTTCTGAAGCTTTTCAAGCCTCGAGCCCGAATGTAGCAACCCCCCTCTTAACCAGGTCTGAACCGGTCATGAACTCCCTTCGGCAAAAAAGCATCCCGGGGGCTGCGTAGCCCCCGGGGCAGAAGGGCTCTGTTCAGGGTTTTTGGGAAAGATCCACCATCCCCTTGCCCACCTCCTGGGGTGGGTAGGGCAGGGATCTGGCGTGCTGCTCGAGGTTCTGCTGAAGCTGGGCGGGGGAGAGGTTTGGGTCGGTGGAGAGCCACAGGGCCATGGCCCCGGCCACGATGGGGGTGGCGAAAGAGGTGCCGGTACAGCTTCCCAGCCCCCCGCCCGGGGTCACACACTCGAGGGCCGTGCCCGGCGCCGCCAGATCCACGTAGGCCCCACGGGTGCTGTAGGGGGCGGGCTTCAAACCCCCCTGGGTGGGGTTTTGCTCCAGCGCTCCCACCGCTACCAGCCCCGGTAGGTCGAAGGCCGCCGGGTAGTGGGCGGGGCTGCCCTGGTTGCCCTGGTTGCCCGCGGCGGCCGCCACCGGAATCCCCTGGCCCAAAGCGGCCTGCAGGGCGAGCTTGAGGGCTTCCACCGGGGTGTCGCCCCCCAGGCTCAGGTTCAGCACGGTGGGGCCCTGGCGGTTCTGCACCACCCAGCACACCCCCCGCACCACCCGGCTGGCCCGGCAGATCCCATTCTGATCGCAGACCCGCACCGGTATAATCTCCGCTCCAGGGGCGATCTCCCGCACCAGCCCGGCTGCACCCGTGCCATGACCACCGGGGAAGGCATCCTGTGGCGTGGTATCGCCCTCTACAAAGTCGTAACCGGGGAGCTGGGGGATGGCCCCGTCCACCCCGGTGTCCAGCACCGCTACCCGCACCCCACGGCCCTGCACCCCCCGGCTATGGGCCAGCGGGGCTCCTACGGCCTCGCCACCCCAACTGCTCAGGCTCCACAGGCTTTCGGGATCGGCTTTGTAACTGGGATCCTGGGCTTCCAGCTCCTCCAGGGCCTTGCCCAAAGTATCGCCGCTGTAGCCCAGTTCA
Source organism: Meiothermus ruber DSM 1279 (assembly GCF_000024425.1). NCBI lineage: Bacteria > Thermotogati > Deinococcota > Deinococci > Thermales > Thermaceae > Meiothermus > Meiothermus ruber. The sequence continues at coordinate 783,090 of NC_013946.1, forward strand.
GCCAGGGCAAAGCCGCAGTCCTGAAGATCGTCCCTTTGAAGCAGCGTAAAGCCCGTGGGCAGGCGGGGGGTCTGGCCTAAAGGCAGCCGCAGCAGCACCCGATCAGGGGCCACCTGGCCCAGCACCCCCAGGGTGGCGCGGGCCTCCTGCGCCCCCCGCACCACCCGCACCTCCTGAGGGCCGCCGGGAAGGTTGGCAGGCACCTGGAAGCGCAGGGTAGTAGCCTCACGAAGGGTGACCGCGGCCTCGGTCTCGCCCACAAACACCCGCGCCCCCTCCGCACTCATCCCCTCCAGCCGGGCCTCTACCTCCTCCCCCAGCGCGGCCCGGCTGGGGGAGAGGCTCAGGCTGGGTGGTGTGGGTGTGCAGGCTGGAACCAGCAGCACCAGAAGGTAGAGCCATTGACGCATGAAACACCCCATCGCTGTATAAAATGCTGCACCCGCTCAGATCCAGGATCCAGGTGGGCATGGCTAGGGCAGGTTGATGTTACCGCCACCCACAGTGTAGCTGCTGGTAAAGGCCCGGGCCGACCGCAGATAATCCCCGGCTGCAAAGGAGAGCAGGGCACTTTCATCTGCCACCAGAATAGGTTTGCTGCTCAGCAGGGCCGTTACCTCAAAAGTACCGCTGCCCGAGGACGGTGCGGTGTAGCCCAGCAGGCCGGAGGCCGAAAGGTCGGGCAGGCTGTAGTTTGTTGTATTTCCCAGCCAACCATTGCTTAGTGTGGCAGTGTAGTAAATCTGGGCTGGTATTTGAAGACCGATCTGGTAGGCCCGCAGGTCATTACCGGGATAGGAGAGGCCGCTGATGCTGGGGTGGGCGGTCTGGTTCACGGCGAGGCTACCGACGGACCATGGCGCGGGGAAGGCCAGGCTGGGTGTGCCGGTGAAAAATTGGAAGCTTTGCAGCTCGCCGTTGGTCGCTGCAGCTGTAAGAAGGGCCGTGTAGCGATCCCCACCGCCAGATCCGCTCACGGGCCGGTAGCTGGTAGGAGAGGCGTTCACACCACCCCCGCCCGTGTTGCTGGCGCTTGCATAAAAGATCAGGGCAGCGGGGAAGCTGCTGTAGCCCGAAGGTGGGGTGGGCAGGGTAAAGCTGACGGGGTTCTGCTGGTCGGCAGATGCCAGGTCGACGTTGGTGCTGCCGCCCGCACTCACGTTCACGCCCTTGACCACCTTGGCTACCTTGACCATATTGCTACTATCGGCCAGGACAATCAAAAGATCCCGGGTGCCAGCCTCGAGGTTGAGGGGGATGGAAACAGTATTGCTTGCGCTCTGGCAATTAGTGCTGTTCACGCACACATTGTCCCCGCTCGCCAAGAGACTTGCATCGATGCTCACGTTTACGGTAAAGGCGACGGTGGAAGGGGTACTACTGCTACTGCTGCATTCCAGCTTGGGGTTGGGAAGTTCGCTCGCTGTGGCCTGGATGACCTTAACCACCAGGCTGCTGCAGCGCACTGCCACCCCGTACTTGCTCTGCCCGTTCAGGCTGAAGGTGGCGGTTTTGGTGGTGGTGCCCGTCATGCTGAGGGCCTGCCAGCTCCCCGAGCCCACCTGGTAGGCGGCGGTGTTGAAGTTGCCCAGGGGGTCTTCCACAGTGAGGGTGATGCTGCTGGGCGGTGGGGTGGAGCTAGAACCACCGCCGCCGCCGCAAGCGGCCAGCAGGGTAACCAGAAGACCTAGAGAGAAAAGGCCTATCACTCTTGAGGTGTGCATCGATATACCTCCTTTCTTTAGTACGTGCCCACGACAAGACCAGGCAATGGACTGTGGAATACAGGGTCGTGCTATGGTTTGGGCCTGGCCAGGCCTGGCCTGCCGTGGGCAGCGGTAGGTTAGCAAAGGAGGTCTTAACTAGGTCTGAATTCCGCCAGCCGGTTCCGGTAACGCTCGGCCAGCACGGTGTAGCGGGCTTCCTCCAGCAGGGTGATGGCCTCCTCCAGGCTGGCCCGCTCACCGGTGAGTTCGGCCAGGTTGGCCAGCACCGCTGCGGTCAGCACCCACTCCTGGCCCGCCCGGGCCAGCCGCAGGGCCTCCTGATAGGCAGTTTTGGCCTCGGCGGCTTTACCCTGGCGGTGGTAGAGCGCTCCCAGGTTGTTCCAGGCCCGTCCCATGGCCTCGAGGTTGCCCTGGGCCAGGGCCAGCGACTCGCGGTAGAGCTGTTCGGCCTCCTCGAGCCGCCCCTGGCGCTCCCGCACCACCCCCAGGTTGAGGTAGACCCTAGCCCGCAAGCCCTCCCGCGCTCCAATGGCTGCCAGAACCTCGGCAAAGGCCTCCTCTCCCTGGCCCAGCTCGGCCAGCGCCACCGCCCGGTTGCTCAGGGCCCCCAGGTGGCGCACCTCCTCCCCAGCCATCAAAAAGCGCACCGCCGCCCGGCTAAAGGCTTCAGCGGCCTCCTGGAAGCGGCCCTGGCCCAGGAGCATCATCCCCTGCAGGTTGAGCCCCTCGGCCTGGGCGAACAGGCTGCCTTCCGCGGTGGCCTCGGCCTCGGTGCGGGCCTCGGCTAGGTGTCCTAGCCGTAGCAACACGCTCCCGCGCAGGGCGCTGCGATCGGGGCTGGGTGGCAGTTCGTCCAGAAGTTCCAGGGCTTCGCGGTAGCGCCCCAGCCGCTCCAGGGCTCGAGCCCGCAAGAAAAGCAGCTCCGCATCGGCGGCTAGATCGGCCAGCAAAGCCAGCGCCTCCTGGGGCCGCTCATCCACCAGGTTGCGGGCCAGGCGCAAAAGCGCCAGGCGGCCCCTGGCGCGGTCGGCTTCTTCCCAGTGTGCACGGGATGCTTTATATAAAGGTGCGGCCTCGCCCAAAGGAAGCTGGCGGGCCAGCTCGAGGGCCACCTTGCGGGCCTGCAGATTGGGGGGGGCTGTTACCAAAGGCCGCCCCTGGGCATCCAAAAGCCCCTGGTTGATTAGAAAATCCAGCGCTTCCACCGGTATACTCAGGAGTTCTATGGCCTTGCTCAGGCCCACCCACTGCACCGCGAAAAAGGCCCGCTGAACTTCGGGCGGGAATGCCCTTAGCTGGGGCTTCTCATCCACCACCTCGAGCACACCGGGCAGCTCGAGGGCGCTTTGTAGCAAAGCCTCCCCCTCCTCCGACCAGCCCAGACCAGCCAGCGCCTCAGCCTGTCGCTGGTGCGCCTGCCAGAGGGCCAGGGCCAGGGCCTCGCGCTTGCTCCAGACCCACTCCTCGAGCTCAGGGGAAAGCCCCTCGTCTGCGCCTTCCAGGAAACGGCCTCCATAAAGCTGGCGGGCCTCATCCAGCTTCCCCTGGGCCAGGGCTTTTTGCAGCTCCAGCGCATCGCAAGGTACCGCGGTGCTGAGTATCTCCTCGCCGGTTACCGGCAGGCCGGCCGAGCGCAGCCGGCTCAATGCAACCGATAGGCTGTTCAGACCATCGCTGGCCCCCGGCCAGAATAGCTCGGCCAGGTGGCGGCGCGACCGGGGCCCCTCCAGGCATAGATAAGCCAGCAGCAGCAGGGGTTTCTTTTGAAAAGGATTGCGGTGGTTGGGCGGGTTGTGCTCGAGCGCTAACTTCCCCAGGGTGCGCAACATGGCCTCTCCAAACCATTAAAAACTAAAAACGCCAGCCAGGGGTTCGCACCAGCCAGCGAAAATCCACCCAGACACCCCACCATCCTGCGCCTGAATCCCCGCTGCCAACCCTACCTTGACTCAAAGCAACCACCTCCTTGGGTTTGGTCGGTACTTTAACGCATTTATTACCATATGCTTTTTGATCCCTCTGCGCTGTTCGTATGCACCATACCTTGGCGGGTCGAACTGCCCCGGCTCGAGCTTTACCCCGACTTTGCCGCAGCCCGATGGGGGTGATGGGAACCCACCTTTTCAGCCAGTTCAGCGGGGCTGGAGCTTCCCGGTGCTCCTTTCTTTGCGGGCGCGCTGGCAGTTGGCGTTGGCCTACCGGGTGCTAAGGCGAACCACCGGTTGAAGGGCCTCCTGCCCGACAGGCTACAGTTCGTCTTCCAGCAGGGCTTCCCAGCTTTGCCGCCGGCGGATTACCTCCCAGCCCTGGCCCGTCCACAAGAGCTCGAGGGGGCGGGGGGTGTCGAGGTAGTTGCTACTCATGCTACCGGCATAGGCTCCGGCTTGCAGTATAGCCAGCAGATCGCCCTCCCTGGGTTCGGGCAGGGTGATGTCGCGGGCCAGCACATCGCCCGACTCGCAGGCGGGGCCGGCCAGGTCGTAGGTGGCTTGGCGGGGGTTGTGGTACAGCGGCTCCACCGGGTGTATTGCACCATAAAGCATAGGCCGGATCAGCTGGCTCATACCGGCGTCTATCAGCAGGTAGTTGCGCCGGGTGCGCTTGGTGCCCCAGCAGCGCGTGACCAGCACCCCGGCCTCTGCGACCAGGTAGCGGCCCGGCTCGATCCACAGCTCTGCGCCGTGTTTGTGGGCCAGGGCGGCCGCCTGTGCCCCCAACGCACCCAGGTCGAGGCCCAGCCCAAAGCCCCCGCCCAGGTTCATGACCTCAAAGGGGCCATGGGTGCGGTAAAGCCCGTCCATCACCCGGTAGCCCGCCTGGTAGTCTTCGGGGTGCTCCAGGGCCGAACCCAGGTGGATGTGCAGGCCCAGCACCTCGAGGCGGCTCCGGCGGGCCAGTTCCAGGGCCGGCCCCACTTCCTCGGGCAGGATGCCAAACTTGCTCTCGCCACGCCCAGTGGCCAGGTGGTCGTGGGTGACGATGGGCAGGTCGGGGTTGACCCGTAAGAGGACGCGGGCCCTGGGCAGTAGCCTCGAGGCTCGCTCGAGGTCGGCCAGGGAGTCGAGGCCCAGCATCGGAAGGCCAATGCGGTTCAGCGCTTCTAGCATGGCCGGTGTTTTGACCGGCCCATTCAGCAAGACCTCGTTGCGGCGAAAGCCGGCCTGGTAGGCCCGCAACACCTCCCCCAAGCTGACCGCTTCCACAAAGACGCCCCGCTCCAGGAAGCGCTTGAGGAGGCCCAGGCGGGGGTTGGCCTTGATGGCATAAAAAATTTCGGTTTGTGGAAAGGCTTTTTGCAGGCGCTCGAGGCGCTCTTGGATGGTGGGCCAGTCGTAGGCGTAAAAAGGCGTCTCAAACTGAGAGGCGGCTTCTAGCAGGGCCTCTTTAAACTCGGGCCGCAGGGCGGTGTAGGATTGGGACATGCTCATCGGTGTAACCCCTCAGTCGCGCAACACAGAAGGTCTTTTTCGCACCAGAATCTGGGGCCTGCTCGAGCCCTATGTGCGGGCCCTGGAAAGCCAGGGTGCCAGCATTGTAATCCTACCGCCCCAGGCCGATGACAGGCTGCCCGCTCTGCTACGCCAACTGGATGGCGTGCTGCTGCCGGGCGGCGTGGATGTGGATCCGGCCCAGTTTGGCGAAGAACCCATCCCCGAGCTGGGAGAGGTGAGCCTCGAGCGCGACGCCATCGAGCTGTTTGTGGCCCGTTATACCGCCCAGCACGGCATCCCCACCCTGGGGATCTGCCGCGGCATCCAGGTGATGAACGTGGCCCTAGGCGGTAGCCTGTACCAGGATCTGTCTGCGCAAGGCTTTCGCACCGTGCAGCACAGCCAGAAAGCCGAGCCACCGGTGCTGGGGCATAGCCTCGAGCTGGTTGGGCCCAGCCCCCTGGATAAGCTGTTTGAGGGCCGTTTCCGGGTCAACTCCTACCACCATCAGGCCCTCAGGGATCTGGCCCCCGGTCTGCGGGCGGTGGCCGCTGCGCCGGATGGCATCGTGGAGGCGGTGCTGCTCGAAGGCCATCCGTTCTACCTGGGGGTGCAGTGGCACCCTGAGCTGCTGCCTGCGCAATGGGGTGTTTTCCGCCTGCTGGTCGAGGCAGCCGCCAGCCAGCGGGCTCGCTGAGCAAGAGACGGCGGCCCCGCAATACCCACAGGGAATTGCGCCGGGCGTGTGCTTGCTGCTGCAGAATGGTGATGGGATGTTTGGGTTTGGTGTAAACCCGCTGCACAGACTGGCCGGGTGGTGTTTTGAACCATCTGGCAACACGATTCACGGTACACTGGGCGGAGAACGGGTATTGTATGGTTTTGACGGGAGGTCAGGGCTTGTCGCTGTATCAGACTCTCAGTAAATCCCTCGAGCCGGTGCTGGGGGATCGGGCCCGGGTGGTGCTGGAAGAGGGGGTTCGTCGGCTGGGCACCAGCCCGGATAAGCTCGACGCATCCGAGGCCGAGACCATTCTCAAGCGCCTGGTGTATCGCGAACTTCAGGCCAAAATGAGCCCCAGTGCGGCCCGCAGCCATATCGAGGAGCTGCTTAAAACGCTGGGGCTGAGTGGGGAGAAAACCGCCAAAGCCGCCACCGGCGGATTGTCGGCGCATGCCCAGGGGGTGCTGGCGGAGCTCGAGGCCGGCCTGAAGCGCTTTAGCCTGTACCTGGACTGGCCCGAGGTTGGACGCCTGCGCGGTCTGGTCAACGCGATTAGGCAAGACCCTGAGGCTGCCGCGGCGCGCACTTTGTTGCGTGAGGGGCAGGAGGTGCTGGCCCAGCTCGAGGAGAAGCTCCAGGCGGCTTTGCTGCGCCAGACCCGGGATATTGCCGAGCTGGAGATGAGCTTGTCACGAGTGCAGAGCGTGGGTGGGGCCAAGGTGCGCCGCCTGGAAAACCTGATCCGGATTATCCAGGAGGCCCACGCCCAGGAAACCCTGGCCACCGCCGAGGTGGAGCGAGCCCGTGCCCTGGCGGCGGATATGCGCAAGCTGGTGGAGTCCTCGGTGGTGCAAAACCCCACCGGCGAGGCCGCTATTACCCTGGACACCATCGAGGAAATCGTACCGACCGAGCCGCAGGTGGTGCTCAAAGACCCCACCATCGAGGCGCCGGTGGTGCTGGAGGAGGCCAGCGACGGCTTCGACGATGAAGCCCTGGTGATCGACCTCGACTTTGAGGCCCTGACCTCCGAGCAGTTGTCGCGCATCCGCGAGATTGACGTGGCCGAGGACGCCCGCCGGCTGGAGTCGCTCAAAGAGCGCTATATGGCTGTGCTGAACCAGCCCAGTGTGGCCGATGAGCTGGCCGAACTGGAAGCCGAGCTAGCGGCCGGCAATCCTTTGGGCGAGCGTCTGGATGCTTTTGCTGAGCTGCTCAAGGCCGCGCAGCAGGAGGCTTTAACCGAAGCCCGGGTGCGCTACGAGTGGCTGGCCGACCGCCTGGGCCGCCTCGAGCTGCCCTCCGAGCGAACCGCCCCCCTGCAGGCGCGCTTGATGGTCGCCCTGGAAACCTTGCAGGCTGGCGGGATTCCCCAGGAGCTGGCCGAACTGGAGCGCAACCTGGAGAGCCTCGAGGCCGAAGAGAAGGCCAACCGCGAAAACCAGGCCCGCCGGGCCCGCCTCGAGGCCGCGCTGGCTACTTTGCGCACCGAGGCCGAACATGCCCTGTCGCCCTTCCGTGGGCGGGCCCAGGTGGAGTCTTTCCTGACGGCCCTGGCCGCTCCGGATATCTCCGAGGCGGCCTTGAGCACCCTGCGCCAGGAGCTTTCCGACCTGCTCTCCCAGCTGGCCCGGGAGCGCGAGGAGGAAAGCCTCAAACGCATGGGTCTGCGGGCGAGCGTGCAGGCTTTGCCCAGCCTCGAGCCCCTCGAAGCCGATAAAAAGCACCTGTTGCAGCAGCTCGAGCAGGGGTTGGGTAGCCTGGCCGAGCTTGAGGCGGCGGTGCAGGCCCTGGTGGAGCGCGCCCGGGGGCTGGTGCTAAGCCGGCTGGAGGCCCTCGAGGCCCGTATCCAGCACCTCGAGCGCGTCCTCAAAGAATCCCTGATCGAACTCAAAAAACCCTTGCAGGCCAACCGCGAGGCCCTGGCCCAGGGGCGTATTGCCGACCCCAGCCCGCTGGAGCAGGCCCTCGACGATCTGGTAGCGGCCCGGCGGGCTTCCATCGCCGAGGAACTCTCGCGCTACGAGGCCGTGGCCCGCAGCATGAAGGGCCTGGGGGGTGAGGAGCTCGAGGCTAAAGTGGCCCAAGCCCGAACCCACCTCCAGGCCGGCGAACTGCCCGACCTGAGCGAGATTCACATGCTTCTGGGCCGTCTGCGCCGGGCCCAGGAGACGCTGCGGGCCGACCTGGGCGCGCGCATTGGAGCCTTGCTCGAGGCCTACGCTGTGCACAAAGGGGTGGGGGGCGAAACCGCCCTGCGCCTCAAGCCCTTGTGCGACTTCCTGCAGTCGGCGGCTGAGCGCCTACCCCGCCTGGGGGTCAGCGGCTTGCTCGAGGTGCGACGGGCTTTGGAGGAAGCCGAGCGCCTCGAGGCGCAGCTAGCCCAAGAGTACGAGGCGGCCCAGAGCGTGCTGCAAGAACTCAAAGGGGCCGACCTCGAGTCCTTGCTGGACGTGTTCGAGGCCCCCAGCCCACCGCCCTCGCCCCAGCCCGCTACCCTCCCCGAGCCCGAGGCGCTGAGGCAGTTCCGGATACGCGGTGTGGAGGCCGTGGCCCTGGTTGAAGGGGGGCAGGTGGTGGCCGGTGGCCTGCCTTTTGCCCCCAGGAGCGCCCAGGTGGTCTTCGACGACCTGATCAACCTGGCCAACGAACTCTCGGGACAACCGGCCCGCCTGTCGGTGATATCCCTCCCCCAGTGGGTGCTGGTGCTGGTGCCCTTGAAGCAAAAAGGCCTGGTGATCTTGGCAGAAAAAGCCCTTCTATCGCGCCTGCTGGCCCTCATCGAGCGCCAGCGCGATGCGCTGGAGGCGTTGTAGCCCCGCCCAATCAATCAGCGCCGCCGTGCACATACTGAAGCTCGTAGAGCTTGGCGTAGTAGCCGCCCTGTCTCAGCAGTTCGTCGTGGCTGCCCTCTTCCAGCAGCTTGCCCTTGCGGAAGACCAGAATCCGATCCACGTGGCGAATGGTCGAGAGCCGGTGGGCGATCACAATCGAGGTGCGGCCCTGCATGACCCGCTCGAGCACGGCCTGGATTTTCTGCTCGGTCTCGGAGTCCACGTTGGCGGTGGCCTCGTCCAGGATCAGCAGGATGTCGGGGTTGTGCAGGATGGCCCGGGCCAGGGCCAGCAACTGCTTCTGCCCGGTGGAAAGCCCCCCGCCGCGCTCGTGTAGAACGGTCTGGTAGCCCTGCGGCAGCCGCTGTATAAACTCGTCGGCCCCCACAAAGGCACACACTTCCTGGATGCGCTCCGGGGTAATCCGCTCGTCGCCCAGCCGCAGGTTCGACTCGATGGTGCCGCTGAACAAAAAGGGGTCTTGCAGCACGATGCCAATAGCCCGGCGCAGGTCGCGCTGCCGATAGTCCCGCACATCCAGGCCATCGATCTTGACCGCACCCTGCTGCACGTCGTAGAAGCGGGCGATCAGGCTGATTACGCTGGTCTTGCCCGCGCCGGTAGCCCCTACCAGGGCCACCTTCTCGCCGGGCCGCACGCGGAAGCTCACCCCCCGCAGCACCCAGTCCCACTCACCCTCTTCAGGGGTGGTGGGCTCGAGCACCTCGAGGCTCGAGGCCGAGGGGGGCGTGTCGGCCGCACCCTGCTCTGCTGACTCGCTGGCTTGGGGCTTGCGCTCCCCCCGCCGGCCATAGGCAAACCAGACGTCCTCAAAGTCAATCTGGCCCCTGAAGCGCTCGACCGGTAGCGCCCCCGGCTTGTCGGCCACCTCTTCTTTGGTATCCAGCAGGCCAAAAATGCGCTCTGCCGAGGCCATGGCGGCCTGGAAGATGTTGAACTTTTCGGAAAGGTCTTGCAAGGGCTGGAAGAGCTGGCGCACATAATCGGTGAAAGCCACCAACAAGCCCAGGGTAATGGCCTGCTGTATGACCTGCCCGCCCCCGTACCACAGCACCAGGGCCACCGTGAACTCGCCCATAAGGCCCACCAAAGGGAAAAACAGGGCAAACCACTTGATGATCTCCACCCAGGCCCTGCGCAAATCGCTGGAGAGCAGGTTGAACTGCGCTTCGTTCTTGGGCTCCCGGTTGAAAAGCTGGGTGGTCTGGACGCCGGCCAGGTTTTCCTGCAGCGAAGCATTAACCTTGGACAGCCGCAGCCGCATGGCCCGGTAGGCCTCGCGCATCCCACCCCGGATCCAGGTGGTCACGGCCAGGAAGATGGGCATGATGGCAAAAGCCACCAGGGCCAGGCGCCAGTCCAGCACCAGCATGAAGACCATCAGGCCGATAATCAGGGCGAAGTCGGCAATCAGCCCCACCAGCCCGCCGGTGATGAACTGGTTGATGGCGTCCACATCGGAGGTGATGCGGGTCATCAGGCGGCCCACGGGGTTGCGGTCGAAGTATCCCAGGTGCATGCGCTGGAGCTTGGCGAAAATCTCCGAACGCAGGTCAAAGAGGATGTGTTGCCCCACCCAGCTAATCAGGTAGGTTTGCGCGTAGTTGGCGATAAAGTCCACCACCCGCACCGCCAGAAAAACAGCGCAGACCAGCAACAGGGTCTCGTAGCGCTGGGCCAGGGGGAGCGCCTCGCGCGGCACGATGGCGTTGTCAATGGCATACTTGAGGAAAAGTGGGGTCGAGGCAGCGGTAAGGGTGCTCACCACCAGCGCCAGCAGGGCCAGCCCCACCTGCTTCCAGTAGGGCCGTACGTATTTCAGGATGCGCCGGGCCAGCTTGGCATCAAAACTCTTCTTAAAGGCTTCTTCTTCGTGCATAAGGCTCCGCTGATAGTTGAGTACAGATGGCCGATTGCAGCTTTGCTAAGTGCTCTACCGCTAATTTTCCCTCATCCTGGGGCCTCCACGGGAAGTGCAAGTACGCTGTTTGCTGCCGATGAGTCAGGGGGCTGAAGCTTTCCCATGGGGGTTTAGTCCACCTCCGCTTGCAGGCGCTGGATGCGGTCGAGTTCGGCGTAGATGCCGCCTGCGGCCAGCAGCATCTCGTGGGTGCCTTCCTCTACGATTCTGCCGTGATCCAGCACCACAATCCAGTCGGCGTACTGCAAGGTGGAGGTGCGGTGGCCGATCAGGAGGGTGGTTTGCTGGCCCAGCACGCTTTTGAGCCCGGAGAGGATGCGCGACTCGGTCTCGGTGTCCACCGCGCTCATGGCGTCATCGAGGATTAGAATTTTCGGCCTGCGGGCCAGGGCCCGGGCCAGGGCTACCCGCTGGCGCTGCCCGCCCGAAAGGGTGACGCCGCGCTCGCCCAGCGAGGTTTCGTAGCCCTTAGGAAACCCCACGATGTCGTCGTGCACCCCGGCCAGCTTGGCGGCCCAGACGGCCCGCTCGAGGTCTACCGCCGGCAGCCCGAAGCAGATGTTCTCGGCCAGAGTTTCGGAGAACAGAAAGGGCTCCTGCGGCACCATGCCGATGGCCGTGCGCAGGGTGGTGAGCGGCAGCTCCTTTACATCGTAGCCTCCCACCAACACCCGGCCCGAGGTGGGATCCAGGATACGCGGAACCAGGCTCGCCAGCAGGCTTTTGCCGCTTCCGGTACGCCCGGTGATGCCCAGGGTGGTGCCCTCGGGGATGGTCAGGGTGATGCCGTCCAGCACCTTGCGCCCCCCTAGCTCGAGGCTGACCCCCTCAAACTTGATCTCCCCCGCCAGTTCCGAACCCTCCGCCACCCCGATCCCTTTAGATGGGGGAGCGGGCTCGGTAATCCGGGCCGGTTCACGCCAGAACTCCTCCAGCCGCTTGTAGCTGGTCGAGCCCCGCTGGAAGATGGTGAGGGTATAACCCAGGCCGATGATGGGCCAGCCCAGCATCATCAGGTAGGCGTTGAACTGCACGAATTGCCCGGCGGTCATCTCACCCCGGATGACCATGCCGCCCCCCATCCACAGCACAATGAGCGCGGCAAAGCCCATCATCAGGCCCATCAGGGCCCGCACCGGCCCGTCCACGCGGGTCAGGGCCAGGCTTTTGGCGATATAGTCCTTGTTGAGGGCCTGGAAGGCCTCGAGCTCGCGGTCTTCCAGGGCAAACCCCTTTACCACCCGGATGCCGGAGAAGTTTTCCTGTGCGCGGGTGGAAATCCGGTCGAAGGATTCCTGGCTTTCGCGGTAGCGTTGGTCAATCAGGCGCAGCACGTAGTACATCACCGCAAAAATGATGGGGAAGACCAGCGAGAGGGCCAGGGCCAGCGGCACGTTCACCAGGTACATGGCCGCAATGGCGAAGACCACAAACATCAGCAAGCGGCTGCCCATGTTGATACCGCCGCCCAGCATCTCACGCACCGCGCCCAGGTCGGTGGTGAACTTGTTCATCAGGTCGCCGATGCGGTTTCTGCTGTAAAAATAGCTGTCCAGCGAGAGGGCCTTTTTGAACAGATCCATGCGCAGGTCGTGCTCGATGTAGCGGCTGGCCACCACCAAAAGCTGCCGGTTGGCCCAGGAGAAAAAGGCCGAGGCCACCGCCGCGCCCAGAATGGCCCAGACCCAGACCAGGTAGGCCTCCCCAGCCCGGATGGCATCAATGGCGTGGCGCAAAAAGTAGGGCGACAACGACGAAGCCCCCACCGAGGCGATGCCGGCCAGCATGCCCCACAGGTACTGGGGGCCGTAGCGCCGCAGGTAGGGCATCAGGGCAATCAGCGGGCCGAAAACTGACCGGTCAGTTCTGGAGGATGTCTTAGAATGATCGGATGAGGGCATCTTTACCACTTTATTCCTCCCCAATAACCTGACTGTAGTTTATTCGACCAAAGGGCTGGATGGTGTTTTTTTCAGGGCTGGAGGCGCTGGGCCAGTTCGGCGGCCACCTGGGGCCAGGGGGCCTCGAGGCCCACCAGGCGCCAGGGCTTGGGGGGTTCGGATTTTTTCAACAGTTTGCGCAGGGGGTTGGGCAAGGGCAGGTACTCGGGGTCGTGCACATACAACAGCCCCTTGACCTTGCCCAGCCTCGAGAGGTAGCGGTGCATACCGGCGGCCTCGAGGTCGGTGGGCAGCTCGAGGCCCAGCTCGAGGTGGGCCCCTTCCTGGCGCAGCTCCGCGGGGGCTTTGTCGGCCAGGAAGAGGCTCAACCCCTGCTCAGCCAACGCGGCCCGCAGGGCGGCCAGCCACCCGGGGTCATCCAGCAGCATGGGCTGGGCCACCAGGCCAATCAGGTGGGTTCCAGACTGTTTGGGAGGGGTAAAGGTGAAGCCTAGTTGATGTTTGGTGCGTTCCAGAGCCCGCCGGGCCAGCATGGGGTTCTGGGTCAGAAGCTGCCCAATTTTGGCGGCCAGGCCGGCCACCTCCGGTGAACGCTCGGCAGGAACCACCAGGGCGGGGGGCAGGCCCGGTACCAGCCGTTCCAGGGTGGCCTGCAAATCGACCAGCCAGGGTGAAGGGCTGCCCCTGTGGGGTTCAACGCCAAGCTGCACGTCCGGTAGCAACAGATAGTCGACCCCTTGGGTCTTGAGGCTAAAGACCTGACCCAGCACCCGGCGGATGGGCGCGGGAACCGGCAAATTGACCGAGGCCTCCTCAGGCTGGACAACCTCAACCTCCAATGCTTGCAAGTAGGACTCCCAGAAGGGCAGGTAGCGACTGGACAGCCAGCTATTCAAAACACCCACACGCACCCGACTATCCTATCGCACTCTTGGCTATCGCGGGTTGTTTTCTCCGACTGCCCCCCGCACGGCCTCCTTTGTTTCGCTGACCGCTGGTGCGAACTCCATAGCCTGGGACAGGAAATGGGCCAGCGCCTCGAGGCTCTCGAACTGGTAAAGCAGCCCACAGGCTTCGTCCTTGAGCACCGCCCAGGTGCCTCCCTGGTCTTGCCAGAGCTGCAGCAGGAAAGATCGGTTTTTGTACATAACCCCCCAGGCTGGAGGGTAGCAGGATTCACGTTACGAGGCCGTTATGTCTGGAGGAGCTGCCGCACAAAGCTGCGCAGCGCGCGCGCTCCCAAGCGCAGGGAGTCGGGCTCCACCCATTCTTCGGGGGTGTGGGCCCCACCCCCCTGATAAACGCTCAGGGTAATGGCAGGGAGGCCTACCTCCACCCCAGCCGAGGCATCGGTGGAGCCGGCGGTGAACTGGGCCTCGAGGCCGATTTCCATCAGGGCCTGGCGGGCGGCCTCCAGCATGGCGTGGGTGGCGGTCATGCCTGCTGGGCGCTCGCCGAGCACCTCGATCTCCATCCGCAGGTTGAACTTACGGGCCGCTTCCATCAGAATTTCGCGCACCTGGGCCACCATCTGGGCTAGTTCTGCTGCGTCCAGGGCCCGCAGGTCAAGCTCGAAGCCCACTTCCTGAGGAATGGCGTTGATGGCCTCACCCCCCCACAGCCGCCCCACATTCAGGCTGGTGTGGTTGGTGCGCTCGAGGGCGTACATCTGGGCCAGGGCCTGACCCAGGGCCGGCACCGGCGATGGAGCCCCCCGGTCGCCCCAGGCGTGGCCGCCGGGGCCAATAAAGCGGGCCCGCAGCCGGTGGGAACCCGCCGAGCGGCTCACGATACCGGGTAAATACCCATCGACCGCCACCACCTGCTGCGGCTGTAGTTGCTTAACCAGGCGCCGGGCCCCCCGCAGGTTGCCCAACCCTTCCTCGCCCACGCTGAAGGCCACCGTACAGCCCAGGTTCACCAGCTCAGGGGCCAGGGCCAGCAAGACCGCGACCCCCGACGAGTTGTCGCCAACCGCCGGGCCATACCAGCGGTTTTGCTCACGCCGCAAGGGGGTAGGGGGCAGCACGGTGTCGATGTGGGCTATTAGCAAGGTGGGGCCATGGCCGGCCCAGACATTGCCCAGTTCATCGGTCTGGGGACGCAACCCCTGGGCTTGTAATTGCTGGGCGACCCAGGCTGCCCGGGCGGCATCACCGCTAATTTCGGCGATTTCCGCCAGCAGCAGGACGGGGTCGCGGGTGGTTTCGGTGGCAAAGTCGCTCATTCAAACCTGATCATACCGGCCCGGGGCCCTACTCGTCGCTCTTTTCTGCCAGCCCCTCGCGCAGGGCGTAGAGGGCCGCCTGGGTGCGGTTGTTGAGGTGGAGTTTCTGGAAGATGTCCGAAAGCCGGTTGCGCACGGTTTTTTCCGAGAGCGATAGCTCAGCGGCGATCTCGAGGTTGGTGTAGCCCTGGGCCACCAGGCGTAAAATCTGCACCTCGCGTTCGGAAAGCTCGGCGTGGGCCTTGGGGGTGGTTTCCTGCTTGGCCTTGAAGTCCTGGATGATCTGCTCGGCCATCTCGGCATCCAGCAAGACCTCGCCCTGGTACACCCGGCGGATGGCTTCTAGCAGCTCCTTGGCGTCGGCGTCCTTGAGCATGTAGCCCCGCGCCCCGGCCTTCACCGCCTCGAAGACATAGCCGTCCTGGCAGTACATGGTGAGCATGATCACCTTGGCCTGGGGCCATTCTTTCAGGATTTCCTGGGTGGCCTGCACGCCGTCGAGGTTGGGCATCTGGATATCCATCAGGATGATATCGGGGTGGGCCTCGAGGGCGTGACGCAGGGCCTCGCGCCCGTCCTTGGCCTCGCCCATAACCTTAAAGTCGGGCTCGGCTTCCAGCAGGCTTTTGAGCCCCTGGCGAAAAAGGGCGTGATCGTCGGCGAGCAAGATGCGAATCATTACCAGGTATTGTACATGGCGGCGCGGTGTAGTCTGGAGAAATGAACGGATGGCTTTTACTCATGATTGCGATTGTCTCTGAGGTGATTGGCTCCACCGCGCTCAAGGCTTCCCAGGGCTTTAGCAAACTGCTGCCTTCGCTGGTGGTGGTGCTGGGTTATGGCCTGGCCTTTTATTTTCTGAGCCTCTCCCTCAAAACCATCCCGCTCAATATCGCCTATGCGGTCTGGTCAGGGCTGGGTACGGCCCTGATTGCGCTGCTGGGCTGGTGGGTGCTTAAGGAGCCTATGAACGGTGCTATTGCCCTGGGCATCCTTCTTATTATTGCAGGGGTGGTGGTGTTGAACCTGGCCTCGAGGTTGCACCTCTGAGATGACTCTGGGTGCCGAAGGATTTTGTTGGCAGAAGTAGTAGCGTAGAGGAATGCAGGAGTCTTTGTGGCATTTGCTGGCCGCCACCCTGATTGGTTTTGCGGTGGGCCTCGAGCGCGAGCGCGCTAAAGTTGAGCGCCAGGGGTCGACCGTTGGGGGGGTGCGCACCTTTACCCTGCTGGGTCTGCTGGGTGGGGTGGGTGCCCTGGGGCCAGAGCCATGGCTGTCGGTGGCAGGGCTGCTGGGAGTAGCCGGCCTGGCGGTGTACACACTGAAAAACAGCCGCGATGCCACCAGCCAGGTGGCGGCCCTGCTGGTGTATGTGCTGGGGGTGCTTTGTGGCTTGGGGATCGTGCTGCCCGCACTGTTTGCCGGGGCTTTGCTATTGGGCTTTCTGGCCTTTCACGACGAGCTGCACGCCTTCGCGGGTGGAATAGAGCGAAGCGAGGTGGAAGCGGCGGTGTTGCTGGCCCTGCTCCTGGGGGTGGTCTATCCTTTGCTGCCCGACGTCAACTATGGCCCCTATGGGGTATGGAACCCCCGCGAAATCTGGCAGGTGGTCTTGCTGGTGGCGGGGGTTAACTTTGTGGGGTATCTGGCTCTGCGCTTGCTGGGCTCGAAGGGCTTGTGGGCAGCGGCCATACTGGGGGGGCTGGTTTCATCCACCGCCGTCACCCTCTCGATGGTGACCCAAAGCCGGGCCAACCCCAGCAAAAACCTGCTCTGGGCCAGTGGGGCGGTGCTGGCCTCCCAGATGATGCTGGGGCGGTTGCTGGTTTGGAGCGCTACAGCCCCGGCTCTTTTGCAGTTGCTTTGGCTCCCGGTGCTTGTGTGGCTGCTGTGGGGGGTGCTGGTGGCGGCCTGGCTGGCCCGGCGCGATTCCGGTACCTCCGAAAATGTGCCGGTACAAAATCCATTGCAGCTCCAGAGCGCGCTGATGTTTGCTGGTGTGTATGCCCTGGTCAAACTGCTGGCCAGGGCGGGCCTCGAGGTCTTTGGCAGCGCCGGGGTGTTTGTGGTGAGCGCTTTTTCGGGGGTGGCCGATGTGGACGCCATCTCGCTCTCGCTGGCCCGGCTGGCCGCCAATGAACAATTGCTGCTGCCGGTTGCTTCCGTTGCAATCCTGATCGCCGCTTTGAGCAATACCGTCTTCAAAACCGCCCTGGCTTTTGGCGCCAAGGGACTGGGCTTTTATGTGGCCCTTGGCCTGGTACCGGGGGGTGTGCTGGCCTTGCTTGTTTTGCTGATGTTTTGACCCGGGCTACCTTCCGAACCTGCGCTCCCGCTTCTGGTAGTCGCGCACCGCCCGCAGAAAGTCCACCTTGCGGAAGGCGGGCCAGAAGGCATCGAAGAAGTAGTACTCGCTGTAGGCGGCCTGCCACAGCAAAAAGCCCGAAAGCCGTATCTCGCCCGAGGTGCGGATGATAAAGTCGGGGTCGGGCACGCCGGCGGTGTAGAGCCGCTCGGAGATGTGCTTCAAGTCCAGCTCGGCGGCTAGTTCTTCCGGCGACTTGCCGGTCTGGGCGGCTTCCAACAGCAGGCTCTTGACGGCATCTACGATTTCTTCCCGTCCGCCATAGCCCATGGCGATGTTCAGGAGCATGCCGTTGTGGTGCTCGGTGGCTTTTTCCAGCTCTTCCAGGGCCTCGAGCACCTTGGGGGGGAAGCGGTCGTGCCGCCCGATGACCTTGACCCGCACCTCGTTGGCGTGGATGCGGGGGTCGTGGGCCATGCGCTTGGCTTCCTGCACAAAGAGCTGCATGAGGGTCTCGACCTCGGTCTGGCTGCGGTTGAAATTGTCGGTGGAGAAGACCCAGATGGTCACGGTGGGAATCCTGAGCTCGAGGCACCACTCGAGCACCTCATAGGCTTTCTGCACTCCAAACTCGTGACCCTGGTGACTGTCTAGGCCCAGCTCCCTGGCGAAGCGGCGGTTGCCGTCCAGAATCAGACCCAGGTGCTTGGGGGTGTGGCCTTTTTTTACCTCGGCCTCGATGCGCTTTTCGTACCACCAGTACAGCGGCTTGAGCGCAGCGCTGAATAGCTCGAGCAATTGTTTTCGCAAAGGACGTTTCGGAATGCGCACAGGAGAAGTCAGGGCCATGAACCACCTCAACTCGTCTATCTTAGCTAGAAGACTCGCTTGTTCGATGTGCAAATGATTGCAACATCCTAAACCACGGTTCGCCAGAGGTCGGTTGGGAAAGGTTGGGGCTGTTTCCGCGCAGCAGAAGGGATTTTGTTGCCAAACGGCCCTACCATGGGTGTAGGCCTTTGCAAGAGCTAAGCCCAGAGCCGGAAAGGAGTTTTTGTGAAAAAGAGCCCACCTGAGTTTGTATACCGCGACTGGTGCATCCACGACCCTGTAAGCTGGCCCCTTTCTCGCCTGCGCAAGCTGGGCCTAGACCCCGCCGACGACCCCGAGCTCTACTACTGGAACGGCTGGCTGTGGGTGCGGGCGTACCCCTCGGGCCAGTTCCGCGCCCTGACCCCGGTGGACGAGAGCGAGTTGGACAAGGACGTGCGGGAGCGGCTCCAGCGCTGGCGTGAGTACGGGATGCTGCCCCTCGACGAGAATGACCCTGAGCAGGTGGAGTGGGCCAAGGCCGAGTGGAGAAAGCGGGTATGGGCGGCCCCCAACCCCTGGTGATGAGGTGAAACCATGGCTGGATTTCGACCGATTCGATACGCCCCCGACGGGACGCCCCTGGCTGAAATCCAGTGGCGAGACAAAGGTGACTACACGGTTATCTCTGGCGATCTGGACGAGGATGGGAGGTACGACGCCGCCTCTACCCCCTGCCCGCCTTTGTGGATGGCTATGTGAATGTGATGAACGCCTACAACGGGGGGCCCTATTGGGGCTGGCCGGAGGGATATTGAGTCTTTGTACATAGGAGGTAGCGATGGCAAAGAAGCGCGAATGGATTGAGGACGGTGTTGATTTTACCCGCCTGGCTAAGGTGCCCGAGGGGGAGGGCCGCGAGATGGTCACCAGCGAGGGCTATGAGAGCCTCGAGCTCTACGCCAGCATGTTCATGCTGGACGATGAGGAAGTGGAAACCCTCAAGGCGGTTATCAAGGCCAAGCGGAAGGGAGAGCTGTAACGGAGACAGGCGGAATATAAGGAACCGCCAGCAGTCTGGAGCCTGAGAAACCAGCAGCGATACTTGATACCTTCCCCACAGCGGAAAAAAGCCCCCCTACCATCTGAAGTATGAGAGACGAGATTGGCTCCATCGAATTCCCCTTTTCGGCTTTTAGCATCAACCGCCGCATCGCCACGATGGGGTTGCACCCTTACGAGGGCCGCCACCCGGACGTGACTGAGCGAACCTTGAGTGTCGGAGACCTGCCCCCCGACAGGTACACCTTCGAGGCACCCTTCCGCGTCCCCGACCCCAGCCCCAGGGCGGGGGGCGGCTGGGTGGCGGTGATGGCGACCGAGACCCACGGCTCGCCCTTCGGCGGCCCGGCGGCCAACATGGGCATCGGCCCCCTGCAAATCCTCTGGGTAAGCGGCAGGGGTGAGTGGGGCTTCTCGGCGCACTGGACTGGCGACTCCAAGACGAGCCTCTACGCTATGTATTCGAGCCTGGCGAAGCTGCGGGCGCACATCCGCCCGGTGCGGGACATCCCCGGCTTTCGGATGCCCAAAGAGCCCCTGTTTAGCAACCTGCTAAAGGCCAACGAAGAGGAGGGCTGGCCCCTGGCCCGTGGGGAGGTAGAGGTGCGCAACGACGCCATGCAGTTCTGGACGGAAGAGGGAGGTGCCCCTGCCCTGGTGATATAGTTATCCAGCCCCCCGACTGCTCGCCTGAGGCTTGTGGACGGGGGGTTTTCTTCTCAAACTGTGCATCTCCGGCCCGATGGAGGGCTATCCCGACTACAACTTTCCCGCATTCATGGAGGCGGAGGCCAGGCCGAAAACTCGAGCCGATACATGAACCTTGCTTCTTGAGTCGCTGAATCGAGAATTTTGTTTGGGTCAAAACGTGGGGTCAAACGCAAACCCGAGGGTGCAAGCCCTCGGGTTTTTGCGTCCTGAACTGGTGCCAAGGGGCGGAATCGAACCGCCGACACTGCGATTTTCAGTCGCATGCTCTACCGACTGAGCTACCTTGGCGTGGTTTACGCCGAGCACAGGTTTTGCTTGCGCTCGGCGTAAATTTGGCGCTCCGGACGGGACTTGAACCCGCGATCTCCCACGTGACAGGCGGGTATGTTAACCAACTACACCACCGGAGCAGGTTGTGGCACTGCGTCGGAGTCGTCCGAACAGGCACATAGGATAATAGCGGTTGGCCTGTTGGGTGTCAAGCATGCTGACCTGGAAAGAAGTACTCGCCAAGCACCAAACCCGGCGGGGGATAGGTTCACGCAGCCTCCTGGTGGATCGGGGCGAGTCCGGCTACAAAAACCGCTTCCTGCCCGACGGCTCCATCCTGTACCCAGGCGAGGGGCTCTCGGGAAACCAGCAGCCAACAGGGGGGAACCGGACTCTGCTTCGGGCCCTGGCTGCCCAGTCTCCTATGCGGGTGTACCTTCGTGAGCGAACCAACTGCTGGCGTGATTGTGGCTGGTTTCTTGTAGAAAGCGTGGAGTATCGGTGGGAAGAGTCCGAGCGCCGCTATGTGTACTGGTTCCGGTTGGTTCCGTTGACGGCTGCGACCTGAGCCAGAAAAGCCCGGAGCTTGTGGGGGTCTTTGAGCCGGGGGGCGGCCTCCACCCCGCTGCTCACGTCCACAGCGTAGGGGGCTAACTCCAGGGCCGCGGGCAGATTCTCGGGCGTTAGGCCTCCGGCGATAATCAGCCGGGGGTGTTGCTGAAGGGGCGCGATCCAGTCCAGCGGGTAGCCCTGTCCGCTGCCGGGGCGTGCCCCGTCCACCATGAGGGCATCGGCGGGGTAGCTGAGCCAGTCGGGTTGGGCCGGGCCTTTCAGCTTAAAGGCCTTGATGACCGGGTAGAACTGGCGGATGTGCTCGGCCCACTCGGGCGGTTCGTGGCCGTGGAGCTGGGCCACCTGGAGCTGGGCCGTCTCCATCTGCTCTAACACCTCTTCGGGAGGTGTGTCCACAAAGACCCCGACCCGAACGATAAAAGGCCCCAG
Organism: Meiothermus ruber DSM 1279; assembly: GCF_000024425.1. NCBI lineage: Bacteria > Thermotogati > Deinococcota > Deinococci > Thermales > Thermaceae > Meiothermus > Meiothermus ruber. The sequence goes on from NC_013946.1 coordinate 804,036, forward strand.
GGCCCTGCTGATGGGCCGAATTTGCGCGGGCTCGAGGTAGCGCGGGGTTCCGGGGGCCAGAATAAAGCCCAGGGCCCAGGCCCCAAGCTGTTCGGCCAGCAGAGCGTCCTCTAGCCGGGTAATCCCACAAATCTTGGCACGCACCATGGGTTTTAGTGTCTCATACTTTACCTTTGTCTCAATCACATGAGGGGCTCAATGTAACGGTGAAGTAACGGTAGATGTGCAATAAAGCTGTTGTGCAATGTAACTGTTGGGTATAGCCGCGCTCAGGAGGAGGGCCGATGAGGGTATCGCGTGTGTGGATGCTGCTGGTGGTTGCTCTGTTGGTGGCTTGTGGGGATGGGGGCCCTGCCTCCGGTAGCATCTCGGGCCTGGTGGGCTTTATTTCGGGGGGTGGTCAGACCGGGGCCATCCAGGTCTCGCAAAGGCCCTTTGCCCAAACCAGTGAAACCGATTTTGTGCCCGGAGAGGTGATTGTCAAGTTTCGGCCGGGGGTGAGCCTGCAAACGGTTGGGCGCCTCCAGGTGGCCGGGGTGGAGCTACAGCGGGTAGAAGACCTGGACACCCAGGGCATGGCGCTCTTCCGGGGTGTTGCCGGCAAACCTCAGACCCTCGAGGTCGTCCAGGCCCTGTCCCGCCGCGCCGATGTGCTCTACGCCCAGCCCAACTACATCCGCCAGGCTTTCAAAACCCCCAACGATTCTTTTTATAACCTTCAGTGGCATTATCCGGCCATCAACCTGCCTGCCGCCTGGGATATCGAAGATGGGGTTGATCCTACCGTGGTGGTAGCGGTCATAGACTCGGGCATCGTGGGAGCCCACCCCGATATCCCCAAACCCATCCTGGGGTACGACTTCATCTCCAACCCGCAAATTGCCAACGATGGCGATGGGCGGGACAACAACCCCGAGGATACCGGCAACGTAGCACGCGATGTACCTGAAGAGGCCCTGACCGGCTATCACGGCACCCACGTGGCCGGAACGGTTGCGGCGGCCACCAACAATAATCTGGGTGTGGCGGGGGTTAGTTGGGGGGCCCGCCTGCTGCACATCCGTGCCCTGGGCGTGGGTGGGGGCAGCGATGCCGACATTATCGCGGCCCTTCGCTGGGCAGTGGGGCTCTCGGTTTCGGGCGTGCCTGCCAACCCCAATCCGGCGGCGGTGGTCAATATGAGCCTGGGGGGCCGGGGTACTTGTACACCGGCCTGGCAGGATACCATCAACCAGGCCGCCGCCCAGCCCCAGCGGCCCATCATTGTGGTGGCGGCTGGCAACAGCGCCGAAAATGCCTCCGGTTTCACCCCGGCCAGCTGCAGCGGGGTCGTTACCGTGGGGGCTACCGAGACCCGGGGTTTTCGCTCCTACTACTCCAACTATGGCCCACGCATAGACGTTATGGCGCCGGGTGGGGATACATCCACTGACCGTAACGCAGACGGCTACGTAGATGGGGTGCTAAGCCCGCTCAAGGACGATACGAAAACAGGGGACAACCAATTCGTCTATGGTTTCTACCAGGGTACCTCCATGGCCAGTCCGCATGTGGCGGGCCTGGTAGCCCTGATGAAAGCGCGCCGCCCCGACCTGACCTATTCGGAGGCGCTGGACATTCTCAAGAGCACGGCGGTGCCGCTGAGCGGGGCCAGTTGCACGGGCCGCCCATCGGATCAGATCGCCCCCAGCTTCCCCACCCTGACCAGCAGCGACTGTGGTGCGGGCCTGGTTAATGCGCAAGCCGCCGTCAATGCTGTAGGCAACGTGACGCCGAGCTTCACCCTGGTGCTGAGCCCCACCTCGGCCACCCTGAGCCCCACCTCGGGCAGCAGCGTGGATATAAGCGTCAGCATCGCACGCATTGCGGGTTTCACCAATGCCGTCAGCCTGACCCTGAGCGGCGCTCCGAGTGGGGTGAGCGGGCAATTCACCCCCAGCAGTGTCACCGGCAACAGCAGCACCCTGCGTCTACAGGTGAGCGGTAGCCCGACCCCTGGAACCTACAACCTTACCATCAACGGCAGTGGCGGCAGCATCAACCGCTCGGTGGGGCTTGCCCTGAGGGTAGGCACGGCTGCGCCCCCGCCCACCGTGCAGGGTACGGCGGTCTTTGCCCTGTATATTGCAGGCAACGACATTGACCTCGAGAAATCGGCGATTGTGAGTATCAGCCAGACAGGCCTGAGTGCACCCTATCAGTTCAACAACCTGGCGGGTGGCGATTATGTTGTGATTGCCTGGAAAGACCTGGATGGTGACGACGACATTACGCCGGGGGATTACCTTGGAGGCTATACCAATGCCGATGGCGATCTGCTCCTGGTACGCCCCACCGCCAACAACATCAACGTACCCCTGTCGGTGGTGCAGGGTACGCAGAACCTACGGCTGCCCGGCCTGGAGGGGGTTTCCCTGCTGCCCAGTCTGCGACAGCTTTACCGGCGCTAGGGCCAAAACCACGCTTCGCCTCCCCCGATGGGGGAGGTTTTGGTTCAAACCTCTCCGGCCTCCCACATCTGCTGAAAGCTTTTCGGGCTGGGTTTGAGACCGGCCCGGCCTTCGGTCCAGGCCTTTATCACCGGCAGGATGCTGTTGTCCAGGGCTTTTTCGGGTAGCAGGCGCAGGGCCTTGCTGGCCAAGCGGTACATCCATGGCTGGGTCATGGCCAGGGCAAAGCCTTTGATGGCGGCGGCCTCGAGCCTCGGTGTCAGACCCTCTGCCACCGCGCGGTTGCGCCAGGTGAGCAGCAGCTTGGGGATGGGGATGCGCACCGGGCAGGCCTGAAAGCAGGCCCCGCACAGCGAGGAGGCGTAGGGGAGGGGTTTGGTTTCCTCCAGGCCTACGAGCCCCGGCGACAGAATGGCCCCGATGGGGCCGCTGTACACGTAGCCGTAGGCGTGCCCGCCGGTCTGGCGGTAGACCGGGCAGGCGTTCAGGCAGGCCGCGCAGCGCACGCAGCGCAGGGTTTCCCAGGCCTCGAGGTCGGCCAGCACGCTGCTGCGCCCATTGTCCACAAACACCACGTGCACCTCTTCGGGGCCGTCGGGCTCATCGGGTTGGCGTGGCCCCTGGATGAGCGAGACGAAGGTTCCCAGCCGTTGCCCGGTGGCGGCGCGGGCGGTGAGCTGCAAGAAAATCGCAAGGTCGGAGAAGCGGGGCAGGAGTTTCTCGAGGCCCACCAAAGCCACGTGGATGCGCGGGGCCGAGGTGGAAAGCCTTATGTTGCCCTCGTTTTCGATCAGGGCCAGGGTGCCGGTCTCGGCCACCACAAAGTTGGCCCCGGAGATGCCCATATCGGCTTTTAGAAAGCCCTCGCGCAGCAGGCTGCGGGCCACGGCGGCCAGTTGCTCGGGGCTGGCCTCGGGAGGGGTCTGGAAGCGCTGATGGAAGAGCTGGCGAATCTGGGCGAGGTTCAGGTGGATGGCCGGCCCCACGATGTGCGAGGGCGGCTGGTTGAGGAGCTGGATGATGTACTCGCCGAGGTCGGTCTCGAGCACCTCGAGGCCCATCCCTTCCAGCATGGGGTTGATGCCCAGCTCCTCCGAGACCATGGTCTTGGCCTTGACCACCTTGCGCACCCCACCCTTGTGGGCGATCTCGGCCACGATGCGCCGGGCGTCGTCGGCGTCCTCGGCCCAGTGCACCTGCACCCCGTTTTGCGTGAGCCGGGCCTCGGCCTGGAGCAGGTATCTGTCCAGGTGCATCAGCAGGTGGTTCTTGACCCCTTCGGCCCAGTGCCGCCAGGCTTCGGCCTCCACCTCGGCGTAGGCCTGCCGCCGCTTGCTGTCGAAGTTGAGGGTGGCCCCCGTCACCGACTCGCGCACCTGGGGCTCTTCGCGCAGGACTCGAGCCGCTTCCTGGGGGTACCGGTTGGCGGCTAGCTTCATCCCACCGCCTCCCACAAGACCGAGGCCAGCGGGCGCACGGGCAGGTTAAGGTTCTGGTTCTGCACGCGCCCCATCAGGTGCAGCATACAGCCGGCATCGGTGCTGGTGAGCATATCCACCTGTCCGTTGGGCAGGGTGGAGAGCTTGCGGTCGGCCATGCCTAAGGCCACCTCGGGCAGCTTGACCGAGAACAGCCCGCCAAAGCCGCAGCACTCCTCGGCGGCGGCCCAGTCCACGATCTCGGCCCCGGCGTTGCGCAAAAGCGTCAGGGGCTCTTGTTTGAGGCCCAGCTCGCGCAGGGCGTGGCAGCCGTGGTGGTAGGCAATGCGTCTGCCCGTCAGGCCCGAGCCCAGGCGGCTAATGCCCAGCACCTTGACGATGAACTCGGAGAGCTCAAAGGTCTTCTGGCTCAAAGCCAGGGCCCGGGCGAACCTTTTGGGCTGGTCGCGGTAGAGCTCGGGGTAGAAGGTTCGCAGCATGGTGGTGCAGGAGCCGGAAGGCAGCACCACGTACTCGGCGCCCTCGAGCACCTCCAGCGTATGATCGGCCACCTGGCGGGCCTCGGCCCAGTAGCCCGCGTTGTAGGCGGGCTGGCCGCAGCAGGTCTGGCCCTGGGGGAAGTGAACCGTGCAGCCCAGGTGGCGCAAAAGCCGCACCGCCGCCACCCCTGCCTCGGCGAAAAACTGGTCGGTCAGACAGGTGACGAAAAGGGCCACTTGCATGATGCTGTAGATTATAGCCGGGGGAGGAGAGCTATGCGACGCAAGATCACCCTAACCACCTCGAGCCAGCTCGAGGGCTACCAGATTACCGAGTACCTGGACGTGGTGTTTGGCGAGGCCATTGTGGGGGCCAACATCTTCCGCGACCTCCTGGCCTCGGTGCGGGACATCGTGGGGGGCCGCAGCGGGGCCTACGAGGCCGAGCTGCGCAAGGCCCGCGAGATTGCTCTGGAGGAGCTCGAGCAGGCCGCCATCGCCCGCGGGGCCGACGCGGTGATTGGCATAGACGTAGACTACGAGACCGTCGGCCAGGGCAACATGCTGATGGTCACGGCCTCCGGAACCGCGGTAAAAGCCAGCCGCAAGTACTGAGCAGCGGTGTTTTCATGGCCGGTCTGGGTGGCTCGAGCCAGCCGGGCCGTAGGTGAACCTGCGCCACAACCATTCCAGCGGCCCCTGTCCGAAGCGCTCGAGCCACCACCGGCTCAGGGCCACCTGCAACATCACAAAACCCACCGCGATGAGCGGGAACCAGATGGGGCTCACCTGCCCGTAGAGCCCCAGCCCGTAGCCGTAGAACAGCAGGCTCATGGCGAGCGATTGCAGCAGGTAGTTGCTGAGGGGCATCCGGCCTGCGTAGCGCAGGGGGTGTAGCAGGCCGAGCCGGGGCCAGAACAGGCGAAACAGGGCCATATAAACCAGTGCAAAGGCCAGCCCGCCTAGCCCGCGCAGGGGCTGAAGATCGGGGTGCTGGGCGTTGTACCAGTTAACCGGAATGCCCACCAGCAGCCCCAGCGCCACCACCCGCCAGAGGGTGGCCGGCCCGATGCGCTGCCAGCACGGGGCCAGGTAGCTGCCCAGTAAAAACAAGCCCACCAGCTCGGCCCCGAACAGGAGCGAGCCCAGCACCGTGCTACCCAGCCAGGTCTCAAGCCGGGCCATACTGACCGCCCAGAAGCTTCCGCTGGCAAATACCTCGGCGCTGCCCGGAACGGGCGCCATATCGCGCAAAAAGAACACGAAGAGGCCATACAGGACATACCCCGCCAGCAAGAACTTGGTGATGTCCAGAAGCCGGTGTGCCTGGCCCAGGTAGCGCAGGCTGAAAAGACCCAGGAGGGCATAGGTGCCCAGGATGTCGCCCTCGAACAGCAAGAGGCCGTGCAGGGCCCCCACCCCCAGGAGCCACCCCAGGCGGCGACGCAGCAGCGCACGGGCCTCCAGGCCTGCCGAGACGAAACGCCGGTACTGCAAGGCCAGGCCCAGCCCAAACAAAATGGCAAAGATGGTATAGAACTTGCCGCTGAAGAAAAAGGCCAGAATCTCACGGCCCAGGGTGTAGTGCGCTGGGTTTCCATGCTGAGCGGCATACAGGCCAACCCCGGCGAAGTGCTCGAGGTTGACCGCCAGGATGCCCACCAGGGCCAGCCCGCGCAGGGCGTCCAGGAAAACATCCCGCTGGTTTGGGGCAAGGGGTTGCATGGGGGGATTCTACGGGAAGGCGTACAATTGGGGTGTATGCAAACACCTCCACAGTTGGCCCCCTTTTTGCGCGGCGAGATAGAAGGTGTGCACTGGCTGGTATCGGTCTGGCTGCGAAACCTGGAAGAAGTTGAGGAGACCATCCAAAAATGGGCCACGGGCCTCACCCCGGAGGGCTTCTGGTGGGTACCGGCCCCCCAGGCCAACCCCATTGGGGGCCTGGTGCGCCACATCGGTGGATCGTCTTACCGCCTGCTACTACGGGGCACGGGCCAGGAGATCCCTGAGGCCCTGCGCATCCGGCCTGCCGAGGAGATGGCCCCCAGCGGGCGGGCCCCGGAGGAGGTGCTGGCCGAGTTCGCTCAGAACTTTAAGCAAGTGCGGGAAGGTTTGCAGGCCCTGCGGGACGAAGACCTCATGCGCACCGTTCAGGTGGGCCCTCATCCGGTCAAAGCGGTGTACGTGCTCGACCACATTGCGGCCCATGCCCAGCACCACGCCGGCCAGGTAATTACCACCCGCAAGCTGTGGGAGGCTAAAAACCGGTAGGCAGGGCTGGGGCTGGGTTCGCCCAAGCGGATAGTTCTTGCTACATACATTGACAGATTTAGATTTATCAATGTATAGTGAACCCATGACCCCGGTTTCCCTGCACCCCGAGACGGATTCACGCGAAGCCCAGCTAGAGGCTGCTGCCGAGGTCTTCAAGGCCCTCTCCGACCCGGCCCGGCTCAGGATTCTGGCCCACCTGGCCAAGAATCCCCAGGGCGCATGCTGTGGCCCCGAGCCGGGGGTGTGCGCCTGCGACCTCGAGGCCGTCACTGGGCTTTCCCAGCCCACCGTCTCGCACCACATGAAGTGCCTGGTCGCGGCCCGGCTGGTCAGGGGCCAGAAGCGGGGCAGGTGGATGTACTACCAGATCGACCCCCAGGGCTTCGCCTTGGTGAAGGAATTTTTGCCCGCCATCGGCGGCTAGAAAAGGAGAAACCCATGACCACACAGGAACTGTTGAACGCCCTGGCTATGCACCCGGACAGGCCCCTGGTCTTCGAGGCCGACGGCCAGAGGTTAGCCCCCGGCTACCACGTCACCGAGGTGATGAACGTGACCTACGAGAGCATGGACTGCGGCGGGCGGGCCAGCTTCTGGCGCGAGACGGTGGTGCAGCTCATGGGGCCGGGCCCTGTCGACCCCCCCGAGTTCATGACCGTGCAGAAGTTCCTCGGCATCTACCGCCGGGTGGCGGCCTCGGTGCCGGTGCGGGGCGAGGCCGAGATCCGCTTCGAGTACGGCGATGCTGTGCAGCCTGCCGTGCGCTACCACGTGGGAAAGGTGGGCTTGCAGGGCGAGTATCTGGTGGTGCGCCTGACCCCGCCCGGCGTGACCTGCAAGGCCTGCGACCGGGCTTCGGACTGTTGCGGGCCAAAGGCGCTCGAGCTGGAGGCGGCCCAAAAGTAGTGCGCGGCTTTTTGTGATGCGCTATCTGGGCAATACCCTGGAGGAACCATGATTACTTACTGCACCGCGACCTCGAGTGACCTACCCGAAGTGCGGGCCCTGCTGGCCGCTGCTGGCCTGCCGCAAGCCGGCCTGGAAGATCACATCCTGAACTTTATGCTGGCCCTCGAGGGCGACAAGGTGGTGGGCTGCGCGGGCCTCGAGGCCCACCAGGGCAGCGGCCTTTTGCGCTCGCTGGTGGTGGCCGAGGAATACCGCGGGATGGGAATTGGGGCCAAGCTCACCGAGGGTATGCTGGATCTGGCCCGCTACAAAAACCTCACCTCGCTCTCGCTCCTCACCGAGACCGCCGCGGATTTTTTCAGCCGCTTCGGTTTTGCCGTGGTTCCACGCGCCGAGCTACCCGCTGCCTTGCTGGCTTCCCAGGAACTCCAGGGGGCCTGCCCCGATACCGCCATCGCCATGACCCTCTCGCTGACACCCCCATCCGAAGACTAGGGCCCGCGCTTAAGTTTCATGCCGACGGTCAAACTGTAGCCTTTGGTGGTGCGGTAGGCGCAACGCATGGCCCGTTTCTTACCGTCTCCCAACGGTTTTTATGGCTGGCGCATCGCCTGGGCCCTGGCCCTGACCCAGACCATTGGTTTTGGGGTGCTGCACTACGCCTTTGGGGTGTTCGTAAAGCCCATGGAGGCCGAGCTGGGCTGGAGCCGGGCCGAGACCTCGGCGGCCTTTTCGCTGGCTTTGCTGGTCTCGGGGCTGGCCGCCTTTCCGGTAGGGCGCTGGTTCGACCGGCACGGGGCTCGAGGCCTCATGACCGCGGGCTCCATCTGGGGCGCTTTGCTGGTCTGGGGCTGGGCCCAGGTGCAAAACCTCACGGTGTTTTACCTGCTCTGGGCGGGCCTGGGCCTGGCCATGGCCATGGTGCTCTACGAGGTGGCTTTCGCGGTGCTGGCGGTCTGGTTCCGCCGCTACCGCCCCCGGGCCATGCTGGTCGTCACCCTGATGGCCGGGCTGGCCAGCACCATCTTCGTGCCGCTTAGCACCTGGCTGGCGCAGGCCGTGGGCTGGCGCGGGGCGCTGGAGGTACTGGCCCTCATCTTTGCCCTGGGCACCATCCCCCTGCACGCCCTGGTTCTGCGACGCCGCCCGGAGGACATTGGGCAGCGACCTGACGGTGAGCTTTTTGCGGGCAGCTCGAGCCGCCCCTTGCCAGAACCCAGCGTGAGCGTTAAGGAGGCCCTGCGCGGGTCTACGTTCTGGTGGCTCTCGCTGGGATTTTCCCTTTCCCGAGCCACCAGCATCGCCCTCACCGCCCACATGGTGCCCCTGCTCCTCGAGAAGGGCTACAGCCCGGCCCTGGCCGCCACCGCCGCCGGGATGGTCGGGGTGATGCAGTTGGCCGGTCGGATCGCCTATACCCCTTTTAGCCAAAAGGTCTCGCCCTTTTACCTCAGTGCGGCTTTTATGGGCTGCTACACCCTGGGCCTGCTGGGCTTGCTGGGATTGTCTGGGGGTACTGGGCTCTGGGCCTTTGTGCTTTTTTTTGGGCTGGCCAACGGTTCGATATCCCTGGCCAAACCGGCCCTGATTGCCGAGACCTACGGAGCCCAACACTACGGCAGCATCAACGGCAGCATGACCTCCATCATCGCAGTTGCCCAGACCATCGCCCCCTTTGCAGCCGGCGCGCTGCACCAACTCACCGGCGGCTACAACGCCGTGCTATGGGTGTTTGCAATGCTGGCCGCGGCCTCGGCCCTGGCCATCGCGCTGGCCCAGCCCAAAACCACCCAGGGCCTGACTGGATGACGGCTGGCTGACACAGCCCTGACTTTGAGACAATAGTGTTCAACTGTGCGTATTCTGGTGCTCTGTACCCACAACTCGGCCCGCAGCCAGATGGCCGAAGGGTGGCTGCGCTACTGGGCCAGCCGCCTGGGCTTCCCCGGCGAGGTCTGGTCGGCGGGCACCGAGCAGACCTTTGTGAAGCCCGAGGCCATCGCGGTAATGCAGGAGGTGGGCATCGACCTGGGCGGGCATACCTCCAAAACCCTCTTCGATCTGCCCGACCCCTGGAACTTTGACCTGGTGCTTACCGTCTGCGATGCGGCTGCCGAAAACTGCCCGGCCTACCCGGCCAAAACCCACCGGCTGCACGTGTCCTTCCCCGACCCTTCGGGTAAAGGTTTGGAGGAATGGCGCAGGGTGCGCGATGCCCTGGGCCGGATGTCCGAGCACCTGATCCGAAGCCTCCAGCAAGGCCAAATCCCCACCGAGGCCGACTTGCTCGAGGCCGCCGGGCTTACGCGGGCAACCTGAAGGAGGTAGAGATGAAACGCAAGCCCTCGGTGCTGTTTTTGTGCAGCCACAACTCGGCCCGCAGCCAGATGGCTGAGGCCCTGCTGCGCCACTATGCGGGGGCGCATCTGGACGTGTATAGCGCCGGGTTGCACCCCAGCGAGATCCACCCCTTCACCCGCCAGGTGCTCGCGGAGATGGGCCTGGATATGGAAGGCCAGTACGCCAAAAGCCTGATGGAGTACTGGGGTGGTAAGTACAACTTCACCTACCTGATTGTGGTTTGCGACCGGGCCGAACAGGAATGCCCGCTCTTCCCCTTCAGCACCTACCGGCTCTACTGGCCCTTCGAAGACCCCAGCGCCGCCCAGGGGCCCGACGAAATTAGGCTCGAGCGCTTCCGCGCCGTGCGCGATCAGATCGCCGCTAAAATTCGCGGCTGGTTGCGGGAACTCGAGCAGCAGAATATCCTGCCCCGCACCACCTCCACTCACTGACCCCTCTTATCTTTTGAGCGTGAACGGGCCGCCCTCTGCTTGGGCGGGCAGGGCACGTCCCCGTAGCTGCAAAACACACAGCAGTCCCCCGGCTTGGGTCGCATCCAGTGGCCGCACTGCTCGCACTGGTAAAAGCGCTGGCAGGCCTCTTCCGGCATGGTGAGCAGCGCAGCGTGGCCGCAGGAGGGGCAGCGGAGGGTGGCGCTCAGAATCGGCACATGTGTATTGTAGATCGCCGCTGCTATAGGCTGGGTCTGCCATAATACATGGGTGCTTCTACCTCGAGCAGCCCTCACCCTGGCCGCTTTCATGAGCCTGGCCCTGGCCCAGCCGGGTTCGGTTTTTTTATCGGGCGCAAGGCACGAGTACCAACGCTACAACAACTGCGGCCCGGCCACGCTGGGCATGGCCCTGAGCTACTGGGGGGGGTCGCTTACACAGTACCAGATTGCCCCGGTGCTCAAGCCCAATAAGAACGACAAAAACGTAAGCCCCGAGGAGATGGTCGCCTTCGCCCGCAAGCAGGGGTTTGGCGTGCACGCGGGGGTAGCCGGCGATCTGGGCCTGCTTAAACGCCTCCTGGCCGGGGGCTTTCCGGTGATTATCGAGACCTGGTTTGTGACCCCCGACCACGGCGGGATGGGCCACTACCGCCTGCTGGTGGGCTACAACGACCGCCTGGGCCACTTCAACGCCTTCGATAGCTACTACGGCCCCAAGGTAACGCTGCGCTATGGCGAGATGGACGCTTTGTGGCAGGTGTTCAACCGCACCTATCTGGTGGTCTATCCCCCCAGCCGCAAGGCGCAGCTTGCCACCTTGCTGGGGAGCCGGATGAACGGGCCGACCGAACTGCGGCTGGCCCTCGAGCTGGCCCGGCGCGAAACCCAGGCCAGCCCCCACAACGCCTTCGCCTGGTTCAACCTGGGCAGCACCCTGCTACGGCTTGGCAATGCCGAGGAGGCGGCCAGGGCCTACGACCGCTCGCGGCAGATTGCGCCGAACCGCACCCTCGACCCCCGCCGCCCGGCCAACGCGGTGAGCCACTGGCCCTGGCGGATGCTCTGGTACCAGTTTGGCCCCTACGAGGCCTACTTCAAAACCGGGCGCTACCAGGAGGTGATCACCCTGGCCAACGACGTGCTGGGCCGTATTAACGACCACGAGGAGAGCTATTACTGGCGCGGTCTGGCCCGCAAAGCCCTGGGCAACCTGGAAGGGGCCAGGGCCGATTTTCAGGCCGCGCTGCGCTACAAACCCGGCTACCTCGAGGCCGCAACGGCTTTGCAGAACCTGCGGGCACAAGGCAACCGCTAGGCTACCTCGAGTAGTTCGGTGCTTCCTTGGTAATAATCACCCCGTGCGGGTGGCTTTCGATCAGGCCGGCGTTGGAGATGCGGGTAAAACGGGTCTGGGTGCGGAAGGTCTCGAGGTCGGGCGCGCCGCAGTAGCCCATCGAGGCCCGCAGGCCCCCCACCACCTGGTAGAGCACGTCGCCCACCGGCCCCTTGTAGGGCACCATGCCCTCGATGCCCTCGGGTACGAGTTTTTTGGCCTCGAGCTGCTTGGCGCTGCTGCCGGACTCCTGGAAGTAGCGGTCGGCGGAGCCCTGGCGCATGGCCCCCAGGCTGCCCATGCCCCGGTAGAGCTTGTAGCGGCGGCCATCCTTGAGCACCTCTTCGCCGGGGGCCTCCTGGGTGCCGGCCAGCATGGAGCCGAGCATCACGCTGTGGGCCCCGGCGGCCAGGGCCTTGGCTACGTCGCCGGAGTATTTGATGCCGCCGTCGGCAATCACCGGCACGTCCAGGCCCTCGAGGCCCGCCACCGCTTCCATAATGGCGGTAATCTGCGGCACCCCCACGCCCGTGACCACCCGCGTGGTGCAGATGGAGCCCGGCCCAATCCCCACCTTGACCGCGTCGGCCCCAGCCTCGGCCAGGGCGCGTGCGCCCTCGGCGGTGGCTACGTTACCGGCGATAATCTGCACGGCCTCGCCAAAAGTATGTTTGAGCTGCTTAAGGGCCTCCAGAATACCCCGGCTGTGGCCGTGGGCGCTGTCCAGCACCAGCACATCCACGCCGGCTTCCACCAGGGCTCGAGCCCTGGCTTCCAGATCCTTCGAGACCCCCACCGCCGCCCCCACCAGCAGGCGGCCCTGGGCATCCTTGGCCGCGAAGGGGAACTTCTGGCGCTTGGTCAGGTCTTTGAGGGTCAGGAGGCCCCTGAGCCGCCCTTCGTGATCCACCAGGGGTAGTTTTTCGATCTTGTGCTGACGCAATAGCTGCTCGGCCTCCTCCAGGATGGTGCCGGGCGGCGCGGTCACCAGGCGTTCCACCGGGGTCATCACCTCGGCAACCAGCCGCCCCATGTCCCGCTCGAAGCGCAGGTCGCGGTTGGTGACCAGGCCCAGCAGCTTGCCGTAAAAATCCACCACCGGCAGCCCCCCGATCTTGAACTCGCGCATCAGGCGCTCGGCGTCTTCCAGGGTGGCGTTGGGGGCCAGGGTGACCGGGTCTTGAATCATGCCGGCCTCGCTGCGCTTGACCTTGCGCACCATGGCGGCCTGCTCGTCGGGGCTCAGGTTTTTGTGAATGATCCCCAGGCCGCCCTCGCGGGCCATGGCGATGGCCATCTCGGCCTCGGTGACGGTGTCCATGGCAGCCGAGATGATGGGGATGTTGAGCCAGAGCTTGCGGGTCAGGCGGGTGCGGGTGTCCACATCGCGGGGCAGCACCTCCGAGTAAGCCGGGATGAGCAGCACGTCGTCGAAGGTGAGGCCTTCTTGTTGGATTTTTTCGGTTCTGGGGCGGGGTTTGCTAGGGGTCTCGAGCATATTCCTAGCAGTATAGCAGCCCTGGATAAAACCAAAAATACACCCCGTGAGCAGGGCTGATCCCTGCTCGGTGCGGGGGGACGGTTACCTCGAGCCCACCACTTCCTTCCTGGGGCTCTCGCCCAGGGCGTTCTCGCCGGTCAGTTCGCGGCCCAGAATCAGGGTGTGGATGTCGTGGGTGCCCTCGTAGGTGTCCACGGTCTCGAGGTTCAGCATGTGACGGATGCTGTGGTACTCCAGGGTAATCCCGCTGCCACCCAGAATTTCACGGGCTGCCCTGGCGCCGTTGAGCGCGGCCCGCACGTTGTCGCGCTTGCCCAGGCTCACCTGCGCGGGCTTGAGGGTTCCGGCGTCCTTGAGCTGGGCCAGGCGCCAGGCCAGCAAAAGGCCCTTGGTGTGGTCGGCGGCCATGCGCACCAGCTTTTCCTGCACCAGCTGGCGGCTGGCGATGGGGGCCCCAAAGGTGCTGCGGCTCCTGGCGAACTCGAGCGCCTCGGTGTACACCGCCTCCAGCGCCCCCAGCGCCCCCCAGGCAATGCCGAAGCGGGCCTGCGTAAGGCAGGAAAGCGGCCCCTTGAGGCCCTTCACCCCCGGCAGCATGGCGCTGGCCGGCACGCGCACGTCCTCCAGCACCAGCTCGCTGGTAACCGAGGCCCTTAGCGAGGCTTTGTGTTGAATCTTGTTGGCCCTGAAGCCCTTGGTATCGGTGGGCACGATAAAGCCGCGCACCACGCCCTCGTCGTCCTTGGCCCAGATGATGGCGATGTGGGCCAGGTTGCCGTTGGTAATCCACATCTTGGAGCCGTTCAGCACGTAATCGCCGCCGTCGCGCCGGGCACGGGTTTTCATGTTGGCGTCGGGGTCGCTGCCGCCGTCGGCTTCGGTCAGGCCAAAGCAGCCCACGTACTCGCCGGTGGCCAGCTTGGGCAGGTATTCGCGCTTCTGCTCCTCGGAGCCATAGGCCCAGATGGGGTACATCACCAGGCTGCTCTGCACGCTGCAAAAGCTGCGCAGGCCGGAGTCGATGCGCTCGAGCTCGTAGCCGATCACCCCATAGGCGGCGCTGCTGGCCCCCATCCCGCCGTACTCGGTGGGGATGGTAGTGCCCAGAAAGCCCATCTCGCCGAACTTTCGGATCAGGTGCACCGGAAACTCGGCGCTCTCCCACCACTCGGCAATGTGGGGCAACGCCTCGGCCTCGAGGAACTTTCGGGCGGCTTTTTGAATCTCGCGCTCTTCGGGGGTGAGCAGCTCGGCTACCTGGTAAAAGTCGAACATATGGAGACCTCGAGGGCCAATTCTACCGCAACCATAGCGTGGTATTGTGGGGTGTCTTGATGAAATCCCCAGATTCGCCTGCATCGAGGGAATTGCATGATCAAGTACATCGGCTCAAAACGGGCTTTGCTTCCCTGGATTACCGGAACCATCCAGTCCATTCACCACCAAGTGCCCATCCGTACGGTGGTGGATCTGTTTTCGGGTAGTGCTCGAGTGGGGCACGCGCTCAAAGCCAAAGGGTTTTATGTCATCAGCAACGATCTCATGACCTATGCGTACATTCTGGCCCAGGCGCTGGTCGAGGCCGACGCGCGCACCTACAGCCAGGAGCGCGTTCAGCCCATCCTGGACAGGCTGCAATCCCTGCCCCCCCGCCAGGGCTGGTTTACCCAGGACTACTGCGAGAAGGCCCGCTATTTTCAGCCCAAAAACGGCGCGCGCATCGAGGCCATCCGCGAGGGGCTCGAGACCGAGGCCGGGGGCGACCCCCTGCTGCGGGCCATCCTGCTCACCAGCCTGATGCTGGCCGCCGACCGGGTAGACTCCACCACCGGCATACAGATGGCCTACCTGAAGCGATGGGCCCCCCGCGCCCACAACGACCTGCACCTGGACTACCCCCCCTTGCTAAACGGCCCCGGCCAGGCCCTGCAGGGTGATGCGCTCGAGGTGGCCGCCCACCTGGAAGCCGACCTCTTCTACCTCGACCCCCCCTACAACCAGCACTCCTACCTGGGCAACTACCACGTGTGGGAGACCCTGGTGCGCTGGGACAAACCCCAGACCTACGGCGTAGCCAACAAGCGCAAAGACGTACAGGAACGCAAAAGCCCCTTCAATTCCAAGCGCGAGGCCAGGGAAGCCATGCAAACCCTGCTGGGGCGCATCCAGGCCCAGCATCTGGTGGTCTCGTTCAACAACGAGGGGTTCTTTGCCGCCGAGGAAATTGAGGAGATGCTCCGCCACTGGGGCTTTGTGCGCCGCCTCACCCGCCCTCACGCCCGCTATGTGGGGGCCCGCATCGGTATCTACAACCCCCGGGGCGAAAAGGTGGGTCGGGTCTCGCACACCGAAAACCACGAGTACCTGTTTGTGGCGACCCACAGCCGGAGGGTGTACAACGCCCTATCCGACCACACCGAGGCCCTTCAGCTATCGCTTTTCTGAAGGGTGCTGCTTATTTGGGCCCCCTCGATCTTGTCATACGCATTTCGGTGGTATCGTTTACTTTGACAAGCCTAAACGATACTACCGAAATGCTTTTCTACTTCCTTCGGTCGGCTTGAATCCTTCGCCTCTGACTACGCAGGGCGGTGAAGGATTCAAGCCAAAGCGGTATCATTGGTTTACAGCAAAAAACAGTTCGTTTGAGGCCTGTCGGTTGTCCGAGCGCCGTTTCACCTTTCGCCCATTCGACGGTAGCCGAACCATAGCGCCAGCACCAGGGGAACCAGGGTCGCGGCTGCCACAATCAACAACCACAGGGGGCCCTCCCCACTGGCTAGGTAGTTGGTCTGGCGCTGGGTGATGGCCAGGTAGACCGGGCGGCTGGCCAGCAGCACCAGAAACCCGGCGTGCAGGAGCATGAAGCCCATGTACAAAAACCCCCCCATCCCGATGGGCACCTCGGCGGGGTTGGCGGCGTCGAACTTGGGGAAAGCAGCCCCCAGCCCCACCCCCAAGGCCGCCGCCGTCAGGGCCGAGGCCAGGCCCAGCACCACCGATACCTGGGTGAGGTTGTCGTCCAGGCCAATCACCCGCGGCGAGAAGTAGCCCAGGGCCAGGCCCAGCGGCAGCAGGAAGAAGAGGGCCAGCCCAAAGCGGGTGAGCAGGATGGTGTGTTTGGCGACCGGGCCGGTTTGCAGCATCCAGTAGCCGGGGCCCTCGAGGCTCAGGAGCGGGTAGGCCAGCCGCACCCCTACCCCGCCAATCACAAAACCCTGGAAGGCCAGGTGCAGAAAACCGGCCACTAGCTGAAAGCGGGTGTCCCCCAGGGGCAGGTACTGCAGGCTGGTGGTATAGAGGAGCACCAGCACCCCCACCAGGATGAGCTGGGCGGCCTGGTTGGCATCGCGGAAGAAGAGCCGCAGATCACGGGCCCACAGCGCGCCCACCCGGCTGTTCATCGTCCAGCGATCCAGCAGGCCGGGGCGCACCAGACCGCGCTCGCGCACCGTGCCCTCCAGGGCCCGTACCCAGCCTTGCTGGTAGGCATAGCCCGCAACCAGCCCCGCCAGGAGCAGCAGCCCCCCCGATAGGGCCAGCAGCAGCCAGAACTGCGCTTCAATCTCGCCCCGCACCAGCCCCTTGAGGGCCTGCTGGGCCAAAGCCGAGGGCAGGAAGGGGGCGGTGGGGTCGCGGAAGGTCTGGAGGAAGCGGTCGAGTTCCTCGGGGTTGGCGAAGTTGGTCTGCAGCAACACCTCGGGGCGCAGAGCCCGCAACAGGAAGATGAGCAGCCCGCCCAGCACCGCACCCAGCGCCGCAGCCCACTCCCGCGCCCGGCCTGCCGGGGCGAAGCGCACCAGCGGTAGGGCCAGCCCCACCCCCAGCACCACCGGAAAGGCGAACAGGGCCAGCATCAGCAGCACGGCCCCCAGAAAGAAGAGGGGCGGTGCGCCGTAGTGTGCGCCATAGGCGAAGAGCACCGGCAGCACCAGCAGCATGGGCAAGAGGGCGGTGGTCACGAACACCTCGCCCACCTTGAACAAAAACACCCGGCTGGCTTTTTGCGGCAGGGTGAGGTGCAGGGGCAGGTCTTCCGAGGTGTAGAGGACGGCCACCGCGTTGGGCAGGGCCGAGAGCACCACCGCGCTCGAGAGCACTAGAAGCAGGCTGCCCAGGATGCGATCCACCAGTACGTCGCGGGTGAAGGCTGCGGCCAGCCGGTTTACAAAGGCATTGCTGCCAAAGAGCTCGTTGGAGATGAAGTTCAGAAACCAGCTTGTGGCGGCCCAGGCCCCGTAGGCCAGCACCGCCCCCAGCAACAACCCCACCAGGGCCGAGGCCGGGGCCTGGCGAAACCCGTTCCACAGGAGTTGCAAGCGCAGGCGTAACATCCGTCCACAGTCTAGACCAGCCAGGCGGGGTGCTTGGTGCGTTCAACCGGGCCTGGTTTTTGCGTTAGACTTTAGGCAAATGCTGGTCAAAGACGTAATGAATAGCCCGGTGCTGACCGTGGACGTTGCGGTGACCCTCGAGGCGGCCTACCACCTGATGCTGCAGCGCAATATCCGGCACATCCCCGTAACCCAGGAGGGCCGCCTGGTGGGGATGATCACCGACCGCGATATCCGGCTGGCTACCAGCCCTTTTGCCACCGGGGGCGCCCAGCCCACCGACACCCCGGTCGGGCAGGTGATGGCCCAGCCGGTGATAACGGGCGACCCCCTCGACCCGGTCGAGGAGGCCGCGCGGGTCATGCGCCAGCGCAAGATTGGGGCCCTGCCCATCCTGGAGGGCGAGGCGCTGGTGGGTATCGTGACCGGAATTGACCTGCTGGATGCGCTCCTGCGGCTGACCGGGGTGGAAAAACCCAGCGGGCGGCTCGAGGTCTGCCTCGACGACCGGCCCGGCGAACTGGCCCGCCTGAGCGGCGAGCTGGCCCAGCAGCACATCAACATCCACTCCCTGCTGACCTACCCCAGCGGCGAGGGCACCGTGATCACCGTGGTGCGGGTGGATACCCTGGACGCGCGCAAAATTGCCCGGAGCCTGCGCCAGAAAGGGTTTGAGGTGCAGTGGCCCCCTGAGATTCCCGGCAAGAGCTTATGAGCGTTCCGGTCGTCTATAGCCCCCAGTACCAGCTTTACAACTTTGGGCCCCAGCACCCCTTCAGCCCGCTGCGCCTGGAGATGCTACTGGACTTGCTGGAACACCTGGGCCCCCCGCTTCAGTTTGTCGAGCCTGCGCAGGCCACCCGCGAGGAGGTGCGCAGCGTGCACCTGGAGTCGTTTGTACGCCGGGTTGAGGCTGCTGGAAGGGGTGAGCCCTTACCCGACTTCGACCACTACGGCCTTGGAACCGCCGATACGCCCATCTTTCCTGGCATGGACGAGGCAGCCCGCTGGCTGGTGGGGGGCACGCTCAGCGCGGCCCGGATGGTCTCGAGCGGGGCTGCCAGGGAAGTTTTGCAGCTTGGGGGCGGGCTGCACCATGCACAAAAAGACCTGGCCTCGGGTTTCTGCGTCTACAACGACCTTTCGATAGCAATTCGCCACCTGACCGAGCAGGGGCTGCGGGTGGCCTACATTGACATAGACGTACACCACGGCGATGGGGTGCAGTGGATTCACTACGACGAGCCCAATGTGCTCACCTTCTCGATTCACGAGTCGGGGCGCTACCTTTACCCCGGCACCGGCCATACCCACGAGATCGGCAAGGCCCAGGGCACCGGGCGCAAGCTGAACATACCCCTGGAGCCCTTTACCGAGGACGATTCTTACCTCGAGGTCTTGCAGATGGGCCTCGAGCCCGCCCTGCGCTGGTTCCGCCCGGACGTGCTGGTGGTGCAGTGCGGCGCCGATGCGCATTTTCAGGATCCGCTGGCCGAGATTCTGCTGACCACCCAGGCCTACGCCAAAATTTTCCCCCTGCTGCGGCAGTACGCTGCGGCCTTTGCGGGGGGACGGGCGGTCTACACCCTGGGAGGTGGTTACAGCCTGGATGCCACCAGCCGCATCTGGGCCCTGCTCTACCTCACGTTGCAAGGCCTGCCCCTGCCCGACCACCTCCCCGAACCCTGGCTCAGGCGCTGGGGAACCCAGCTCGGGCACTTCCTGACCCATACCCTCTTCGACCCCGAAGGCGCCTACCCCGAGATTCCCCGCAAAGCCGAGATCGAGCGCCGCAACCGCCAGGTGACCGAGCGGATGCTGGAGGCGGTGCGGCCCTACTGGAGCTAAGGGCGGCCTGGGGGATGCTGCACGCTAATATATAAAGAGCAATTCCAGCCATCGAGGTGGGCGCGTGCATTTACAACCAGGTCTATACCAGCACTACAAGGGCCGGTACTACTGGGTACACGGCCTGGCCCGCCACTCCGAGACCGAGGAGTGGTTTGTGGTCTACGAGACCCGCTACGGTGTGGAGCCCGAGACCCTGTGGGTGCGTCCGCTGGCCATGTTTTTGGAAGATGTGGAGGTGGATGGTAGGCGGGTACCCCGCTTCCGCTATGTGGGGGGAAGTGAACCCTGACCCTTTACGTGCGGCAGCCAAACCGATACCCTTACCCCTGTGCAGCGCATTTTCTGGCTGGCCTGGCGCGACCTGGTGCTGGAGTTTCGGGGGCGTACGGGCCTCCTTTCGGCGGTATTTTTTCTGGCGGTGATGCTTTTTATTTTAGCCATGGCCTTTGGCCCCAACCCTCAGGATCTGCGAAAAGCGGCCCCCGGGGTGCTGTGGGTGGCCCTGGCCTTTGCCGGCAGCCTGCTAGCCGGACGGGCCTTTGGCCTCGAGGTCGAGGACGGCACCCTGGACGACCTGCTCCTGACCCCCGGTAGCCGGGAGTGGATTTATTTTGGCAAGCTGCTGTTTCAGTTTGCTCTAATGCTCCTGGTCGGGGTGGTGCTTTTGTCCCTGGCGGCAGGGTTATTCTATCTGCCGCTGCGGCACTGGGGCTGGTACCTGGTGGTGCTGCTGCTGGGTTCGCTGGGTTATGCGGCCATCTCCACCTTCTATGCTGGCATGCTGGCCCGCCTGCGGGGGCGTGAGGTGCTTCTGCCGCTGCTGCTTTTTCCCCTGGTGATCCCGGTGGTGCTGGCTGCGGTGCGCTTTACCCAGGGCTTGGCCGAGGGCGTTCCGGTGGCCGAGCTTCTGGACTGGCTTCGCTTATTATTGGTCTTTGACGTGATCTATGTGACGGTGTGCGCGATGGTTTTCCCGTACATGCTCGAGGGATAGGTTATGGGCGTTATTACTGCGAGTAAATTACCCGCTTACCCTACCGGGGTAATCTGAATGTGCTGGACGGTATGTTCAAATATCCCGGCTCGCCGATGATGTAACGTGGTTTACGGCGCTTAATCTATTTCAGTACAGAATACATATAGAAGATAAAGGAGAGGACTGGAATGCAGCTTGCTCGCTCCAATCAAACCAACCGCTTGGATGGCCTGACCCTGGGCCTTTTGGGCCTGGGCGTGGTGGGTGCGGTGGTGGGGTTTTTCCTGGCCATGGGCTCCCCCCCCGACCAGAGCCAGGGCTTTGTGGCCCGCATCTTCCATATGCACGTCCCAACGGCCTGGATGGCCTACCTGGCTAGCTTCGGGGCGCTGGCCTACTCGGTGGCCTACCTGGTGCGGCGCAGAGCCCACCACGACCGGGTGGCCGCCGCCGTGGTGGAGGTGGGCCTCATCTTTATGGCCCTGGCGCTGCTAACGGGCATGCTCTGGGCCCGGCCCACCTGGGGGGTGTACTGGGACTGGGAGCCCCGGCTCACCACCACCGCCATCCTGTTTGCCATCTATGTGGGGTATGTGGTGGTGCGGGGTGCCATCGAAGACCCCGAGCTCAGGGCCAAGGCGGCGGCGGGGGTGGCTATTCTGGGTTCGATTAATGTGCCCATCAGCTATATGTCGGTCAAGTGGTGGCGCAGCCTGCACCAGACCCAGTCCATTGACCTTACCACCGGCAAGATCAACGTGGATGCGGCCATCCTGATCCCCATGCTGGTCAACCTGGCGGCGTTTACCCTGCTGTTCATTGGGCTGGTGCGGCTCCGCAGCATTATTGCCGCCCGCGAGGCGGCCCGGGAGGAGGCCTGAGATGCCCGACAACCCCCTGTGGAACCCGGCCAACCCCTTTGTGATCTGGACGTACCTAGCGGTGTACGTTTTGGTGTTTGGCTATCTGGGCTACCTCATCTGGCGGTACCAGAAGAACCGCTGAGGAGGCCCTCGAGGTGCGCATGAAACCGAAGTATGTTGTGGGACTGCTGGTGGTGGTGGGTGCCCTGGCCTACCTGATCTTTGGAGGCCTGGGCCAGAACCTGGTCTACTTCATCACCCCCAGTGAATACTTTCAGCAGGTAGACCGTTACCAGAACCGCCCGGTGCGGCTGGGCGGGCTGGTCAAGCCGGGTACGCTCGACTACAACCCCCAGACCCTCGAGCTGCGCTTTGTGGTTACCGATGGGGTCAAGGAGATTCCCATCCGCTCCTCGGGTACCACCCCGCCGGCCCTGTTTGGCGAGAACCGGGGGGTGGTGGTGGAGGGCCGCTTTGAGGGCGAGACCTTTGTGAGCCAGAACCTGCTGGTCAAGCACTCCGAAACCTACCAGGCCCCCAAGGAGGGCTGGACACCTGAGCAGGTGCGCAAGCTGATCGAGGAGACCCAGTGATGAAGAGGAGGTTCGCTTGACGCCAGGTCTTTTGGGGGGCGTGTCCTTGGTGGCTGCCCTGATTCTTTCGGTGCTGGGCCTGGCGCTGGCAGTGCTGGCCCACACCCTGCGGGACGGGCGCTACCTCGAGGCCGCCAAGCGCCTTTCGCTGCTCACCCTGCTGGCTGCTGCGCTCAGCTTTGGGGCGCTCGAGTGGGCCATCCTCACCGACGACTTTAGCGTTTCCTACGTGGCCAACCACAGCTCGGCCAGCAACCCCCTATGGGTCAAGCTGGTCACGCCCTGGGCGGCGCTGGAAGGCTCCATTCTGCTGTGGGCCCTGCTCCAGACCGCCTACACCTGGCTGGTGGGCCTGCGGGCCGGCCAGAGCCTGGATGTCTGGCGGGCCCCGGTGGCCCTGGGCACGCTCTTTGCTGTGCAGGTGTTCTTCTTCGCGGTGATGGTCTTTGTGGCCCACCCCTTCGATGCGGTGCCCAACCCGCCCCCGGATGGCCTGGGCACCAACCCCCTTCTGCAAAACCACTGGATGATGGCGGTGCACCCGGTCTTGATGTACCTGGGTTTTGTGGGGCTCTCGGTGCCGTTTGCCTATGCGGTGGCGGCCATGGTGGCCCGGCGCTACCAGAGCTGGATTTTCGAGACCCGCTGGTGGACGCTGGTGGCCTGGGGCTTCCTGACCGCGGCCATCTTCACCGGCAAGTGGTGGAGCTACGAGATTCTGGGCTGGGGCGGCTACTGGGCCTGGGATCCGGTCGAGAACGCCTCCATCATCCCCTGGCTGCTGGCCACGGCTTTTTTACACACCGCGCAGGTGCAGGAGCGCAAAGGGCTCTTCAAGGGCTGGAACTTTGCCTTCATCACCCTGGCCTTTGCGGCTACGGTCTTTGGTACCTTCCTGACCCGCTCGGGGGTGATTCAGTCGGTGCATGCTTTTGCCAGCGGGCCGGTGGGGGCCTGGTTTTTGGTGTTTTTGCTGGGCGTGCTGGCGGTGGGGCTGGGGCTTCTGGCCCGGGTTTCCTCCGAGATTCGCGAGGCCGGCGAGGTGCGCTGGAGAAGCCGCGAGGGGGCTCTGCTGGCCGGGGCGCTGTTCTTCGGCACCTTTGCTTTTGTGGTGGTACTGGGTACCCTGTGGCCGTTGGTGGTGGAGGTGGTGAGCGGGGCCAAGGTCTCGGTGGGGGCCCCCTTCTTCAACCAGGTTTCGGTGCCCCTGGGCATCTTCATGCTGCTTCTGATGGGCATCGGGCCGGTTTTACCCTGGCGCAACACCAACGCCCAGGTGGTGCGCAACCTGGCGGCCATGCTGGTGGCGCTGGGGGTGGGCACCCTGCTGGGACTGGCGCTGGGCCTGAGCCTGGGGGTCTCGCTGGCGATCGGGCTTTTTGCCTACAACCTGACCGCCATCTGGCTGATGGTGGCCCAGGGGGTGCGGGAGCGCTCGAGGTCGCTGGGTATCCCGGCGGGGCAGGCCCTGTGGGAACTGGCTTCCAGCCACAAGCGCCGTTTTGGCTCGCACATTGTGCACTTCGGGGTGGCGCTGGCGGCCCTGACCATCGCCTTCAGCCAGACCTACCGGGTGACCGAGCAGAAGACCCTCCAGGTAGGGGAGACCTGGCAGACCCGCGGCCTGGAGATTCGCCTGCTCTCCATCGGTGCCCGGGAGGAGTCCAACCGCTTTGCGGCCATCGCCCCCATCGAGGTGCGCTCCACCAGCCGCGAAGGTTGGGGGGCCGATGGGCGCTACGAGACCCGGCTCAACTTCTACCCGCAGATGAGCTCGCCGCTGGCCACCCCGGTGGTCAGGTACTCCCTGTACAACGACTACTACTTCGTCCTGATGCAATTTGACCAGGAAAAAGGCCAGTGGGCGACCATCAAACTGATCGTTACCCCCATGGTGTTGTGGCTATGGGTGGCCGGTTTAATCATCGTGCTGGGTACGCTCTATATCCTCTGGCCGGCTGGGGCCAGGGTAACCAGCCGGCAGGTATCCCCGATGGCAGGGGACTGATCTCGCAGTGCATAGAGGAGGGCTGTGCTTCGATTCTGGCCAATTTTGGTTCTGCTGCTGGGGGGGCTTTTTTACTGGGGTATGCAGCGCCCCAACCCCAACGAGCTGAAGTCGGTGCTGGTGGGGAAGCCCGCACCCAGCTTTAGCCTGCCGCTCCTGGAGCCTTACCAGGCCCAGTACGGGCCCGAGATGGGGGTTCGGGCGGGCCTTGGCAAGCCGGTTTTGCTCAACATCTGGGCCAGTTGGTGCATCCCCTGCCGCACCGAGGCCCCGCTTCTAGAGCGCTTTCACCAACAGTACAGAGACCAGGTGCTCATTCTGGGGGTTAATGTGCAGGACAGCGAAGCCGAGGCCCTGAAGTTCATCCAGCAGTATGGCCTGACCTTCCCCAGCGTGTACGACGGGCGTGGGCGCATTGGCATCGAGTACGGGTACTATGGCGTGCCCGAGACCTTCGTCATAGATCGTAATGGTACGGTGCTGGCCCGGCATGCCGGCGAGCTGAGCGAGGCGCAGTTACGGGGCTATATCGAGCAGGTGTTGCGATGAGACGAAGGAAAGCAGGGTGGGTGGGTTGGCTGCTGCTGCTGGCCTTGGCCCTGGCCCAGCCCAGCCCCAACACCCCACCCCCGGATTTTTCACCCGAGGTGTTTGAAATTGCCCGCGAGCTGCGCTGCCCGGTCTGTCAGGGGGAGTCGGCGGCGGAGTCCAACGCCGGCATTGCTGTGGAGATGCGCCGCATTATCGCCGAGCAGCTCGCCCAGGGTAAGAGCCGGGCCGAGATCCGAGAGTTTTTTGTACAGCGCTACGGCGACTGGATTCTCTACGAGCCGCCCGCCCGCGGCCTTACCCTGTGGGTCTGGCTCTCGCCCCTGGTGGGGCTGGGCCTGCTGGGCTTTGGCCTGTGGCGCTACCTGGCGGGGGTCAGGGCTCGAGCCCAGCTAACCGCCTCGGACGTCTCGGAGGAAGAAATTGCCCGCCTCGAGGCCGAGCTGCAACCCCGTGAGCGACAACCATGATCATGGCTTATCTTTTACTGGCTCTGTTGTTTGGGCTGGCCCTGGCCTATGCCCTGCGGCCTTTCTTCCGTACCCCGGCCCAGCCCTTTCCCGAGAGCCCCCGGCCCGAGGAGCTGCGGGCCGAGCTCGAGCTGCTCAAATCGCTGGCCCGGGAGGCCGAAGGGGAGGAGCGCAAGCGCCTCCTGGCCCAGGCGGTGCACCTCGAGCGCCAACTGGCCGAGCTGGGCCAGGAAAACCCCACCCCGCGCCGCCTGAGCCCGCTCACGCTGGGGGCCGTGACCCTGGGTCTGGTGGCCCTGGGGGTGGGCCTGTGGGCCTACACGGTGCCGCGCCTGCCGGGCGAGACCATCATCACCAGCCGCAACGAGGCCCGCGAACTGGGCAACCTGCAACGCCGGGCCGAGCAAAGCGGCCAGGCCGCCGACTGGCTGGCCTACGCCAACAAAGCCTACGAGCTGCAGGACTTCGAGCGGGCTGTGCAGGGCTACCTGAAGGTGATCGAGCTCGAGCCCCGCAACGCCAACGCCGTGCGCCGGATTGGCATCCTGCTCTTCATGAGCGGTCGGCCCGAGGAGGGAGCCCAGGCCCTCGAGCTGGCGGTGCGGGCCGAGCCCGGTGAGCCGGAGGGCTGGTTGTTTCTGGGCAACGCCTACTTCCAACTGGGCCGCCCGGCCCAGGCCATCGCGGCCTGGGAGTCCTATCTGAAGGCCGGCGGTGAGGCCCGGGCGCAGGTGCAGAACCTGATCCAAACCGCCAAAAACCAGCTCAACGCTACCTCCCAGGGCCAGCAGGTCTACCTGGCCCGCTGCGCGGCCTGCCACGGGGCCCAGGCCCAGGGGGGTACGGGCCCACGCTTGCAGGGCAATCCCATTAACAAGGTGCCGGAGGCGGTGCGGGAGATTGTCCTCAAGGGCCGGGGCCAGATGCCGGCGGTGGCCCTGAACGAGGAGGAGATGCAGGCTCTGCTGCAGTACCTGGGGGGATTGTAGAGGATCTATGGACAAGCCCAACCCGCAAAACCTGCGCCCCATCAACCGGCGGGATTTGCTCTGGATTGTTCCCAGCGCCATCACCACTGGCTTTTTTGGCTGGCTGGCCTGGCGCACCTACGTCATCCACTTCACCAAAACCGGCGTGAGCGAACCTGTCTGGCGCGAGGGCCCCCGGCGGCCCGCGGCGACCCTGGACGAACTGGCCGCGCACTGGCACTTCAAGTACTTCGATTACGAGTACAGCGGCAGCCCCCTCAAGGCGGTGGTGTTGCGGCTCTCGCAGCCGGTGCTGGGGGGGCTCACGGTAGGGGAGGCCCACTTTCTGGCCCTTTCGCGCATCTGCACCCACCAGGGCTGTGTGGTCAACTACGTGGACAACCCCGAGCTGGGCTCCATTGCCTACAACTACCGCACCGATCACCCCTTCCTGGGCTGCCCCTGCCACTTTGGGGCCTACGAGCCTTTGCAAGGGGGCAAGGCGGTCTATGGCCCGCCGCGCTTCCCGTTGCCGCGCCTGCGCCTGGAAGAGGAAAACGGGGTGCTCTATGCCACCGGCTACGAGACCCCGTTCCGCCCCCTGGAGCAGGGCTAGTCCAGCACCACCCGTACGAACTTGTCCTTGCCGCGTTGCAGCACCACGGGCTGGCTGAGCACCACCTCCAGCTTGGGGTCGGTGAGTACCTGGCCATCCAGCCGCAGACCTTTTTGCTCGATCAGCCGCCGGGCTTCGCCGTTGGAGGCGGTCAGGCCGGCCAGGGTAAATAGCTTTAAGACGGCAATTCTGCCCTCGAGCAGCTCGCTGGCCTGTAGCCTGACCTCGGGCATCTGCTCGGGGATGCCCCCGTGGGCGATCTCGTAGTAACGGGCCTCGGCCTGTCGAACCACCGGCGCACCGCCCTGGTCGTGCCCGTGGGCCTCCCAGCTATACCCCAGCGACTCGTACCAGGCTTTGTCCAGCCGGGCGGGGATCAGCGGCTGGGCATAGGCCCCGGTGAGCAGCCGGGCCAGCACCCGGTGGGCGCCCACCGGCCCGCCCTGTTCCAGCACCTCTTTAATTTCTTCCGGCGCCAGATCGGTGCAGAGCTCAAAATAGGTCTGCAGATACGGGTCTTCCACCTTCATCAGCTTGCGGAAGATCTCGCTGGGCTCCTCGGTGATGCCGATGTAGTTGTCGTAGCTTTTGGACATCTTCTGCCCATCGCCCCCTACCAGAAGCGGCATCAGGAAGGCCACCTGTTTTTCCAGGCCGTAGGCCGCCTGTACCTCGCGCCCGACCAGCAGGTTGAACTTTTGATCGGTGCCGCCCATCTCCACATCGCAGGCGATGGGCACCGAGTCGTACCCCTGGGCGAAGGGATAGAGGAACTCGTGAATGGAGATGGGAACCCCCTCGGTGTAGCGCTTTTTGAAGTCTTCGCGCTCGAGCATCTGGGCTACGGTTAGAAGCGAGGTGAGCCGGATGACCTCTTTGAAGCCCAGGTTTTCCAGCCACTCCGAGTTGTAGCGCAGCTCGAAGCGCGCGGGGTCGGTGGTAATCAGGATTTTGCCCACCTGCTCCACGTAGCTTTTGGCGTTGGCGCGGGTTTCTTCTAAGGTGAGGGGCGGGCGGGTTTTGCTGCGGCCCGAGGGGTCGCCGATCATGGCGGTAAAGTCGCCGATAATCAGAACCACCTTGTGGCCCAGCTCCTGGAACTGCCGCATCTTGCGCAGTACCACCGCATGGCCGATGTGAATATCGGGTCGGGTGGGGTCGAGGCCCAGCTTAACCGTGAGCTTTTTCCCCGAGTGTAGCTTTTTGAGTAAGTCTTCCTGGGGGATGATCTCCACCGCCCCCGTTCGTAGCAGGCTGAATGCTTCCTCCACCGTCATGCCCTCAAGTATACCGATTTGAACAGGGTTGACAGCCTTTGGGGATGCCCCGGTGCGCGCTGCCTTTGAGGAGGAGAACGGTGTGCTCGAGCCAATCCGGGCTTGGCTTATACTTGAACCGTGCGAACGCTTCTTATTCTGGCGCTCATCGCTGGTGGGGTGTACTTTTACGCGGAGCGCTTTGGTCTTGCGGTGGGCTATGCGCCCTTTACCCCGGTTTTTTACTGGAACTACAGCGGCGAGGTGCGCAATCAGATACGGGCCACGGGCATCCGGGCTTTTGTCAAGGTTACGGTGAGCGGCGAGCTGCGGCAGGGGAGCTTCGAGGTGGAGATTCGCCGCGCAGGCCAGAACAACCCGGGCCTGGTCAAGCGCTACCAGGGCCGCTTCTCCGAGGAGATACGCTATCCGGCTGAGGCCAATTTGTACGATGTCATCTTTCGCATCAAGGATGCGCGGGGCCAGGTGCGCATGGACTGGGTGGCGGCCCGCAACGAGTTTTAGGGTCTAGGCACGGAAGCGGGCCTTATGCTAGACTTGTGAGCGGTTTGCCTCGAGGCTGCTCTTTCGCCATTGGTGCGAAGGCGGTAGCCCCCCAATTGGGCAATATTGGAGAACTATGGCACAGAAAAAAACTGCACGCAACCCCTCGGCCATGAAGCGCCACCGCCAGTCGCTCAAGCGTCGGGCCCGCAACAAGTCCAAGATGTCGGCCATCAAGACCGTCAGCAAGAAAGCGGTGGCTTTGGCCAAAGAAGGCAACGCCAGCGAAGCGGTGCGGGTCATGCGCTATGCCGAAAGCCTGATTGACAAGGCCGCCAAGGGTTCGACCCTGCACAAGAACGCGGCCAGCCGGCGCAAGTCCCGCCTGATGAGCAAAGTGCACCAGCTTCTTAGCGGAGCTAAAGCCTAGGAGTACAGCATGGGCAAAGGTGACCGTCGTACCCGTCGCGGCAAGATTTTCCGTGGAACTTACGGCAAATACCGTCCACGCAAGAAATAGTATCTGTCGCGGTGCTTTGCCGGAGGGAATCCCTCCGGTTTTTTGGTGGTTACCCCAGGTTGGCCTGATGGGTCTGCCAGGCTTCCCGGGCCGCCTCGAGGGCCCCCTGTAGCTGGGCCTCGAGCTGCCTTTTATAGGCCGCGGCCCCCCGGCCCCCCGCGGCCTCATAGGCGGCCAGGTACCGCAGGGTGAAGCTCAGATCGCCCACCCGACCGAATACCTCCTGCAACTGCTTGATGCGCTGGCTGTCCTGCCCGAGCCACTCCCTGGCGTAGCGCAGCCGCCGCAGGGCCCGGCGCAGGGCGTGCAGGCGCTCGAGGCCTCCTTCCTGCTGCCATTCTTCGGCCTTGCGCTCAACCTGGCGTACGAAGCGCTTGAGCCGGGTCTGGGCCGGTGCTTCATCCAGCGGGGGCAGGTTGGCGAGGGCCTGCAACAGGCCGGCCAGCCGGGGGCTGTCCAGAAGCGGTACGAAGGCGGCGCGCGCCTCTTTGAGCCTGGACGCGGCCCATCTGCGGAAAGCTTCGGGTAGGTGGTTATTCAGAAGCAACACCTCGAGGTCGCGCACCTCCCCAGCTGACCGCACCAGCCAGGCCAGGTCGTCCTCCAGCACCCGCAGCCCGGCCAGCCGCAGCCACACCCGCAGCCGCCGTACCGCCACCCGCACCTGGTGCACGCCCTCGGGGTCGCGACCCTCCTTGGCGATGGGCAGATGCTCCCGCAGGTGTTGGAGCCAGCGATCTAGGTCAATGGTCGACATGCCATCAGCCTAGCACCTGGGGGTTTACTCAGTCCTTCAGACCGTCCAGTAGCTTTGATAGTTCGGCTTCCAGCCTGCTGTGGGTCTTGGCCTGGTGGCCGCAGTCTACCTCGTTGAGGTTGGCTCCGCAGACCGGGCACAGGCCTTTGCAGTCTTCTTTACACAGCACGGTGTAGGGCAGCTCGAGGGCAAAAGCCTCGCTCAACAGGGGCTCTAAGTCCAGATCGGGATGGCCAAAAAGAAGGATTTCCTCCTCGTTTTCTTCGATGGCCTCGAGGTGCGCCAGGCCCGATTGATAGCGAAGCAGATACTGAAAATGGGCCCGCACCGCTGCGGGGGTTGGTGTAAGGCAGCGGCGGCACTCCATCAGGGCGTTGCCAGCAATTTCGCCTGAAAGCCAGAAATCCACCCCTCCCTCCCCCTCCATCTTGGTAACGCTGACCCTCCAAACCGCCGGGCCTACCAGGGGGATGCGCTCGTTGGGCAGGGCGATGTAATCCCAGATTTCATCTTTTGCACTGGTGCTGCCGCCCTCGCGAATCAGCCTCGCGAGGTTGATGCTTGGTATTGGACGCTGCTTCATCTTCACCCAATGCTCGCGCCTTAAGCGTAGCTCTTCATATTAGCCTCGAGGAGGCTTGGGGTCAATGGGCGGTAGACTGTGTGGGTATGAAGGATATTGGCATCTTGGGCGTTCCGATGGACTTGGGTCAAGGGCGGCGTGGGGTGGATATGGGGCCCAGCGCCATGCGCTATGGGCGTTTGCAGGAGGTGCTCGAGGGCCTGGGCCACCGGGTGCACGACTACGGCGATGTGCGGGTACCGGTGGTCGAGAGCCTGCGCCATGCCCAGCAGGAACCGGGGGGGATGGGCTACCTCGAGGCCATTCGCACGGTCTGCCTGGATACCATAGCCGCCATCGATCAGATGCCGGCCGAGGTGTTTCCAATTGTGCTGGGAGGCGACCACTCCATCGCGATGGGCTCGGTTACGGGGGCCAGCCGGGGCGAACGGATAGGGGTGATCTGGGTGGATGCCCACGCCGACTTCAACACCCCCGAGACCAGCCCCAGCGGCAACATCCACGGGATGCCCCTGGCCCACCTGTGCGGCCTGGGCGACCCGCGTCTGGTGCACCTGGGCCGCCCTGGGGCTAAGGTACGGCCCGAGGACGTGGTGCTGATTGGCATTCGTAGCCTGGATCCAGGTGAGGTTCGACTGTTACGCGAGCGTGGGGTTATGGTCTATACCATGAAGGAGGTGGATATACAGGGAATTCCAGCCATCGCCCAGCAGGTTGCCGCCAAGTTCAAGGGTTTTTCCAGGGTGCACGTCTCGCTGGATGCCGATGTGCTCGACCCGGAGATAGCCCCGGGGGTTGGAACCCCGGTGCCCGGCGGGCTGACCTACCGCGAAGCACACCTTCTGATGGAACTGCTGGCCGATGCCAGAATTGTCACCAGCCTCGACATGGTCGAGGTGAACCCCATTCTGGATATCGCCAACCGCACCGCCAAGATAATGGTGGAACTGGCTAGCAGCCTGTTAGGGAAGAAAATCTACTGATGACCCGCTGCGGGCTGGCTTGATACAATCCTCGGGTGTTGGTTATTCCTGCGGTGGATATTCAGTCTGGGCGGGCCGTTCGGCTCTACGAGGGCGACCCCAGCCGAGAAACCGTCTACTACGACAGTCCGGTGGAGGCCGCCCTGCACTGGCAGAAGCAAGGGGCCCGGATGCTGCACCTGGTTGACCTGGACGCAGCGACGGGTCGGGGGAACAACCGCGGGGTGCTGCGGGAGGTGGCAGCGGCTGTCGATATCCCGTTCGAGGTGGGCGGTGGCATCCGCAGCCTGGGGGCGGCCCGGGAAATTCTGGCCCTGGGGGCCAGCCGGGTGGTGGTGGGTACCATAGCGGTAAAGGCCCCGGAGGTGCTGGGCCAGATGCTCCATGAGTTCGGCCCCGAGCGGGTGGTGGTGAGCCTGGATGCCCGGGGGCTGGAGGTGGTGGTCTCGGGCTGGGCCGAGGGCACCCGCCTGATGGTGCAGGAACTGGGCCCGCGGATATGGGAGATGGGTGTTCGTACCCTGATCTACACCGATGTGCGACGGGATGGCACCCTGGCCGGACTGGATCTCGAGGTGGTGCGGGTGGTGCGGGCGGCCTGGCCTGGCTTCCTGATTGCCGGGGGTGGGATTGCTTCCGATGCCGATTTACAGGGATTGCAAGCCCTGGGGGTGGAGGGGGCCATTACCGGCAAGGCCCTTTACGAAGGGCGGATTAACCTGTCGTCCTGGATCAAGTAAAAGATTGCGCCAGGTGCGCGGGTGCTGTTCTGACCATCCCGCAAACCCGCCCTGGCGCAACTCGGCAGGCCTCAACCTGCGGCGGACGGTTGATCCTCTACCGATGCGCCGATCTGCTCTCGTATAAACTCGATCCCTACCCGATGGCAAAACTCACCGAAGCTCTCATTCTCCCGTCGCTGTTGCCGGTAGGCCATCAGGGCGGGCTCGAGCCGGGCTGCTATGTCTTCGCGCTTGACATTGTCCAGGTACACCTCGCCGAGCCGATCCCCCAGGGGGCTGCCGCCCAGGTAGATGGTGTACGAGTTGAGGCTCCGGCCCACCAGGCCAATTTCGGCAGTATAGGGGCGGGCGCAGCCGTTGGGGCAGCCGGTCATGCGCACATGGGGGATGGGGCCGGTTTGCAGATCCAGCCTGGAGAGCAGGGTGTCAATTTCGCGAATCACCTGGGGCATCACCCGCTCGCTTTCGGTAATGGCCAGGCCGCAGGTGGGTAAGGCCGGGCAGGCCATAGCTTGCTGCACCACCAGGGGAATGCGCCCGGGTAGTTCTACACCGTGTTCACGCAGGATGGCCTCGAGGGTCGCTTGATCGCCTGGCTGGATGTTGGTGAACAGAATGTTTTGCTGGGGGGTAAGGCGTATTTCTGGGTTGAGGCGCTTGACCACCTCGCGGATGGCCACGCGAAGGTGGTCTTTAACCCGCCCGTTTTCCACAAAAAGTCCGAAGAAGAGCTGCCCATTGCCCTGCTCGTGCCAGCCCAGGTGGTCGTCGGCGCACTGCCAGGTAAGGGGTTGGGCCTCGGGTAGGCTGTAGCCCACATAGTGTTCAACCTCGGTTTTAAAGCGTTCCAGGCCCCAGGCCTCCACCAGGTATTTCATTCGGGCCAGTTTGCGCTCATCGCGCCGGCCATGATCGCGCTGAACCCGGACAATGGCCTCCACCACCTCAAATAGCTGCTCGGGTTTGATGGTGGTGAGGGGTTTTGCCAGTACCGGATGTGTATCCTTGGCTCCGTGGCTCTGTCCCAGCCCGCCGCCCACTAGGAGGGTAAACCCTTTTAGCTCATCCTTTTCCAGCCAGGGCACTATGCCGATATCCTGGGTATAGACGTCCACGCAATTGTCGCCAGGGAAAGCAAAAGCAATCTTAAACTTGCGCGGGAGATAGGCCTGGCCGTACAGGGGTTCGACTTCTTCTAAGCTGGCGGCTTTTTCGCCATCCAGCCAGATTTCGTAGTAGGCGCGGCTCCTGGGCTTGAGTCGGTCGGACAGGGCTTTGGCATACTGCGATATCTCGGCTCTTTGACGATCGGAAAAGGGAGCGGGGCAGGCCACCACATTGCGCACCACATCCCCACAGGCCGATAGGCTGGTCAGGAGATGCTGATTAAGCACTTGAATCAGGGGTTTCAGCCCCCCTTTGCGCACCCCGTGAAACTGAATGGCCTGGCGGGTGGTGATGCGTAAAGTGGCGTTTCCGAGCTGGTCTGCCAGACGGTCTAGGGCTAGATACTGCTCGGGTTGCAGCACACCGCCGGGGATGGCTACCCGGATCATAAAAGAGTAATCGGGCCCCAGACCCTGGGCTTTGCGGGCCTTGCGCACATCGCGGTCGTCTTGCTGATAGATGCCATGAAACTTGAGAATCTGGTAGCCTTCTTCGCTGAAATGGTCGCTGGGGTTGTTGAGCTCGAGATCCACCGGCCCGCGCAGGTTGCGACTGGCCAGCTTGATGCTTTCTACCTTGGAGACTTTAGACTGCGACGACATACTCCTCCTTTGTTTTGCGCAGCTTTTGCTGAACCCCTACCACGGATCCCTGTATCCAGACCGCAGGGGCCTGCACTTCCACGCGTCCCTGGGCGATGGCCTGCAGATCTGTGAGCAAAAGGCGTTCGCTGGGGGTGGTTCCGTTTTCGATGAACGCAGCCGGTTCTCGAGGTGGTCGTCCAGCCTGGAGGAGGGCTCGAGCCAGCTCTACGCGCCGCTCGACGCCCATGAGGATGACCAGGGTATCTACCTGCGCGTAAGCGGCCAGGTTGGGCACGGCCCCTTCTTGCATCTGCCCGGAGATGACCGCAAAGCCGCTGGCCAGGCCCCGCATGGTAAGGGGGATGCCCCATAGCCCCGGCAAAGCCACCGCAGAACTGAGGCCGGGCACCAGCTCGACCGGAAGGCCTGCCTGGGCTAGATGGAGCCATTCTTCGGCCCCACGCCCAAAAACCATGGGATCCCCCCCTTTGAGCCGCACGACCTTGCGTCCGGCCCGCGCGTGGGACAGGAGCAGGTGCAAAATCTGTTGTTGCTTATCCTGCTCACCCTTGGTTTTGCCCACATAGATGCGCTGGGCCCGGGGGTTGACCAAGGCCAGCACCTCCGGGCTTACCAGGCGGTCGTAGAGAACCACCTCCGCTTCCTGCAACACCCGTGCGGCGCGCAGGGTCAGGAGATCGGCGCTGCCGGGCCCTGCCCCCACCAGATAAACCGGGCTCATACCACCTCCTGCCAGGGGGCGGCGTGCCCATCTGGGGAGGGGGAGGTTGGACTGTACAGCGATTGTAAGAGAACCGCTCGAGCCCGCTCCCGCTCGCCCAGGAAAACCAAATCCAGTGCCTCACTGTCAATCATGCGATACCAGGCGGCTTTACGGGCCTCAAAACTATGGGGGTAGGCCTCTTTGACCAGGGGGCGGAAAGAGCGCAGCAGCTCTAAGTACTCGGCATACTCGGGGCCATACTCGGCGGCCAGGCGCTCCCTGATGCGCACAGCCAGTGCGGGTGCAACGCCGCTGGTAGAGACGGCCAGCACCAGATCGCCCTGGCGGTGTACCGAGGGCAGGATGAAGTCGCAGTGGGCGGGGTCGTCGACCGCGTTGAGCCAGACGCCGCGCTCCCTTGCCTCCTGGGCGATGATTGAATTGAGGCTGGGGTCTACCGGATGGGAAAAGCACAGCGTGAAGCCGGCCAGATCCCCGTAGGTGTAGCTGCGCTGCTGCCACTCGAGCAGCCCTTGATGGAGGGCCTGGGCTAGCTCGGGGTGGTACAGGGGAGAGACCAGCCGAACCCAGGCCCCCTGTTCCAGGAGTTTTTGCACCTTGCTGGCAGTCTCCAGGCCACCCCCGATGAAGAGCACTTTTTTGCCTTGCAGATTGAGCATTACTGGATACACATCTCACCTCGCCAGGGCGGGTATGCCTCGTAGAATCAGGTGTGAACCGATCAGCATAAGCCAGAGCAAAAGCCCTATGCGGAAAGGCCGCTGGTTGACCCGCTGGCCCAGCCAGGCCCCCAGCAAGGAGCCGATCCAACCGCCGCAGGCCAGCTTGGTTAGCAGTAGCCAGTCGGTCTGACCCAGCGCTGCGTGCAGCCCACCGGCCAAAGCAGATAGCCCAAGGCCAAACCAGAGATCTGTACCCACTATTTCCCTGGGGGCCAGGCGGGTTCCGCTCATCAGCAGTAAAGTGCCCAGAGCCCCGGCCCCTGCCGAGGAAAAACCCACCTCCAGACCAATGAAGGCGGCGACGACCACAATCCACTGGGGGGCTAGGGGTCGGGGAGATAGCTTTCTAAGGGTGATCGCCAGGTTGATGACCGCTACCGACAAAATAATCAGACCTATGCCGGCCAGCACCGCCTCTTTATGCACCTTGAAGGAGTGTAGCAGCAGGCTGCCGGCTACAGCGGCCGGAATACCGCCAGCTAACAACAGGCGCAGGGCTTGCCAATTAACCCCTTGCTTTTGCCAGTAAACCCACCCAGCGGGAATCTTTGCCAGCATAGAGAAAAGCAGGGCTGTGCCAACAGCGACTTCGGGTGGAACCCCCAGCGCCAGGATCAGCAGCGGGGTGGTGAGGGTGCCCCCGCCGACCCCAGTCAGGCCGATGCACAGGGCGATGATGAAGCCTATGACAACCTCGAGCATCCAACTTACCTCCAGCCTGGTAGCTGCCCGGATACCTGAGAAGCCGGGTGTCTCCTCAGAGCCCTAGCGACGTTCTAAGGCCTCGGCCTGATAGGCGGAACGCAACACCGCGGCCACCTCAGGTCGGGTGAACTCGGCGGGTAAAGGCGCCCCTGCGCGTAGCAGCTCGCGCACGCGGGTGCCGGAGAGCACCAGGTGGTGTTTGCTGTCGTGGGGGCAGGTGCGGGGCGTGACGATGGCGTGGCAGGCCTGGCAGTAGAAAGAATGCTCAAACTTGACTATTTGTATGCCGATTTCCTCGGGCTCGAAGGCCGAGAAAATTTCCTGGGCTTCATACGGGCCGTAGTACTGGCCGACGCCCGCATGGTCGCGGCCCACAATGAAATGGGTACAGCCGTAGTTTTTCCGGCTGATGGCGTGTAAAACGGCTTCACGGGGCCCCGCGTAACGCATGGCGGCAGGATAGACCCCCAGCAGAACCCGCTCTTTGGGGTAGTAATGTTCCAGGAGCACCTTATAAGCCTGCATGCGCACAGAAGCCGGGATGTCGTCGGACTTGGTGGCGCCGACCAGGGGGTTGAGGAACAGCCCGTCGAGCTGCTCCAGGGCTACTTTGTGCAGGTATTCGTGGGCCCGGTGGATGGGGTTGCGGGTTTGAAAAGCGACCACCGTTTTCCAGCCCCGTTGCGCAAAAATTTGCCGGGTCTCCCGGGGGGTGTGGTGGTGCTCGGGAAACGGCCCCCGATCCAGGTGTAACAAATACACGCCCCCGGCCAGGTACACCTCGCCTCGAGCCAGCAGGGCGGCCACCCCGGGGTGGGCGGGGTCGGCGGTGCGGTAGATCGCCAGGGCCTCCTGTCTTTTGTCGGGTTGATACCGCTCTTCTACCTCGAGCAAGCCTACCGTTCTCCCATGCCAGACCAGGCGCACACGCTGGCGGTACAGGGCGGCTTGCGAGCGCGAGACTGCCAGGGTGATGGGAATGCTCCAGGGCAGGCCGTTGGACAGCCGCATTTCCTCCAGCACGCGTTGGTAATCGGCCTCCCCCATGAACCCTTGCAGGGGCGAGTAGACCCCGGTGGCGATCAGCTCGAGGTCAGCGTAGCCCTGTGCGTCCAGCTCGAGGGCTGGGAGGTGCTCGTATTCTCGAGGGTCGGCCTGCAGTATGCGCTCAACCAGCGTTCCGCCGTGTGGTGATGGTAAGTTTACAACATTTGTAAGTTTTTCAGCCATAAAAAAACTCCTACAAGGCTTGTTCACCCTGCCACAGGCCGCACTCGGTTTTGCCCCGGCCTGACCAGCGACCAGCCCGGGCCTCCTCACCGGGGCGCACGGCGCGGGTGCAGGGCCAGCAGCCGATGCTGAGAAACCCCGACCAGTACAGAGGGTTAACGAAAAGTTGGTGCTTTTGAGCAAAGGCCTCGAGCTGGGCGCGATGCCAGTAGGCCAGCGGATTGATGCGCAACCGCTGGCCGGGCTCGAGAAAATCCAGCCCTTGGCGGGTGGAGGCCTGATCCCGGCTGCGGGCGTTTAGCAGCGCCGAAGGATTCTTTTGTGAGAGATAGGCGCGTAGGGGGGCTACTTTGCGCGCGTTGCAGCAGCCGTCGGGGTCGCTGCGGAAGCGCTCCTGTCCCCAGGGGTCGGGCGGGAGCCCAGCGCTGAGGGTTACAAAGCGCATCTGCGTATAACGGGCCGACAGACGGTCGCGGGTCTCGAGGGTCTCCGGGAAATGATAGCCGGTGTCTACAAACACCACCTCACCGGTATAGCCGGCCTGTGCGGCCAGCTCGAGCAGCACCACCCCATTGAGGTTGAAGGCGCTGGTGATGATAAGGTCGGGGTAATGCTCCAGGGCCCACTGGATGACCTCGAGGGGCGGGGTTTGGGGGTTCCAGTGTTCAGGGATCACCGTTTGGGTACCTCCTCAACGCCAAAAGGGGCCAGGGCCGCCAGCAGGCGGCTGAGGCACTCCTGCAGGCTCATCTGATCGGTGCGCAGGTGCAGGTCGGGGTTCAAAGGGGGCTCGTACGGGTCTGAAATTCCGGTAAAGTGCGGTATTTCACCGCGCAGGGCCCGGGCGTACAGGCCCTTCACGTCCCTTTGAATCAGCACCTTCAGGGGGGCGTCCACGTAGACCTCGAGCTTTCTGGGGGCTTCGGCCAGCACGGCTTCACGGGTGGAACGGTAGGGGCTGATGGCGCTTACCAGCACCAGAACCCCATGTTTAGCCAGCAGGTTGGCCACATAGCCGATGCGGCGGATGTTGGTGTCGCGGTCTTCCCGGCTAAAACCCAGGCCTTTCGATAAGTGCTCCCGCACCGCATCGCCATCGAGATGCTCCACCGGGTATCCGGCTTCGTACAGGAGCACCTCGAGGGCCCGGGCCAGGGTGGTTTTACCGGCGCCGGAAAGACCGGTGAACCAGATTACAACCCCTGGCGAAAGGGATGGTTGGCGGCGCTGCCCTTTGGATATCTTGCTGCTGGCTGGAGCGGAATAACCTGTGTGGATTGAGGAGATGGTGCTCGACTTTTCCAAGATATTCAAACCCCCTTATCTTTCCCGGCGCAGAGGCCGGGCCGGAATTGGCACCTTGCCTTTGGCAGGTTGCCGCAGCTTCATCGGGCCGTTCCCGTCGGGCAGTTGCCCTGTCCGCTGCTCTGGATAAGGCCTAGAGCCTTGATACCAGGCACGGCCGCCTGGTGAAGGGTAGGCTAGCATAAGTTACAACTTTTGTAAACTAACCGAGCGATGGTCTGCGCAAGCCTGGGCGCTTTTCTCACTCAGAACTGCGGTAGACTTCTAAGTATGAAAGTTCTGAGTGCGCTGGCCTTCGCGGTGGTGCTGGGGGTAGCCGCGGTGGCCTGGGTTCTGTATGCGCTGCAGCCTGGGTTGATGATCGGCACGCCCTGGGGCCTGGTTCACCTGAGCCTGTTGTGGGTGGGGGCTTTTGGGCTGGGTCTGGTGGTGATGGGCCTATACGTCTTGACCGGCTGGATAAGGGCCCAGGCCGTCTTGCGCCAGCGCAACCTGGAATTGCGCCAGGCCAGGGGTGAGCTCGAGGCCCTCAAAAAACAACACCCCGAAGAAACCCCGGTCATCCCGGATCGGACAGCTTGAGTAGAAGCAGCCAGCAAGCCCCCCCGATGGGAAGAGACAGAGGCCCATCCTGCCTGTAACCTGGGGGCGCCGGGTGGATCGGGTGTGGTGGAGATCTGGATGAAGTGGAGACTCCGTGAATGGCCCCATGTGGCCGAACTTCGACCATTAATTGAGCAACTGGGTATACCCCCGCTGGCGGCGGCGGTCTTCTGGAACCGGGGGTTTCGGCGAAAAGAAGACCTCGAGCCCCCCCTGGTATGCCTTCCCATCGATGGCCTCAAGCAGGCGGCTTTGCGCATCATTGAAGCTTTGGAAAAACGCGAGCGCATCCGGGTTCACGGCGATTACGACGCCGACGGCTTGACCGGCACGGCGCTGCTGCTGAACGGTTTGGAGAGGCTGGGCGCCGAGATCCATGCCTTTATCCCCCACCGCCTGGAGGAGGGCTACGGGGTGCTGATGGATCGGGTGCCGGAGCACCTCGAGGCCTGCGACCTGTTCATCACGGTAGACTGCGGTATCACCAACCATGCCGAGCTGCGCGCGCTGGTCGAGAATGGGGTCTCGGTGCTGGTCACCGATCACCATTCGCCGGGCGCTGCGCCGCCGCCGGGCCTGGTGGTGCACCCGGCCCTCTCGCCCGGGCTGCAAGGCCAGGCGCACCCCACCGGTTCGGGGGTGGCCTTCTTGCTGCTGTGGCAGGTGTACGAACTGCTGGGCCGGGATCCACCCTTAGAGTACGCCGACCTGGCCGCAATTGGTACGGTGGCCGACGTGGCCCCTTTGCAGGGCTTTAATCGGGCCCTGGTTCAGGAGGGGTTGCGCCGCCTGCGCGACTCCGCCAACCTGGGCCTCAAAGTACTGGCAGCGGAACACTGCCAGGAATTCAGCGCCAGCGAGATTGCCTTTCGCATCGCGCCCCGCATTAATGCGGCCTCGAGGCTGGGGCAGGCCGGGATCGCCCTGGAACTCCTCACCACTCAGGATGTTTTGCAAGCCGGTGTCCTGGCGGAGCGCCTAACCCAGCTCAATGTGCAGCGGCAGCGCATCGAAGAGGCCATGCTGGAACGCATCTGGCCCACCCTTGACCCCACCCATCCGGCGTTGGTCATCCACGATGCCGAAGGGCACCCTGGGGTGATGGGCATTGTGGCCAGCCGGGTGCTCGAGCGCTACTACAAGCCGGTGTTTATCATCGCCGAGGGCAAGGGGTCGGTGCGCTCCACACCCGGTATCAGCGCGGTGGGGGCTTTGCAGTCCGCCAGGGCCTACCTCGAGCGCTTTGGGGGCCACGCCCAAGCGGCGGGGTTTGCCATTCGAGAAAGCCAGATCCCGGCCTTTACCGAGGCCATCCACCGCTATGCAGCGCAGTTCCCGGTGCCAGAACCCGAGATTGTGCTGGACGGATGGCTGGATGGGGAAGACTTAGACGAGCTGCACCGAGCCTTACAATTGCTAGAACCCCTGGGTGAGGGCAACCCCGAACCGTTGTTTTATACCCAAGGCAGGCCGGAATATGTGCGCACCATGGGCGAGGGCAAGCACCTATCGTTCCGTTTGAACGGGGTTCGGGTTGTAAAGTGGCGCGACAACGGCGAGCGCCTGCCCGAGGCCCTCGAGCTGGCCGCGGGGCTGGCGCTGAACCGCTGGAACGGCGAACAGAGCATCGAGCTGAGGGCCCAGGCCTACCGGCCACTAACGGCCGCCCCGCCATCGGGGTGGGCTATTCCACTGCCATTGGCCGAGGCGGTGCGCCAGGCCATTGCCCAGGCCGCCAGGGTGTATGTGCACCCCGAGGGGGCCGGCTGGTTTATCGAGCGGGGGGCCTTAGTGGTGAAGCCCGAAGAGGCCGAGTACTGGTTCAGCCTGCCGACCCAGCCGGCCCACCCCCGGCGGGTTTACATCGCCCTTTCGGAGAAGGCCCTGCGGGCTCTGGAGGCCGCGCCCGATCCGCTGGTGCAGGCGCTGGGCCGCCGGGTGGCTACAGCCTACCGCCTGGGGCTGGCGGCGCAGTTGGCGGAGAGCCTCGAGCGTTACTGGCAGGCTTTATGAGGGCCGAACCAGCGCTGCCAGCTCACCTTGCAGGTTGTTGCGGGCGGGCTGCTCCAGCCCGGCAAACCCCGCGGTCTGATAGATGCGCTCACGCGAGAGAAACTGGCGAATCACCATAGCCCGCCGCTCTTTGAACAGGGCCTCTGGCAGCCAGGCGTACTCCAGCCGAATGGCTCGAGCATAGGCCCGATAGGTTCGGGCCTCGGCCCCCAGGATGGCAAGATCTGCATCCAAAAAAAGCGCGGTCTCGAGGTCGTCTGAGCGGTGGTGCTGTGTGGCAAGAATAAGGCCCACCACCCGCTGGATGAGCGCTGGGGCCACCCCCAGGCGCTGGAGGCTTTGTTCGGCCAGGCGGGCGCTTTGCGGCTCGTTATCGGTGCGGGTGGGGTCGTAGACCGCGTCGTGGAACCAGACCGCAAGCTCGAGGTGCGGCTGGGCTGGCAGGAGTGCTAGCAGGGCGTCGAGGTGGGCCAGGTTGTGGTAGTACCGCTGGGGCTCGGTATACCGGATGAGCAGGTCGTCCAGTACGGAAAAATGCTGGTCGGGATCAAGCCCAAGCGAGCTGCACAGGGCATTCCAGCGACCTATCAGCCGCTGGCGGCCCCCGTTCGATAGCTGAAATTCACGCCTCATGCTGTCTTCCGACGAGCCAACAAAATGCAGCATAGCACGAATGAACGGCCTGGAATCCTTTACCGCCAGGCCCGGTCAGAGGTGAAGGATTCAAGCCGATCGAAATGCCTATAAGCGGGAGGCCCGTCAGTCGGGGTGGGTGGATTTATTCCTGCGTGTGCTACCTGATACTCACACCTCCACCCCTGCCATCCTGAGCAGCAGATGACTCCGAATGAGGTTGTGCACCAGCAGAATCAGGCTCACCTGCGCCAGGAAACCCGCAAACGACCGGGCCTCTATACGGTGAAGCCGCACCATTCTATCCGCTTCCGCACTCTACCCATCCATTCCCCCCCGCAAACGATAGGGCGGCGTCTTCACCCCCGGCACCCCCGATTCCCTAGCAGGGCCAGGCTGTGGATGCGGTGACCCTGGGCCAGGGGGATGGGTTTTAGATCCGCCCACGAGCCTCAGGGCGAGATAGGTGAGGAGGGTCTGAGCGTTTTGTCCCTTCTGGGCGGGTACCCTGAGCTTGCAGGGCTTTGAGCTCGTCATCTACCCGCCACCGGGAGGGTTTCTGCGTCAAGATAAGGGGGTGCTCGCGGTGGGGTTCCATAGCACCCCCTCTTTTTTCACATC
Source organism: Meiothermus ruber DSM 1279 (assembly GCF_000024425.1). Taxonomy (NCBI): domain Bacteria; kingdom Thermotogati; phylum Deinococcota; class Deinococci; order Thermales; family Thermaceae; genus Meiothermus; species Meiothermus ruber. Next base: position 846,123 of record NC_013946.1, read on the forward strand.
CCCCAGGGGTGAGTCAAGTAGCACACGAAGGTATTTTTAACCCAAGTTGCCACCTACAAAATACTAGCCAGCCGCCTGAAGTTGTGGGCAAAGATGAAGCCCCACACCTTGAGCACAAAGCCCTGGAGGGTCGTGGCATGTATGCGCTTGGGGAATAGTTCCGTCAGGGCAGCACCCACCGACTCGATAATCTTCCTGCCCACGGTGGCTATGAACTGACCGGGTGGGTGGTAGCGCTTGGAGTTCCCCTTGCGGATGGTGCGCAGCCGGATGCCCTCAGCCATGGCCAGGTCATCTTCGGCCTGATAGTCGGTGTACCCCCGATCCACGTACAGCTCGCTTCCCTGCGGCAAGTCCAGCGGCAGCCGATACAACCCCTCCACGTCCGCGGTAGCGCCAGGGGTGAGGAGAACTTCGCTGATCCACTGGTTATCCGTGCAGACCAGGTGGAGCTTGAGTCCGTGGAAGTAGCTGCGTTTGCTGGGAATGTAGCCCCGGTATACGCGGGCTGGGGCCAGGCAGCAACGGGGCGCGCGGATGTTTTCACAGACCGGCAGGGGTAAGGTGTCGAGGATGTAGTGCTCCACTGAGCTTAGCTGCTCCCATAAAGTCTTGCTCAGGGACAATAGCAGCGGTATCCAGTGGGCCAGGCTGTGCAGCCGTCGGCTGAAGCGGCTGGGGGAGGGGATGTAGCTGAAAAGACCCTGCTCTTTGGCATAGATCAGGGCGTGCTTGTGCTTTCCAGCGAAAGCCAGGGCGGCCAGAATCCAGAGGGTGAGGACGACGCTGGCGGGGGTCTTGCTCTGGGGGTCGTCCTTGTGTCCGAGGGTCTTGAGCAGATCGTCTATAATGCAGAAGGCCACTAGAACAGTCCAGTTCATAGTGGCCTTTATTTTCTGCGTAGTCAGGATAGGTGGCAACTTGAGTTATTTTTACTGCTTGAACCTTCTTTGCTTAGCCTCGGTCTCCACCGACTCGAGCCTGTGGTTGGCCTGGTAGTGCCCGGCCAGCTCGTCTATGTAGGTGTCCTGGCTGGGCTTGACCCCCGAGAGGTAGGCCGCGCGGCCCAGGGCATGGGCGGCTACCGGTGCGGTTAGAACAATAAAAGCCAGGGTCGAGAGCGCGCGGGCCGCCACCGAGAGTTCCTGATAAAACACTGCCACCGCCACCAGGATCAGGCCCACCCCCAGGGTGCCGGCTTTGGAGGTGGCGTGCATGCGGTTGTATAGATCGGGCATCCGCACCACCCCGATGGCCGCAATAAACAGAAAGAACACCCCGCCCAGCACCAGGATATACACCAGCCATTCAAGCATCTCAGTCCCCCTTGTGGCCCCGGTACTCGATGTAACGGGCCAGCCCCAGCGTGGCTAAAAAGGCAAACAGAGCCAGTGCGATGGCCACATCCAAAAAAGCGGTCTGGCCGCTTACCAGGGCGTACAGGGCGGCCAGCGCCACCGAGAGCGTGGTGATCAGATCGAGGCCCACCACCCGGTCGGGTAGGGTCGGCCCCTTCACCAGGCGGTACAGCGCGAAGGGCAGGGTCAGCATCAAAGCCAGCAGCATGACCTCCAGAAAACTCATCGGGTTACCTCCAGGACGGCTTTTTCCAGGCTTTCGTGGGTGGACTCGATCACCTTTTGCGGGTCGTCCACAAACATCCCGTGCACATAGAGCACCTTGCGGTCGGAGGAGACGTCCAGGCTCAGGGTGCCCGGCGTGAGGGTGATCAGGTTGGCCAGCAGGGTGATCTCGAGGTCGCTCTTGACCTCCAGCGGGTAGGCGATGATGCCGGGCTTGATGGGCAGCCGGGGCGAGAGCACCGCCTGGGCCACCCGCAGGCTCGAGAGCACGATCTCCCACAGCATCAGAAGTACAAAGCGGGGCAGCTTCCAGGCCAGGGTGAAGTAGCGCCTCGAGGGGGCATCGAAGAGTGGGCGGGCCAGCAGCAGAATCAGGAAGCTGATGGCAAAACCCACCAAAAAGTTCTCGAGGGTAAAGGCTTCGGTCACGGCCATCCAGAAGATGGTCAGCACCACGTTGTACACAAAAGCCCTCATCGGCTCACCCCCAGCACCGCCTGGATGTACCCGGATGGCTCGAGCAGCTCCCGCGCGGCGGTCTGCGAGAGGCTCAGAAGCGGCTCGGCCCAGAGCCCAATCCCCAGCGTCAGAACTGCCAGCAGGCCCACCGGCAGCACCAGGCCAGCCAGGCCCCCCGGGGCCGACCTGGCCCCCTCTGGGGCCTTCTTCCAGAACACCTCGGCGAAGACCAGCCCCATCGAGAGCAGGGTTAGCAGGCCCACCAGCAAAGCCACCACCACAATCCCGTACTGCCCGGCCTGCAACCCGGCTGCCACCAGTGTGTATTTGGCCCAGAAGCCCGAGAAGGGCGGCAGCCCGGCCAGCGAGAAGGCCGGCAACAGGAACAAGACCGCCAGCCAGGGATAGGGCCTGTACAGCCCGCCCATCCGCACCAGTACCGTGGTGCCCTGCAGGCGCTGCAAGAGGCCGGCCAGCAAAAAGAGCGCGGCAATCACAATCATGTGGTTGAGCGCGTAAAACACCGAGCCGGCCAGGGCCAGCGGGGTCAGGATGCCCAGGCCCATCAGCATATAGCCGATGTGACTCACCAGCTGGAACGACAACAGCCGCCTGAGCTCCCCCTGGGCCAGCACCATCAGCACCCCCAGGAGTAAGGTAAAACCGGCAACCCAGAGGATCAGGCTATGGGTAAACCCGGTGTCGTGGGTAAAGAGCAGGGTGAAGACCCGGATCAGGGCGTACACCCCCACCTTGGTCAGAAGCCCGGCAAAAAGGGCCGAGATCATGGCGGGAGGGGCCGGGTAGGAGGCTGGCAGCCAGAAGAAGAAAGGAAAAACAGCGGCCTTCAGCCCAAACGCCACCAGAAACAGCATGGACAAAGCCGAGAGCAGCCCCGGATGAACCCTGTCCACCCGGAGGGCCAGGTCGGCCATGTTCAGGGCCCCGGTTGCCCCGTACAGCAGGCCCACTGCCACCAGGAAGAAGATCGAGGACAGAAGCGAGACCGCGAAGTACTTGACCCCGCCGGCCAGTTGGGCCCGGTTGCCTCCCAGAACCATCAGCACAAACGAGGAAAGCAGCAGCACCTCGAACCAGACATACAGGTTGAACAGGTCGCCGGTCAGGAAGGCCCCGTTCACCCCAAACAGCAACAGGTGGCCCAGGGCGTAGTAGCCCAGGCCCTCGCGGGACTGATCGCCTTCAGCCAGGGCAAAAAGCGCCACCGCCACCGCCACCACCCCGGTGATCAGCACCATCAGGGCCGAGAGGTGGTCGGCCACAAAGGTGATACCGAAGGGAGCCGGCCAGTTGCCAATTTGCACGGCCTGGATGCCCTGGCGCTGAACCTGGGTTAACAGGGCCAGGCCTGCGGCCAGCAGGCCCAGGGCCCCCGCCAGGCCCAGTACCCGTTGGGCGGTGCGGCCCGACAGCACCAGGCACAGGATGCCGGTGGTGAGGGGAACCAGCAAGGGGAGCACCAGCAGCCAGCTCATCGGGCCCCCTCCTCCCGCACCTCGTCCACCGGTGAGGGGGCCGGGGCCGGTTCAGAAGCCTCGAGGATGGTCTCGGCGTTCAGGGTGCCCAGGGCTTGCTGGGCCCGGTAGAAGAGCACGATGCCGAAAGCCGCCAGACCAAAACCAATCACGATTGCGGTGAGGATCAGGGCCTGGGGCAGGGGGTTGGCGTAGGGCTCTGGCACCGTACCGTCGGGCAGCACCAGGGGCGGGAACTGGCTGCCCAGCCGGCCTGCGGTAAAGATTAGCAGGTTGGCGGCGTTGCCCAGCACCAGAAAGCCAATCAGAAACTGAATCAGATGGGGCCGGAGCATCAGATAGACCCCCACCGCCATCAGAGCACCCACCAGGAACGAGAGCAGGATTTCCATCAGGCGCCCTCCGAAGGATGGTGTGCGGCCTCCTCGAGCCCAAAAATAGCCGAGAGCAGCGCCCCGAACACGGTCAGGTAGACCCCGATGTCGAAGATGACCGGGGTGCCCATCTTCACGCCCAGCAGGCTGAACCACTGCCCGGTCATGAGGGGCTGGCCCAGCAGCAAGGCCGGCAGGGCGCTCAGAAGGGCTACCAGCAGGCCCCACCCCACCAGGCGCAAAGGGGGAAGGGGCAGGAGTTTGCGGGCCGCGGAAAGCCCGTGCGCCAGGGCAAACAGCGCATAGGCCCCCACCGCCACCAGGGCCCCGATAAAGCCCCCGCCCGGCTCGTTGTGGCCGCGCAGGAGCAAAAAGACCGAGAGTAGAAGCAGAAGGGTGAAGAGGAACCTCGAGGTGGTCTTAAGAATCAGGGTGTTCATGGTCGCTCCTCCCGTTGCTGTTTCCATTGGGGGATGGTTCTCCGCTGGCGCGACCGTTCGCCAAAAGAACCCAGACCCCCAGCCCGGCCAGCCCCACCACGGTGATCTCGCCGAAGGTGTCCAGGCCGCGGAAATCCACCAGAATCACGTTCACGATGTTGCGCCCGAAGCCTTCGGGTAGGCTTTTCTGGGCAAAAAACTGGCTCAGGTGTAGCTCGAGGGGCTGCGCCAGCACCCCCAGCATCAAGAGGGTCACCAGCCCGCCAAAGCCCAGGGCCACCACCTTATCCAGCCAGCGCCCACGGGGCACCGGCCCGATGTTGCGAATCTGTAGCAGCACCAGGGCGATCAGGATGGCGGTGAGGGTCTCCACCAGAAACTGGGTAATCGAGAGGTCGGGGGCGTTTTGCAACAAAAAGACCAGGGCTACCCCCGCCCCCACCACGCCCAGCACCACCACCATCGCCAGGTGCGAGCGCAGCCGCAGTGCCCCGATGGCCCCCAGGAGCATCAGGGCTAGCAGCAGCACCTGCTCGGGCGTGGGGCTCGAGGCCCCCGCCGGCCAGAGCAGCACGCCGCTGCGGAAGAGGGCCAGCCCCACCAGCCCCACCAGCCCCCCAAACGTCCAGACCAGGTAAGCCCGCAGCGAACCGCTCTGCAGCAGGCGCTCCACCCCCGCCGCCAGCCGCATCAGCCCACGCAGGAGGGCCACATAGGCGTTTTCTGGCCCAGGGATGGGTTCCTGGGCCATCCAGGCCCGCAGACGGGGATAGAGGAAGTAAAACCCCACCCCCAGCAGTACCGTTAAGAGACTCAGGAGAAAGGCCGGGTTGAAGCCGGGCCAGAGCTTCAGGTGGTAGGCCACAGCCTGCCCCTTCACCGCGCTGGCGACTGCATCGGCCAGGGGGTTGTAGAGCCCCGGAAAGAAGCCCAGCAACAAGCCCAAGCCCGCCAGCACCAGGGGCCCCAGCCACAGGCTGGGCGGCCCCTCGTGTACCTTTTGAGGCGGCTGACCCCGGAAGAAAGGCACCACCAGCAGCAGCGCCAGCATGGCCCCCACCGCAAAGCCCAGCACCGCCAGCCCCACCATCCAGGCCGGGGCCGCCTGCAGCGCGGCCACATACAGCACTTCCTTACCGATAAAGCCCAGCACCGGCGGCAACCCGGCCAGCGAGAGCGCGGCCAGCACCACCGCCACCCCGGTGAGGGGCATCACCCGGAAAAGGCCCCCGAGCTGGGTGATGTCGCGGGTGCCGGCCTCGTGGTCCACTGCACCCGCGGCCATGAAGAGCCCGCCTTTGTAGAGCGAGTGAGCCAGCAGAAAGGTGGCAAAGGCCATGGCCGCGTAGTAGCTGGTGAGCGGCACCAGCCCGATTAAGAAGACCAGCGCCCCCAGCGCAGCCACCGTGGAGTAGGCCAGCAGGCGCTTGAGGTCGGTGTGGCGGAAGGTGAGGGCAGCCCCGGTGAGCAGGGTGGCCAGCCCGAAGACCATCAGGGCGCTGCTCCAGACCTCGCTGCCCCCAAGGGCCGGCTGGAGCCGGGCCAGCAGGTAGACCCCAGCCTTGACCATGGTGGCCGAGTGCAGGTAGGCCGAGACCGGGGTGGGGGCTTCCATGGCGTTGGGCAGCCAGAAGTGGAAGGGAAACTGCGCCGACTTGGTAAAGGCCCCCAGAAGCACCAGGATGAGGGTGGGCAGGTAGAGCGGATGCTCGCGCAGTACCTGGCCCTGGCCCAGCAGCTCGGAGATCTCCAGCGAGCCGCCCATGAGGGCCAAAAGAATCAGCCCGGCCAGCAGAGCCAGTCCTCCACCTGCCGTCACCAGCAAAGCCTGGGTGGCGGCCCGGCGTGACCTGAACTCGCTATGGTTGAAGCCGATCAGCAGGTACGAGGTGAGGCTGGTCAGCTCCCACATCACGAACAGGGTCACGACGTTGTCGGCCAGTACCAGCCCCAGCATGGAGGCCATGAAGAGCAGAATGACCAGGTAGAACCGGCCCAGGTCGGGGTGGCCCTTCAGGTAGCCGCCCGAGTAGATCACAATAAAGGTGCCGATGCCGGTGATAAGCAGGGCGAACAGAAGCGAAAGCCCGTCCAGGTAGAAGGAAAAGTTGACCCCCAGGCTGGGCACCCAGACCAGGCTGTGCCGGAGGGTCTGGCCCCCCACCACGTCCGGCAGCAGGCTGGCAAAGTAGACCGCAAGGCCCAGCGGCAACAGGGCCAGCCCCCAGCCCGCCGCGTTGCCCAGCCAGCGGAAAACCCAGGGCGCCGCCAGCGCTCCTAAAAAAGCAACCAGTATCGCAACCACCATAGCGCACTCCGATACAAAAACCCCTCACACCATAACAAACGGCAGAGACCTTTGACAGCCTCCACCATAAAATGCCGCCCACAGGCAGCTTTGGTTTTTCAGGGCGCATTATACCGAATCGGGCGGGAGCCTCGATGCGCTAACAGCACGCCGGAGGCCCTTGTGGTCGGCGTGTTCTTTCGAGGTTTAGGCCATCGGAGGTCGGGCTGCCAGGGTTAGGCCACCGGCGCCCGCCCCAGCATCCGGTGGATGGCCCGGCCCAGGCGCTGGAGGCCATCCTCGATCTGTTCGTGCGAGGCGCTCGAGTACGAAAGCCGCAGGGTGTTCTTGCCGCTGCCATCGGCAAAGAAGGGCTGCCCCGGTACGAAGGCCGTCTTCTCCTCCACGGCCTTTTTGAGGAGCTCGAGGCTGTCCAGCCCCGCGGGGGCGGTGAGCCAGAAGAACATTCCCCCTTTCGGCACAATCCAACCCATGTCCTCGGGCATGTATTTTTGCAGGGCCTGCAGCATCCAGTGGCAACGGGTCTGGTAGGTCTGGCGGATTTTGTCGATCTGTTCGCCGTACCAGGCCCCATCCCGCACCAGTTCGTAGACCAGCATCTGGTTCAGGGTGGGGGTGTGCAGGTCGGCGCCCTGCTTGGCAAAGGTGATTTTTTGAATCAGCGGCCGGGGCCCCACCACCCAGGCCACCCGCAGGCCGGGGGCCAGGGTCTTGGAGGTGGTGCTGAGATAGATCACGTTGCCGCCGCCCAGCGCGTGGTCGAGGGCGTAGAGGGTGGGCAGGGGCTTCCCGTCGAAGTACAGCTCGGCGTAGGCGTCGTCTTCCAGGATGGGGGTTCGGTATTTGCGGGCCAGCTCGACGATGGCCCTGCGCCGCTCCAGGCCCATCAGCCGGCCTGAGGGGTTCTGGAAGGTGGGCAGCACGTACATAAACTTGACGGGACGGGCCTGGAGGGCGGCCTCGAGCGCCTCCAGCTCCAGCCCCTCGTCGTCCATGGGAACCGAGACATACTCGGGCTCGTAGGGGTTGAAAGCGCTCAGCGCCCCCAGGTAGGTGGGGGCCTCCACCAGCACCCTCGAGCCGGGGTCGATCAGCACCTTGCCGATGAGGTCGAGGCCCTGCTGCGAGCCCGAGACTATCTGCACGTTCTCGGGGGTGGCACCGGGTACGCGGCTGGCAATCCACTCCCGCAGGGGCAGGTGGCCCTCGGTGGTGCTGTACTGCAAGGCCTGAACCCCCTGCTCACGCAGGATGCGCTGGGTGGCCTCGCCGATGCGCTCTATGGGGAAGAGATCGGCCGCCGGCAGCCCCCCCGCAAAGCTGATGTAGCCCGGCTGGCTGGTGAGCTTGAGGATTTCGCGGATGGTCGAGGCCTGGATGCGCTTTGTTCGGGCGGCAAAGCGGGGTTCAAAGTTGGCTTCTAGGTTTTCCACCCTTCCAGTCTACCCCGCATATATGACGTTTTGTATAGTTTGTGCCGCAAAGGCGTTAGGAAAAGCCAATGCTGGCTCAATGCAGCATGGGAAGCGCCGTTCCATCAGCGGTGAAACTCCGGTTCAAACAGCCGGGCGTACTCGTCTAAAGCAAAGCGGTCGGTCATGCCGGCGATATAGTCGCAGGCGGCGCGGTGGATGCCCTCGGTCTCGGCGGCTTTCTGCACCTGGGGGGGCAGGAGGCGGGGGTCCTGGGTGTAGGCCTCAAAGAGCTTTTCCAGCACGAAGCGCGACTTGCCCACCTGCCGCACCACGTAGTAGTGGTGGTACAGGTTGGCGTACAGAAAGTCGCGCAGCTCGTCCAGTTGCCGGGTGAGGGTCTCGGAATAAACCGCCAGGGGGGCCGGGTGCCGACGGACGGCCTCGAGGCTATCTATCCGGTGCTGCTCGAGCAGGGCATGGGTGGCGGTGATGGTGTCGGTGATGATCAGGCCCAGCAGCTCACGGATGAAAATCCGGCGGCTCATCTCGTCGAAGCGGTCGGGGTGCATACCCAGCTCCCTCAGCAACTCCCGCAGAAGCTCGACCTCCCCAAGCTGGCCGGGCACCAAAAGCCCCGAGCGCAGGCCGTCGTCGAGGTCGTGGGCGTTGTAGGCGATCTCGTCGGCCAGGTTCACGATCTGGGCCTCGAGGCTGGGGCGTAGGTGGGGCTCGTAGCCCTCGGCGTCGGGCAGGTCGTAGCGGGTCTCGTGCTTGACGATGCCCTCGCGGGTCTCCCAGCACAGGTTCAGGCCGCGAAAGCCGGGGTAGCGCTGCTCGAGGTAGGTCACGATGCGCATGGATTGCTTGTTGTGGTCGAAGCCGCCGTGCCCCTGCATCAGCCCGTCCAGCACCGCCTCGCCCGAGTGCCCAAAGGGCGGATGCCCGAGGTCGTGGGCAAAGGCGATGGTCTCGGTGAGCTCGGGGTTCAGCCCCAGGGCGCGGGCGATGGAGCGGGCCACCTGGGCCACCTCGAGGGTGTGGGTCAGGCGGGTGCGGTAGTAGTCCCCCTCGAAGTTCACAAACACCTGGGTTTTGTACTGCAAGCGCCGGAAGGCGGTGGTGTGGTTGACGCGGTCGCGGTCTTTCTGGAAGGGGGTGCGGTAGCGCGACTCGGGCTCGGGGTGTTCGCGGCCCCGGCTCTGGCCCGACTTAACGGCGTAAGGGGCGAGGTACTGGGCCTCGAGGGCCTCGAGGCGGCTGCGTTCGAACAACATGGGCTCAGTCTACGCTTGCCCCCGTGCCCCTGACAAACCGGCGGTAGCTAACAGCCCTACACTCTTCGAAACCATCCAGCTCGACAACTGCGAACGGCCTTTCAAATGCCCACCTCTTCCACGCCTGCAAAGCTGTGAGCCCGGCTCTGCGGAGCGCAATTTACACCTGCTCGGCAAAACCACGTTGGTTCATAAATCACCCTATCTGGAGTGGTATGCAGCAATAATCACTATCTGGCATGAACCACGACAGGATCGAAGCTTTGCTTGAACGGATTGCCCTTGCGCTGGAACAAATGGTTGCGCAGGCCAATCAACATCGCACCCCTAACGTTGCTTACTCCCAAAGTCACAGTGATACAGAAAAAACCAGCCTGGAGCCATCGAGCCGCAACTCCAACGCTTCCTCCCTTTCAATCCTGGAGCCTTTCCTTAAGGCTCGAGGAATCCAGATCAAAGTTCGCCCTGCCGAAGATGCGGCCGACCAGGTCATTGATAGCTTGTCGTTGTTTCTGGGAGAGCGCTACGACGCCCTTGCGGGTCTTCTTAGCAAGATCAAGCGGGCCATGCAGACTGGGGCGCAGATCACCGAAAGCCTCAAAGATCGCCCGCAACAGGACATCAGCTCCGCTTGCCAATTCTGCACACGGCTTTACGAGGTGGCCTTTCTCGAGCAATATCAATACTTTCGATCGCCCACATACTTAATCAAGGCAAAGACCACCACCTTGCCAAAGGCCCAGCGCTTTTTCGGTGGGCAGTGGCTTGAACGCTTTATTCTCCAGAAAGTCAAAGCTGTTTATGCCCAGGCTAGTTCAGAGGTCAGTGAGCAATTGGCCTTCGAGTATCTTATCAACCCCCAGATCATCCTACCCAACGGCGACGATTTCGAACTCGACATCCTGGCCGCTATGGGATCGTCTATCTACTGGATTGAGGCCAAGTCCGGCGACTACCAGCAGCACGTGGCCAAGTATTCCAAGTTTGCACGCCTTCTGGGGCTCGATCCCGATCATTCCTTCATGGTGCTAGCAGATGTGCCGGAGGATCGCTGCGAGGCACTCTCAGCGCTGTTTTCCATGACCGTTTGTACCCTGCGATCATTCGAGGAAAAGCTGCTAACAGTCGTGCGAAGCGACACAGCACAGCAAAGCGCTGCGGCAGATGGGTTTTCATCTACGGCTGGGCGCTAAATAGTAGAAGCCTCGAGGTACATCGCTTTATTTGTGGCTGAAATCCCGCGGCCTCAAGCAGTTGTTGTAGCTCAAGCCGAAAAACCTCGAGCTTGCTGGAGATGAGCCGACGCTGCCCCTTGTTTCCAGCCCAGGATGGCAGGGGTGGGAGCCTGGTTGTCAAGTAGCACTACTGTATGTAGCAAACGATTAACCAATCACAGAGCCTTGACAAAAAAGACAAAGTGATGGTAGAAATCGGCCGGCGAATACGCCAAACAGAGAGGCTCAGTAATGGCCGAGAGCTATGCTAGCCCGAGTTGTTGCCTAGAAGGCGCCCTTCGGCAGGAGCATCAGGTTGTGGGACAGAGCAAAAAGGCGGATCCCCAGGGTCACCGCGTGGATCTGCCGGGAGGATCGGGTGTGGGTTCTGCTTCCTACCGTCCCCCCATATCCTTGCCCCACGATGGGCCTAGGCCTGATTCCGTGTCGTCCACCAAGGGGTGGAGCCTCGAGCCTTGGAAGGAGGCCTGTCGGCTGTCCAGGGCGCAATGCTGAACCTGGGTAAGGTTCTTTCAAAGGCGAGAGAGATAGGGAGAGGAGCGATAACTTGGGTAATCCTAGTTTGTTTGGGGAGGTTTTCTTGTGAGAGATCTGTTTTTTCCCCTTCTGATGGGGTTGGCCTTGTTACTTGCGGCGTGCTCAGGTTCGGGGAATGCCCCTAGCTTCACCCTCAGCCTGGAGTCCACCACCCTAGCGGTGGCGCAGGGGGATAGCGGCACCTTCCAAATCACTACTACTGCACAGAACGGGTTTACGGGGACGGTTGCTCTCTCTCTGGAGGGTGCCCCCGCGGGGGTCAGCCTTTCCCCCACCAGCGTTCAGGTGACGGGGACGGCCCCGGCAACCCACACCCTGACCATCGCTGTGGATGGCACGGTGGAGTCGGGGGACTACCCCATCACCCTGAAGGGGGCTTCTGGTGCCATCACCAAGCTGGCGGACTTTACGCTAAAAGTGCTTCCTGCGGGGTCTCACACCTTGAGCGGGGCGATTCTGAGCGAGGGGGCTGGGGCCCCGGTGCAGGGGGCTTCCTTGCGCCTTTACTTCCAGGGCACCCTTTTGCGCACCGCCACCTCCGATGGGGAGGGTCGCTTTACCTTCGACCGGCTTCCTGAGGGGGGCTACCGCCTCGAGGTGCAGAAGTCCGGTATGGCGGGAAGCGTGGTGGAGGGCATTCCCGTTCCGGCCATGTCCAGCGTGACGGTGATCCAGAAGCCAGCCTTTGATGCCAGCGCCACCACCACGCCTCCTACGCTGAAAATCACCCAAAACGGCACCAATTCCCTGGAAGGCCAGACCTTCACCAACACCATTCCCTTCCGGGTGCAGGTGGATACCTCCAAGGACTACGTCAAGCCCATGCGCTACATCTACGTAGCCTTGGGGCGTACCCCCGGTTCGGCTTTTCTAAGCCAAACGGCCACCTCCAGCCGGAGCTTCTTTGCGAGCACAGAGGATACCGGTAGCCAGACCCTTGCTGGCTCCCAAGTGGCAGGCCTGGGGGATACCGATGGAGAGCGGGTGTACCTGGAAGTGGTGGCCTACGACTTCAACAACAACCGGAGCCACTACATTCTCCCCATCACCTTCATCAACACCGCTTCCACCCAGACCAGCACGGTGAGCGCCCCCACCCAGGTGGCCGCCACGGCCATCACCCTGACCCAGGCCGTGGGCTTCTACAGCGTTAAGGCCCCCCTCTCCCTCACCGTGCCCCTGGGCAAAGGCCAGATAGGGGAGATGCCCCTGGCCGCACCCGAGGGGAGCAACCTCTACGTGGAGGTGCGCTGGTGCTACACAGCTTCTGCTGTGCCCTTCGCCTTTGACATAGAGCGCTCCCAAGACGGCCAGAACTGGACCCGGGTGGGCACGGTGGGCGGGGCCCGGAGCGCCAGCTGCCCCACCAGCGCTTTTAACCGTCCCTTCTTCTTCCGGGACGCTTCCTCGGACCTTACCCCCGGCCAGACCTACTACTACCGGGTGGTGGCCCGGGGGGCCAACCGGGCGGAGAGCACCCCCAGCTCTACTACTCCCTTGCCGCCTTTCTTCGCCCCCCTCCAGGCCCCTGCGGACGAGATCAAGAACGTCTCCAAGAAGCCGAACTTTGTCATCGGACATCCACAGTTGAACCTCGGTGCAGATGGTGCAGCCTACAACCTCGTTCTTTGGGACACCCTTACGGGGGATAATGTGACCTGGCAGACCCTAGGTGGCGGGTTGCTCCTCGTGGAGTTTGGTACCGGAGATGAGGGGAACGGGATTCCCCAGGGCGAGGCGCTGGTGTACGGTTTGCCGGGGGGCAACCTGGCCGTCTATACCGACACCGCGGGGCTTCTGGATTCCAGCCGCCCCAACGTGGTGCCTGTGGACGTGTTCCAGGGCACCGTGACCCTGCCCTACAACTTTGACGGCTACGCTTCTCTACCGGAGCTTCAGGCCCTCAGAACCTATGCCTGGCAGCTCTACGTCAGCTACGCCTACAAGTACAACCCCGACGAAGGCTACCGGATTTCCGCTTACAGCGTGCAGACCTGGCCCAGCTCCACCTCTTTTATCCGTTTGAGCCGCCCCGGAACCCAGGTCTTTGAGTTCACCACGGGAGAGTGAGACGATGAGGAAGGTAAATCTTCGCCCTAACGGGTGGATTTGGCTTCTAGCCCTTGGCCTAGCGATCCTTCTTGCGGCCTGCACCCAGCCTGCGGCTCGGGTGGCTCAGGGGCCGGCCCAGGCCCCAGAGCTGGCTTCCCATAAAGGGGTTACCTACGTGAAAGGCCAGGTGGTGGTGGCCTACCACGAGGAGGGGGCCCTTCAAGAGGCCATTCGCAGGCTGGGAGCCAAGGAGGTGGCCCGGATCCCTGAGCTCAGGGCGGCCCTGCTCCAGGTTCCCGGGGATGCCCTGAAGGCCAGCCAGGCCCTTAAGGGTCTTCCTGGTCTGCGCTATGCCGAGCCCCACTTTGCGATGGTTCAGGCTCCTAAAGACGACCCGGTAGAACGGCTTGGGGGAGGGCTGGCATCCTTGGGTAACCCCGCTGATCAGATCCTGGATGAGCTGCCCCAGTACGCCCTGGATCCGCGGCACCTGGACGCCAAAGGGGCCTGGGACCGGGGGTTTATGGGGGAGGGGGTAACCGTAGCCATCATCGATGACCCCGCGGACGTCACCCACCCCGACCTGGCGGCCAACTGGGCGGGGAAGGCCTACGACCCCGTCACCGACACCACCTATACCTCGGCCCAAGATTGGCTGACCTTCATCCAGGGCCTGGGGGCCCTAGCAGACACCTCTCACGGCACCTTTGTGGCTTCCACCGTGAGCGCGCCCAAGGACGGCCGGGGGATTGCCGGTCTAGCTCCCAAGAGCAAGTTCCTCCCCGTGGCCATCTTCCAGCCGGGCTACGTGGGGGACTTCTACGTGGCCCGGGGGGTGGTCTGGGCGGTGAACCGGGGGGCCCAGGTGCTCAACAACTCCTGGGGTGGTCTGGGGTACGGCAACCTGGTGAAGGAGGCCTTTGATTACGCCCTAGCCAACGGCGTGGTGGTGGTGGCCAGCGCCGGGAACTCCTACAAGGACGAGATAAGCACCCCCGCCGGCTACCCGGGTGTCATCGCCTCCGCCGCCGCGGACGGCAACCGCAACAAGACGGACTTCTCCACCTACGGCCGCCACATCTCCAGCGCTGCCCCCGGCCTGGATGTCCTCCTCGCTAACCCCACCTGGCTGGGGGGCGGGTACGGCCTGATCTCCGGTACCTCCTTCTCCGGCCCCTACACCGCTGCGGCCGCGGCCCTGGTCAAGGCCGCCTGCCCCGGGGCCACCCCCTACCAGGTTCGCCGGGCCCTGGAGACCACCACCTGGGAGGGGAGCTTCACCCGGGAGAAGGGCTGGGGCCACCTGAACGCCCGCAACCTGGCCGGGCTCCTGGCCCAGGGGTGTAGCGCCCTGCCCCAGAAGGGCTCGGTGGTGCGGGTGAAGGTGGAGTACCAGAACGAGCGCGGCACCTTCCCGGGCCTCTTTGCCGACGTCATCCTCCGGGGCCAGGGCCTCCGCCCCGGGGATCCCACGGACGCCACCCCCATGTACTGGGCCAAGACGGACGCGGGCGGGGAGGCCTGGTTCTACGAGATCGCCCCTGGAACCTACGATATCTATGTGGCCGGAGCTGACCTGGCCCTCACCGGGGGCTTGCCCGAGGAGCGGGGGACTTTTGTGGGGGTACTGGTGGCCAATCCGAGTTCCAGCGCGGCCCAGCCGGATTACAAGCTGGTGCGCCTCCTAGCCACAGAGGTGAACCTCAACCCCACGGACCCCTACGAGCCCAACGATACCCCGGCCCAGGCCACGCCCATCGTCTACGGCCAGACCACCCAGGTGGCCTACATCTTCGGCCAGCCCCAGGATCGCGATTTCTTCACCTTCACCGGCAGCGCGGGCGACCAGATCCGGGCCCGGGTGTATGCCCGGTCTGGCCTGGGAGGAACCCTGGACTCCTACCTCTACCTCCTGGATGGAAGCGGCAACGTGCTGGCCGAGAACGACGACCTGGTGAGCGGGCAGATCACGGATTCCGAGATCGCCTACACCCTGCCCGCGAACGGGACGTACTACCTGGTGGTGACGAGCTACACCATCGCCGAAGGCGGGCAGGACAACAACCCCTTCAACAAGTACCGCCTCGAGCTTCAAAGAAGCTCCTCCACACCCTAGGTTCTAAACCTGAACGGCCCCGGGGGGCACCCCCGGGGCTCTTGCCTTCACTATCCGACCGGCGCTGCTCTCATCCAGGCGGAAGAGGGCGGGACAATCCGGTATTTCGAGTTGATGAGACGTCTCCAAATATGGAGGTTTTTGAATACCGCATGGGAAGGATTGGGTATCAAACCCCTAAGCGCTCGAGCTCGTACGGCAGCATCTTCTGCCACCAGGGCCAGTCGTGGTCTACGTCGTGGCCCCAGTAGTCGAAGGTGGCGTATACGCCCTTCTGGTGGAGCAGTTCCTGCATCTCGCGGGTGTCACGGATGCACTCTTCCTCCCAGCGCCCCTGGCCCACCGCGAACACAATCTTGTTGCGCCGGTAGGCGTTTAGTTTGGCCTCGTCGGTCAGGTTACGCAGGTACCACAACGGCGAGTTGAAGTAGGCATCCATACCGCCCTCGTTCCCCACGAAGCCCCCCACCTGGTACAGCCCCGACAGGGCAATCAGGCCATCGAAGACCTCGGGGTATTTGAAGAAGAAGTTGGCCGCGTGGAAGGCCCCCATGCTGCACCCCGTGACCCATAGGGTGGGCAGGCCGGTGTTTTTCTGCACAAAGGGCACCACCTCCTGCATGATGTAGGCGTCGTAGTCGTTGTGGCGGCGGGCCCGCGCGGCAGGGGGGATGCTCTGGTTGGTCCAGCTCTGCCAGTCAATGCCGTCCACGCAAAAAAACTTGACCCGCCCCGCCTCGATCATGGGGGCCAGGGCCTGGGCCATGCCGGCGTGGCCTTCCCAGTCGTACCAGCGCCCGTTCTGGGCCGGAAATACCATCACTGGCTGGCCGTAGTGGCCGTACAGCTTAAGCTCCATCTCCTGCCCCAGGGCCGGGCTATACCATTTGTGATACTCGGTGTACACGCAGCACCCCCTCTAGGCCCGTTCCTGGATGGCCTGGGCGGCCTGAAGCAGGGTTGGCAGGTCGGGATGGCGCAGGATGTAGCCGTAATTCCCGATGGCCCCGGCAAAAATGCCGCTTATGCGCTCGTGGTGGGCGATGAGGGGGCCAAACTCGGCCAGCACCTGCTCGTGCGAACGCTTGTAGTGGATGTGATCCTTGCGGCCCACATAGGTGCAGAAGTAGGGGTGCTGGGCCTGCTGGCTCACCCGGCCGTGGGTGAGCACGTTGACCCACTCTTTGAATATGTCCATGTCGTTGGCGTAGTTGAACATATCGATCGAGAGACCCCCCGGTGGTCGCATGTTCACCTCGAGCGCCACCAGACCGCCGTCTTCCAGGCGGAAGAACTCGAAGTGGAAGAAGCGCTCGCGCACGTTGAAGGCCTGCACCACCCGGCGCCCGGCTTCCCGCAGGTCTTCGGGGATTTCCCGCACCATGTAGTAATAGATATCGGTGTCCTGGTTGACCACCTCCATTACGCCTTTGGAGTACTCGAGCGAACTATCGAAGACCACGTTGCCCTGGATATCGGTCAGGCCGTCGTAGGTGATGATTTTGCCGGGGATGAACTCCTCCATGATGTAGTCCACCGGGGGCTTGGTGGCGATGTAGTCCATGAGCTCGGCGTCGTTGGTGATTTTGTAGGTTTTGGCCGCCCCCACCCCGATATCGGGTTTGGCCACCACCGGGTAGCCCACCTCTTCTACGAAATCCTGGGCCTCCACCGCGCTGCGGCAGATCCGGCCCCGCGCCACCCTGAGCCCGGCCTGCTGAAAATACCGCTTCATGACCGACTTGCGCTTTACCCGATCCATGTCCTGGGGGCGCAGGCCGAAGATGTTAAAGTCTTCGCGCAGCCGGGCCTCGGTCTCGAGCCAGTACTCGCTCATGGAGTCGAGCCGGTCGATCTTGCCGTAGCGGTGGGTGAAGTAGCCCAGCGCCCGCAACAGCTCGTCGTAGTTGTGCATATCGGAAACTCTGTAATACTCCGTCAGAGCCTGCTTTAGCTCTGGCCGTAGCGCGTCGTATTCGGCATCGGCCAGCCCCAGCACATTGTGCCCAGCTTCGCGCAAACGCACGCAAAATGGCCAGAAGTTGGGGGGGAAATGGGGGGAAAGAAAAACTACATTCATCGCATACCTCCTGGGCTTTGGGCTGACCCCAGTATTCCCAACCAGTGCCCACAAATCAAGCATTTGAGGCCGGTTCCACTTGAACTCAATACATTTGGGTGTAATAAAAGATGAGTGGTTCAAGCCGACCGAAGGAAGTAGGAGTGCATTCCGGCAGTTTAGCCCTGCCAAAGCGAACGATACTGCCGGGATGCGTATGTAGCCGCCTGCCCGAAAACAGGAGAGTTTTACAATGAGCAACCCCCAAGAGGCTGTTTTCTTGAAACCTGCATTCGTTGCCGACAATATCCCATAGGGTCGGCTTCGACAGCCTCAGCCAGCCCCCACGCTGGATAAGGCCAGAAAGCCTTCAGCGCACACCCTTTGCCATACTCGGTGGGTGAATAAGCGCTTTCTTAGCAATAAGGCCCTACAGCCTCGGCCCTGGGGTTCTCGGTTTGCAGGTCTTCTGGCCAGGCCCCGCCCAGACTTACCCAGGCCCACACCATATCGGCGGGGATGGGGGCCACAAAGTGCAGGTACTTGCCGGTGCGGGGGTGTTGCAGGCGCAGTTCGTAGGCGTGCAGGGCCTGACGCGCTATCAGCTCGGAGGGCTTGCCGTAGACCTCGTCGCCCAGGATGGGGGCGTGTAAGTGCTTGAGGTGCACGCGAATCTGGTGGGTGCGCCCGGTGTGCAGAATGGCCGAGACCAGGGCGTGCGGTTCGGCTACCGCCAGCACCTCGAACTCGGTCTGGGCGTGCCGGGCCGCTACCCCCCCCACGTGCATGCGAGTGCGGTCGACCGGGTGGCGGCCGATGGGGGCCGAGAGCAGGCCCTCGCGCGGGATGCCCACTGTTAGGGCAATATAGCGCTTGTACACGCTGCGTCCGGCGAAGGCCTCGGCAAGCCGGCGGTGGGCGGCCTCGTGGCGGGCTACCACAATTACTCCGCTGGTGCCCTTATCGAGGCGGTGCACGATGCCGGGGCGTATCAGCTCGGGCTTCTGGGCTTGCAAAAGCAGCCCGCCCTCCTCCTCGGACTCGCCCAGTGAGAGATCCAGCCCGAACCGCCCCAAAATGGCGTTCACCAGCGTTCCGGAATACACCCCGGGGGCCGGGTGGGTGATCATGCCCGCCGGCTTGTTGATTACGATCAGGTCGGGATCTTCGTACAGGATGTGCAGCGGGATATCCTCGGCGGCCACGCTGGCCGGCTGGGGGGGTGGGGGCTCTACCTCCACGGTTTCGCCCCGCAGCTTGTAGGAAGGCTTGGTCACCACCTTACCCCCCACCGTCACCAGACCGGCCTCGATCCATTCCTGGGCCTTGGCCCGGGAGGTATTGGCCTCGAAGGCCAGGGCCTGGTCGAGGCGAACCCCACTGGCAGAAAAGCGCACCATCAGGGTTATTGTACGTTACGTCAAAATGACCCGGCCCCCTTTGGTTGAGGTGCTAAGGTGGGCCTAGCGATGGATGGCCGCAAGCGCCTATTTATGCGGTTTTTGCGCCGCTCGGTCTGGGCTTATTTTTGGGGCTCGCTGGCGGTTTTAGTCAATGCCCTGATTGTTCACGGGCTGTACTTCGGCTGGCCGGCCTGGGTTTGGGGATATGCCGTTGCAATTGGCGCGTTGGTGGCCCCCCTGGTTGCGCTGCTGGATCTGTGGTGGGCCCGCCGGCAGCTCAACCCGACGCAAAGGGTCTTTCTGGACGGTGCCGACAGCCTCGAGGCAGCCCGACAAGCTTACCGCAACCTGGTGCACTGGCCGGTGCTCTCGGTGGGTCGGGTGATGGGGCCGCACCTGCTCGGTACCATGGGCGGCTTTTTACTAGCCATCGACTGGGCGCACCGGTGGGGCGGCTTTCCCACCGGGCCCCTGGAGATGCTGTACCTGCTGCCGTGGTATCCGCTTAACGCGGCCCTGCACGCCATCATCGAGTATCTGGTGGGGGCCAGCCAGTCCCAGCGTCTGATGGCCTATCTGAGGGAACGCTTCGGCGATGAGGTGGTGGTTTCTTCCCGCTTGCGCATCCCTTTTGTCTTCAAGGTGCTGGGGGTGCTGGTGGCTTTGGGGCTGCTACCGCTCTTGTAGGTGGCGGTGCTGGTTTACTTCCGGCTTGAATCAACCCATCTGCCGGGGCTGGTGGCCTGGGGGTTGTTTTCGGGGCTGGTGCTGATGGTGGCCGGGGGCGTTCTCCTCTCCCGTGAAGTGGCCCGGCCCGTGCAGGCTGTGCTCGAGGGCATGCAGGCTATGCAGGAAGGAAAAGGGCCGGTGCGGGTGAGCGCGGTGGCCTGGGACGAGCTGGCCGACCTGGCCCTGGGCTTCAACAACCTGGCCCGGGCCCTCGAGGCCGAACGGCAGCGCAACCTCGAGCTGTACCGCGACACCGTGCAAACCCTGGCGGCCGCCATCGACGCTCGAGACCCCTACACCCGGGGCCACTCCCAGCGGGTGGGGGCCTACGCACAGCTCATAGCCCGCAAGCTGGGCTGGGACGCACAAAAAGCCTACCAGCTCTACATCACCGGGCTGTTGCACGACATTGGCAAAATCGGCGTGCCCGAGGCCATCCTGCAGAAAACCGATAAGCTCAGCCCCCAGGAGCGCCAGCTCATCGAGAGCCACCCGCTTATCGGCTACGAGATCGTTCGCCAGTCCCGCGCGCTTGCCGCCCACCTGCCGGGCATTCGACACCACCATGAGCGGCTGGATGGCTGTGGCTACCCCGACGGGTTGAAGGGGGAGGCCATTCCCATCGAGGCCCGAATCCTGGGTGTGGCGGATGTCTGGGATGCCCTTACCAGCCACCGACCCTACCGCCCAGCCTTAAAACCTTCAGAGGTCTACCCGCGTCTCTTGTGTGAAGCCCTTGATCCCCAAGCAGTGCGAGCCCTGGGTGAACTGTGGCAGGAAGGGGCGCTGGACGCCTTGCTCGAGGAAGCTCAGCGAGAAACGGGTCGGCCAGACCTTTCCACGCCGAAAAGTGATACGGAATCAATCCAGTGGCCCCGGCCTCTGTCAAAAACAGAATAGAACGCGCCCGCTTGCTATGATGATGGGCGTGGAAGCGGATTTGACCCTGCGGCCCAAGCGGTTAGACGATTACGTGGGCCAGGCCAAGCTCAAAAAGAAACTGCGGGTCTACCTCGAGGCCGCTAAAAACCGGGGGGAGGCCCTCGATCACCTGCTGCTCTTTGGCCCGCCGGGGCTGGGCAAGACCACCCTGGCCCACGTGGTGGCCTACGAACTGGGGGTGAATATCCGCGTGACCAGCGGCCCGGCCATCGAGAAGCCGGGCGACCTGGCGGCCATCCTGACCAACAGCCTCGAGGAAGGCGACATCCTCTTCATCGACGAGATTCACCGCCTGTCCAAAGCCGCTGAGGAGCACCTCTACCCGGCGCTGGAAGACTTCAAGATCGACATCGTGATTGGCGCAGGCCCGGCGGCCCGTACCCTGCGGCTCGACCTGCCCCGCTTTACCCTGATTGGAGCCACCACCCGCCCGGGGCTCATCTCCGGGCCTTTGCGCAGCCGCTTTGGCATTATCGAACACCTGGAGTTCTACACCGAGACCGAGCTGGCCCAGGGGGTGACGCGTGATGCCCAGCTCATGGGCCTGGCCATCGAACCCGAGGCGGCGCTAGAAATTGGCCGTCGCAGCCGGGGCACCATGCGCATTGCCAAGCGCCTGTTCCGGCGGGTACGCGACTTTGCCGAGGTGGCGGGCGAGCAGGTGGTGGGCCTCGAGCGCGCCCGGCAGGCCCTGGATGCCCTGGGCCTGGACGCCCTGGGGCTGGATGCGCGCGACCGCCAGATTATCCAGACCGTGATCGAGCGCTTTGCCGGGGGGCCGGTGGGCCTCGAGACCCTAGCCACCGCCCTTTCCGAAGACCCCGAGACCCTCGAGGAGGTTCACGAACCCTTCCTGATTCAACTGGGCCTGCTCAAACGCACCCCCCGGGGCCGCCAGGCCACCGAGCGGGCCTACGCCCACCTGGGCTACCCGCTGCCCGAGCAGAGTCGCCTGCTGGAATAAACCCTCAACCCAATCCGAGCACTGCAGGCGGAGCACAGGGCCCAATCCCTTGTGCCATACTGGGGTCGGCGAGGCAACCGCACCATGATCCGGGCCAGACTGGGTGAAATTGAACTGGGAGATCTGTTGCGCACCCTCGAGGGGGGGCGTAAGAACGCGGTCATCAATATCACCTGTCCCAAACTCAAGGGCCGGATTCACATCCGCGAGGGCAAAATCGCCTATATCCAGACCCAGCCCGGCCCCCACCTGGGCGAGTACCTGGTGCGCTTCGACTACCTGACCCTGGAGCAGGTGCAGGCGCTGGTCAAGTACCAGCAGCAGGAGAACCCCGGAACCCCCCTGGGCTTGCTGGCTTTGCAACAGAGCCTGGTTACCAACGATGAACTCAACGAGGTCTTGCACGCACAGATCCTGGAGGGCCTGGCCACCCTGCTGGCCCAGCAGGAGGGCGAACTGGTGGCCGAACCCCCGCCCGTAGAGGCCTCCCAGGTGCTGCTGCCGGGCCTTTCCGATGCCAGCACCATGCTGATGGAAGCCCTGCGCCGCCTCGACGAGTGGATGCGCGGCAAGGTAGAGCCCGAGACCGTGCTGCAACTGGCCGGTGACCCCACCCGCCACGCCCTTTCCCCCGATGCCTGGACGGTGCTGGAGGCCATCGACGGGGTCAAGCGGGCCCGCTCGGTGGCCCTGGCCTGCGATCTGCCCGAGGAGCAGGTGTATCACCTGCTGTACGAACTGAAAAGCCGGGGGATTCTGGCCGAGGCCGAGGTGCGCCCGCAAGACCCTTTGCTGCTGGTTCTGGCCGACTCCGACCTCATCCGCCGGCTTTTGCTGGTGACGCTGGAGCGCCAGCGCTACCGGGTCATGCTGCCCCCCGACCTCGAGGCCGCCAGGCGCATCCTCGAGCACAACCGGGTGCAGGGGGTTTTGCTGGAGGGAACCGATCTCGCGGTAAAGGTGCGCCAGCTTCGGGCCCTGCCCAATGGGCGCTACCTGCCCATCTGGCTCATCACCGAGCAGCCCCCCCGGGGTTTTTGGGTGAAGAACGCCCGGGTGGCCTATATTCCCAAACCTTTTGGAGAGGAAGAGCTGCTGGCGGCCCTGGCGGTGATCAAGCGGCCGGTCTAGCTTAGGCGCAGGGTGTGCAGGCCGGTGGCCGGAAGTTCGGCCAGCCGCTCGAGCACCACCTCGCCGTGTTTGAGCAGGTACATCAGAAACGGATACACCCGCTCCTGGGGGCCGGCAGGGGCCAGGTGCCGCTGTAGACGGGCAAACTGGGCGCCGGTGGTGTTTTCCTGCCGCAGGGCGCTGTCCAGGATTTTGCGCTCGAGGCGCTTTAGCTCGTGCTGGATGCGTACCTGGGCCCGGTGACGGGGGCGCTGCAGGGTGGGCTCATCGAGCAGGCGCTGAATCTGCTCGAACTCGGCATTGATGCGCGCCAGGTGGCCTCGCATGGCCTGCACTTTTGCATCCTGCCGGGCCAGGGCGGCTTTGAAGGCCCCTTCGGGGTCGGCCTGGAAGGCCCAGGCCTCGAGGCCGTATTTTCCCAGGAGGCGCTCGATGGGCGGCTCCAGCACCGTAACCCCCATCCGTCGAATCACCGCGGGCGGTTTGAGCCCGTGCAGCTCGTACACACCGCCCAGTTCGGCCACGTATTTAAGCTCACCCGGCCCCACCACAAAGCCGGCGGTCGGTAACACGCTGTCCTGCAATACCGGCCTGAGCCCGGCTGCGGGGGTAATGCGGGCGGGATCCTGCTTCAGAATGGCCCGCAGGTCGGCTTCGCTGTACCGCCGTTCGCCGTCCTCAAAATGCCCTTCCCGGAAGCGTAACAGCCGACGAACGCCGTCGGGGCCTTCTAAAAACAGGTTGGTGGCCCCTTCGCCGCGGCCCAGGGCGGGCTCGAGGCCGGCCTGCTTCATCGCCAGGGCGCTGCGGTTGATGGCCTCGGAGGAGGCCAGGGGGTTGGCAATTTCACGCTCGAGGGCAGGTACAAACAGGGGGGCCAGCTCCGGGGCCATGGGGTCGAAGACCACCAGCCCGCGGGGGCCCAGGAACTCCAGCAGCAGCCGGGCGAACACCTCGCTGTAACTCCAGGGCCCCACCAGGGCTTTACAGATGCGATCGCGCACCTCAGGGTATCCGCCGAACTGCCGCAGCAGCTCACAGACCTGGGCAAAATAGGGCGAAAAGCCAATTCGGCCTGCCGGGTGGGCTGGCGGTAGGTCTAGCCTGAGGTGGTGCACCCGCTCCTCGAAGTCCAGCAGCTCAACCGCGCGAATTTCGTCGGTGTCGTGATCCTGCGAGGCCACCCAGAACACCGGAACCACCGGTGCGCCGCCGCTATGGGCCTGCGCCAGTTTGAGGGCTGCGTGGGCCTTGTAGAAAGTGTAGGCCGGGCCGGTGAGCAGGCCGGCTTGCTGACCGCTCACGATGGCCCGGCTATCGGGATGGGCCAGTTGCCGGGCGGCCTCGAGGCTGGCCGAAGGCGCGCCGAGCCGCTTCAGATAGGCCACCAGCCCCGCGCTGAGCGCCTCGCGTGGGGCTGCTCGAGGCGTGCGCAACAAAACGGGTAGATCCTCGAGACCGTAGGGCAGGAACTGGCGCAAAGGGTCGGCCATGACCAGGGGATTCTATCTGTGGATGAGCCACCACAGCGTAACTTGCTTTACCTGTTTCGCGCACAACGCCATCATCGCGCGGCCACCTGCCTCAGCGCGTCGGGTTTGAGAATCAGAATGCGCCGGTAGCCCAGTTCGATGGTGTCGTCCATAGCCAGCTCCCCCAGCACCTTGGTGATGGTTTCGCGGGTGGAGCCGGCCAGGTGGGCCAGATCCTGGTGCGATAGGGTCACCTCCAAACCCTCCTTGCCCCTGCGCATGGCCGAGAGCAAAGCCTTGGCCAGCCGGGGAAGCACCTCCTTGAAGCGCAGGTCGCGCAGGCGCTCCTCAGTTTGGCGCAGCCGGCGCGAGAGCAGCAAGACAAAGGCCGCCTGCGCTTCGGGGAAGCGGCTGTTCAGGCGCAGCAGGTCTTCCCTCGAGGCCGAGAGCAATTCGCAGTCCACCAGGGGTTCGGCGAACATACCATACTGCCCGTCCGGCAGCAGGGCGCCCTCGCCAAAAATATCACCAGCCCCCACCACCGTTAGGGTGATCTCCTCCTCCTGTGGGCCAAGCTGGAACAGGCGCACCCAGCCCTCGAGCACGTAGTACAGGGTTCTGGCCTCGTCCTCTGGGTAGCATATATAGCTGCTCCGCCGAGCGGTGAAACTGTGGAATACCCGTTCGGCCTCGGCCCGGGCTTCGGGGGGCAGGGTGGCGATAAACTCCGGCGTCATGCCAATCAATTTAGCGGTTCTACCCGCAAGAGATTCCTGGTCGAAGATACAAATTGTGAGTCGGTTACTTATCGGTAGAGAACAACGGTTGGCTGGATGCGGGTAGCAGCCCGGCCGCCTCGCCGCGCCGGAACAGCTCGGCCACCGCCGCCTCGCCCTCGGGGCCCACGTCCAGCGAAAAGCTGTTCACATAGGTGTGGATGTGGGCCCAGATGACCTCGTCCTGCAACTCCTGGGCGTGCTGCTTGATGTAGGCCACCGTTTCTTCGGGGTGGGCGTAGGCGTACTCGAGGCTCGCGCGCACCGCCCGGTCGATGGCCCGGATGGTGTCCGGGCCCAGGTCGCGCCGGGCCAGGATGGCCCCCAGCGGCAGGGGCAGGCCGGTCAGGCTTTCCCACCACTCACCCAGATCCAGCAACTTCTGCAGCCCGTGCAGGTGATAGGTAAACCGCGACTCGTGGATGATCAGGCCGGCATCCACCGCGCCCTGGGCCACGGCGGGCATAATCTGATCGTAGCGCATCTCTACCGGTTCAAAATCCTGGCTGTACAGGGAAAGCAGCAAAAACGCGGTGGTGTGGCGGCCCGGAATGGCGATTTTTTTACCGCGCAGGTCTCCTAGCGGGCCTTTGGCAACCAGCAGCGGCCCCACCCCCCGCCCCAGGGCCCCACCCGACCGCAGCGCCACATACCGCTCGCGCAGATGGCCGTAGGCCGCGTAGCTGATCTTGGTTAGCGGGAGCCGCCCTTCCAGGGCCCAGCGGTTCAGGGTTTCCACGTCCTCGAGCCGCTCGGTGATGGGAAATGGGGTTGCAACCTTGCCGTGGGCCAGGGCATAGAAGATAAAGGTATCGTTGGGGCAGAAGGAGTAGCCTAGTTGCATGCTGCCTATGTTATCGGCTGGCTCCAAGCGGCAAAGTGAGTGCGATTGCGAGGCGCTATGGGTCGGCTGGTAAACTGGGTTTGTGCGCTACCTGCGGGTGTTGGTTCGCTTTTGGGGAACGGCGCTGGCCGCCGAGCTCGAGTACCGGGGCAATTTTGTGCTGGCAGCCCTGTCCTCGCTGGGGGGGGCTGTGGGGAGCCTGTTTGGAATCTCCCTGCTTTACCAGGGGGGCTACCAGCCGGGTGGCTGGCGCTTCGAGGAGGCTTTACTGGTACTGTCAGCTTTTCTGATGCTGGATGGCTTGGCTTTTACCCTGCTTTCACCCAACCTCAACCGGGTGGTGGAGCAGGTGCAGAAGGGCACGCTTGATTTTGTGCTGCTCAAGCCGCTGGACAGCCAGTTCTGGCTCTCCTTTCGCACCCTTTCTCCCTGGGGCCTCACCGATGGCCTGATCGGGCTGGGGCTCTGGTTCTATGCTGGGGGCCGCCTACAGTTTGGTTGGGCCGACCACCTGATGGGCTTTGGGCTGCTGGGGGTGGCCTTTGTGATGCTGTACAGCCTATGGTTCATCATCGGCAGCAGCAGCATCTGGTTTGTGAAGGTGGCCAACGCCACCGAGGTGTTGCGGGCGGTGCTCGAGGCCGGGCGCTTTCCCGTACAGGCTTTTCCAGCCGCCTACCGCTTCGTCTTTACTTTTGTGGTGCCGGTGGCCTTCCTCACCACGGTGCCCGCCGAGGCCGCTTTAGGCCGGCTATCCCTTTCAAACCTGGGCCTGGCCGTTCTGATAGCCCTGGGTCTGCTGTTGTTTTCGCGAGCCTTCTGGCGCTTCGCCCTCCGCAGCTACACCTCGGCCTCGAGCTGAGCTTTAGGCAGTGTTGAAACCTTTGATAAAGCAGGGCTCGTGTTAAACCGACACCTCCTCGTTCGAGCCAGCCCTAACCGTTTACGATTCGCACGTATGCACCGTGCTGTCCAATCCAAAACCACAGGTAGCCTTCGGGGATTTCTACCGCAAGGGCGCGGATGTTCTGCGTTACGCGAACCGACCAAAATCGCCCCACCTTTTTGCAGTGGAGCGAGGGGTGCAGCGGGTTGGCCTTTGTCGGCCAGCCTGTCGAGCTTACCTATATGAAGTTGACCAAGGCTACACGTGTAAAGCATACGTGAAACTCATTAGACTTGACAATATTACACTCAACTTTCATAATAAAAGTGATATGAATCTGGAGCGCTATACCGAACAAGCCCGCCAAGCCATTGCCCAAAGCCAGGTGCTGGCCCGGGAGTCGGCCCATTCGCAGATCGACCTGCCGCACCTGGCCGCGGTGATGCTGCGGGACGCTGCGGGTCTGCCGGCCAAGATTGTGCAAAAAGCCGGGCAGAACCCCCAGAATATCTACCAGGCCGCCCAGAGCGAACTGGGTCGGCTGCCCAAGGTTTCGGGCACCGAGGGGGGGCAGTACCTCTCGTCCCGCCTGGCCTCGGCGCTGGGGCGGGCTGAAAAGCTGGCCGATGAGCTGAAAGATCGCTTTGTGGCCCTGGACACGCTGCTTCTGGCCCTGGCCGAGACCGGGTATGGGGGGTTGCAGGCCAGCGCGGTTCGGCAAGCCCTACAGGAGATCAGAGGAGGAAGAACCGTGAACAGCGAACACGCCGAAGGAACCTACAACGCCCTCGAGCAGTACGGCCTCGACCTGACCCGCCAGGCCGAGGAGGGCAAGCTCGACCCCGTGATCGGGCGCGACGAAGAGATCCGGCGGGTAATTCAAATTCTGCTGCGCCGCACCAAGAACAACCCGGTGCTGATTGGTGAGCCGGGGGTGGGTAAGACCGCCGTGGTGGAAGGGCTGGCCCAGCGCATCGTGAAGGGCGACGTGCCCGAGGGGCTCAAGGGCAAGCGCATCGTGAGCCTGCAGATGGGCTCGCTGCTGGCCGGGGCCAAGTACCGCGGCGAGTTTGAAGAGCGGCTCAAGGCCGTCATCCAGGAGACCGTGCAGAGCGCGGGCCAGATTATTCTATTCATCGACGAGATTCACACCGTGGTGGGGGCCGGCAAGGCCGAGGGCGCGGTGGACGCAGGCAACATGCTCAAGCCGGCCCTGGCCCGGGGCGAGCTACACCTGATCGGGGCCACCACCCTCGACGAGTACCGCGAGATCGAGAAAGACCCGGCCCTGGAGCGCCGCTTCCAGCCGGTGTTTGTGGACGAGCCCAGCCTCGAGGAGACCGTCAGCATCCTGCGCGGTATCAAGGAGAAGTACGAGGTGCACCACGGGGTGCGCATCTCCGACCCGGCGCTCATCGCGGCGGCCCAGCTCTCGCACCGCTACATCGCCGACCGCAAGCTGCCCGATAAGGCCATCGACCTGGTGGACGAGGCGGCGGCCCGGCTGCGCATGGCCCTCGAGAGCAGCCCCGAGAGCATTGATGCCCTGAACCGCCGGAAGCTCCAGCTCGAGATCGAGCGCGAGGCCCTGAAAAAGGAGACCGACGCCGAGAGCAAGTTCAGGCTGGGCGAGCTGGAAAAGGAAATCGCCGAGCTCGAGGCCGAGATCAAGAAGCAGCAGGCCGAGTGGGAGGCCGAGCGCGAGATTATGCAGAAGCTCCGCGCGGCCCAGCAGCGCCTGGATGAGGTGCGCACCCAGATCGAGCAGGCCGAGCGGGCCTACGACCTGAACAAAGCCGCCCAGCTCCGCTACGGTGAGCTGCCAAAGCTCGAGCAGGAGGTCAACGAACTGGCCGACCGCATGGCCGGGGCCCAGTTTGTGCGGCCCATGGTGACCGAGGAGGACATCGCCGCCATTGTCTCGCGCTGGACTGGCATCCCAGTGGCTAAGCTGATGGAGGGTGAGCGCGAGAAGCTCCTGCGCCTCGAGGACGAACTGCACAAGCGGGTGGTGGGCCAGGACGAGGCCATCGTGGCGGTGGCCGACGCCATCCGGCGGGCCCGCGCCGGCCTCAAAGACCCCAACCGACCCATCGGCTCCTTCCTCTTCCTGGGCCCCACCGGCGTGGGTAAGACCGAGCTGGCTAAAACCCTGGCCGCCAGCCTCTTCGACACCGAAGAGAACATGGTGCGCATTGACATGTCGGAGTACCAGGAGAAGCACACCGTGGCCCGCCTGATTGGGGCCCCTCCCGGCTATGTGGGCTACGAGGAGGGCGGCCAGCTCACCGAGGCGGTGCGCCGCCGGCCCTACTCGGTGATCCTCTTCGACGAGATCGAGAAGGCCCACCCCGACGTGTTCAACGTCCTGTTGCAGGTGCTCGACGACGGCCGCCTGACCGACGGCCAGGGCCGCACGGTGGACTTCCGCAACACCGTGATTATCCTCACCTCCAACATCGGCTCGCCCCTTATCTTCGAGGGCATCCAGTCGGGCCAGAGTTACGAGACCATCCGCGAGCGGGTGTTTGGGGTGCTGCAGCAGCACTTCCGCCCCGAGTTCCTCAACCGCCTCGACGAGATTGTGGTCTTCCGTCCGCTGGCCAGGGAGCAGATCGCGGCCATCGTGCAGATCCAGCTCGAGGCGGTGCGCAAGCGCCTGGCCGAACGCCGGATTACCCTCGAGCTCTCACAAGAGGCCCTCGACTTCCTGGCCCAGCGCGGCTACGACCCGGTCTTTGGGGCTAGGCCCTTGAAGCGGGTGATCCAGCGGGAACTCGAGACCCCCCTCTCGCGCAAGATTCTGGCGGGCGAGGTGGCCGATGGCGCCCATCTGTACGTGGGCAGCGGCCCCCTGGGCCTCACCTTCGAGGTGCGTCAGGCCGCGGTGGCCTAAGGAAATACCGTCTGGGGTCGCCAAGGCCCCAGACGCCTGTTGATGGGAGTAACCATGGCTGTATCCGACAACATCACCACCTGTATCCATTGCGGCGCTAAAAACCGTCTGGGTAACCCCCCCGCGGGCCAGGTTCCGGTCTGCGGGGCCTGCAAAAAGCCCCTGCCCTGGCTGGTGAACGCCACCCAGGGCCTCACCCCCGAGCTTCAGGCCAGCGTGCCGGTGCTGGTGGATTTCTGGGCCGAGTGGTGCGGGCCCTGCAAGATGATTGCCCCGGTGCTCGAGGAGATCGCCCGCGAATACGCAGGCCGGCTCAAGGTGGTCAAGCTGAACGTGGATCATCACCCCCTGGCCCAGAGCGCCTACCACGTGCAGGGCATCCCCACCCTGATTCTGTTCAAAAACGGCCAGCCGGTCGAGCGCATTGTGGGGGCCGCGCCCAAGCATATGCTCCTGCAAAAACTCCAGCCCCACCTCTAGCAAGCGGCTCCTCCAGTGGAGCACAGGCCATCCCTCCCCAGCGCTGAGGGGTGGCCTGATGTATATTTATGATGTATGCTCCGCAAGCAAGTTTACCTGACACCAGAAGAAGACGCCAAGCTCAAGCGTCTGGCGCAAGCGACCGGGCGTACCGAGGCCGAAATCATTCGCCTGAGCCTCGACCTTCTCCCGGAGGAAGAAGCCCCCGTGTTGCTCAACCTGGCGCAGGAGGGCTTGCTGGAGTTTCCGGAGCGCCCCTGCACACCGGCTAAAGCCCAGGAAGTTTTTCAGCTTTATCTGGCACGCTTAGGGAAGCGCAGACTGGGGCTGTCCCAGGCGGTTATCGAGGGACGGGAGGGTCGGTGATCCCTCCGTACCTGGATACCTCGGCCCTCATCAAGCGCTACGATCCCCAGGAGCCCGGGGCCGGGGCTGTGGTGGCCCGGCTGGAAGAGACGAGGGTGATACTCACAAGCGCCTTAACCCCAGTAGAGGCGGTTTCCGCCTTCCGCATGAAGCAACGAAGCGGGGTTTTCAGTGCGGAGGAGGTGCGCCTGGCCGTGGAGGTGTTGGAGGCTCACACCGCGCTGCAGTACCGCCTGGTATCGCCCAAACCCCCGGTGTACCGTGAGGCCAAACGCCTCCTTTTGCGCTATAAGCTGCGGGCCTACGATGCCCTACAACTGGCCACGGCCCTGGTGGTGGTTCGGGTAAGCGGCCTCGAGGTTGGGGCGCTGGAGTTTTGGACAGCAGACCGTGACCAGGCCGGGGCGGCGCAGGCCGAAGGGCTATCCGTCAGGCTGGTCTAATCTATAAACTACTAAAACTACTTGACAATAGTACACTCAAGTTTTATACTTTTCTACGTAAAGGAGGTTGCTATGATTCGATACAACCCTTTCCGCGAGATTGAACAACTGCAAAACGCACTGCTGCGCAACTTTTTCACCCCCACCGCTGAAAGCGCCCATACCCCCTTGGTGGACGCGCTCGAGGACGCCCAGGGCGTGCACCTGGCCGTTTACCTGCCGGGTGTGGAGCCCTCGCAGGTCGAGGTAACCGCTGAGAACAACACCCTCACCATCCGGGCCGAGCGCCCCTTCAACAAGCCGGAAAATGCCAACCAGTGGCGGCTCGAGGGGGCCTACGGCAAGTTCGAGCGCAGCTTCGTGATTCCCAACACCTACGACCTGGGCAAAATTGAGGCCAGCTTCAAAAACGGCATCCTCTACCTCGATATCCCCAAGGCCGAAGCCGCCCAGCCCCGCCGGATTGAGGTACGGGTCAACTCGTAAGGCACGAACGCAATACCAGCCCCCGCTTGGCGGGGGTTTTTTGCTGTTCTTGCTGTAACCTGGGAGCATGTTCCCGCTGCACGACATCAACCGGGCCCACCGCCGCCCGTATATGGTCTATCTGCTGGTGGTGCTGAACCTTGTGGGCTTTGTGTACACCTTTGGCCTCACCGACCCTGCCGTGGTGATCGGGGCCTATGGCTTTGTGCCGGCCCGCTTTGTGGCCGACCCTTTCGGCGAGTGGATCACGCTCTTCAGCAGCATGTTTTTGCACGGCAGCCTTTTGCACATTCTGGGCAATATGTGGTTTTTGTGGGTCTTCGGCGACAACATCGAAGACCGCCTGGGCCACGGGCGCTTTCTGCTGTTTTACCTGCTGGGTGGGGTTGCCGCTGCCCTGATTCAGGGCCTGGTGAGCGGTTTTTCCAGCGACGTGCCCATGATTGGGGCCTCAGGGGCCATCTCGGCGCTGCTGGGGGCCTACATTGTGCTCTACCCCCGCGCCCTGATTCTCTCGCTTATCGGCTGGATTCCTGTGCCTGTTCCCGCTGTTATTTACCTGGGCTACTGGCTCCTGATTCAGTTTGTGGGCGATTTTATGGGCGAGGAGGGCATTGCCTTCTGGGCGCATATTGGAGGCTTTTTGGCGGGGGTGGTGCTGATAAGGTGGTTTGAGGGCGGACAGACTGTGAGACGATACTAGGTAGTAAATGCTACTTATGACAGTAGGTATAATCCGGGTGTGACCGAGCAAGACCAAAGCCAGAAGGTGAGCGTCAGTCTGAGCGCCGAGTGACTCCGGTTTGCCGAGGAATACCAGAAGACACACGGGCTTTCCAGCCGCAGTGAGGTGATCCAACTGGCGTTGAAAAAGCTCCGCGAGTGGGAGCTTGCCGAGGGCTACCGGCAGATGGCGAGGGACTACGCCGAACACCCCGACCCGCTGCTGGATTCAACGAAACTATAGAGCAAATTGACCGGGGTTAGAATAGCTTTGTGGCTGCCCTATCCAGCGATACCCTGGAATCCATTATCGCCCTCATTCAGCAGCGCTTGTCGCCCCTGGCTATTTATCTGTATGGTTCCCAGGCCAGAGGACAGGCCCAGCCCGATAGCGACCTGGACATCGCGGTTTTGGGTGCCGCGCCCTACGACCCCTGGGATTTGTTCACGTTAGCCCAGGAGTTGGTAGCGCTCCAGGAAACCTTCCAGAACCACCCACCCACCGAGGTTGACCTGGTTGACCTGGCCGCTGCCTCGCCGCTGCTGCGGGCTATTGTGGTGTCACAGGGCCGGCGCGCGTTCTGCGCGGATCGGCTCCGCTGTGATTTATTTGAAATCCGGGCCTTAAAAGAGTATGCCAACCTACAAGAAGAGCGGCGGCCCATTATAGAAGACATCCGTCGCCGGGGGCGGGTTTATGGATGAGGTTCTTCTGGGAAAGATTGCAACCATTGAACGGTGCTTGAAGCGCATTCGGGAGGAATACCAAGGCCACGAAGCAGAGCTGTTTGAGAACTACACCCGGCAAGATGCCATCGTGCTCAATCTGTTACGGGCTTGCGAAGCCTCCATAGACCTGGCGATGTACATGGTGCGTCTGCGCTGTTTGGGGCTTCCCCAAAGCTCACGCGATGCCTTTAGGCTCCTACAGGAAGCGGGTCTGATTGGCCCGGAGTTGGCCCGCCGGATGCAGCAGATGGTGGGCTTTCGCAACATAGCGGTACACGATTATCAAGCGCTTTCCCTGCCGATTCTCAAGGCCATCCTGGAACAGCGCCTGGGTGATTTTGTGGAGTTCACCTCTGTGCTCTTGCGCCAGGGTAATCCAGAGGGCTGAGGCTGGCAAGGCGTTTCGATGAGCCAGCAAAGAAGTGCTCGAAGCCCGTTTTCCCATGCGCTAAATAGCGCTATTTCAAGCGCTCGAGCAATTCAGGTGCTTTGGTGCGCCAGGTTTCGTAAGAAGGTGTGAGCGCGCCAAAAAAATTGCCAGACTGATAACCTTTGAAATCGGGGGGGAACCGGCTTAAACCCAACTCCAATACCTGTATTGCTTTACTTGGCTGATTGAGGTCTGTGGCTAGCTCAGCAAGCTGCAAATAATATATCGGGTTGGCTAGAGGGAAAACCTCGATAATCTGCTGTAGAAGCTGCATCTTTTCCTCTGGGGCTCGAGCGCGTTCAAGCCGGATTCGGTAGACCCAAAGGCTCTTGGGATTAAGTCTTTCAGCCTCGCTCAACAGCTTGTTTTGCTGGGCTTCGGGAATCCGCTCGAGCTCGTTCAGCACGGCTGGGCGATACCCTAAATAACGACTAACCGCACAGTTATGTTTGCAAGGCCAGTACCACCAAGCAGCCAGACCGATAGTGGCGATTAGCCCCGCAACCGATACCATCCAACCAAACCTGATACTTCTTGAACCTGCTGAAACCAGAGGGATTTTGATTTGACTGTGCACCGCCCCCAAACTGGCAAAGGCTAGCATCATTACAGAGGGATACATTCCCGTAACATCAAAGGCCAGGGTTGTCCACAGCCCAGCAGCGCCCAAAGCCCAAGGCCAGGCAGGGGAGTTCCAGCCATGCCAGAGTGCCCAAACCAGTATCACTAGCAGAAGCAGTAAACGAAGCCAGCCTCCGGTGGCAGCGGTCTCGAGGTAGTAGTTGTGGGCGTTGCTGAAAAGGATGCCTGGATACTGCAAATACGCTGCTAAAGTATCCCGAAAGCTACCATTGCCTGTGCCCATGGGGTGTTGCAGGGCGATCTTTAGGGTTTGATCCCACATCTGCAAGCGGCTGCCTATACTACCTTCCGCGCCCAGGTCTTGCGCCTGCCTGCTCAGGGTGGCCTTCAGGCCCAGTGCGTTTTGGATGGGGGAGAAAGGCAGGGCGGTATCTAGGCTTACTATAGCTGCGGCAACCAGAGCGCAGACCAGCATAATCTGCCGCAGGGGAATCCCTTCCCGCCAGAGCCGCCAAACCATGAGCAAAACGATAAAAACCAGGGGTAAGTAGACCGCTCGAGCCCCCGACATCAAGGCTAAATACAGAGCACCTGTCAGCAGGATGCCGCTTAATATGGGCCACCTCGAGCGGAACAGCCACATCATAGCCAGCGGGATTAGCACCAGGGCCTGGGCCCCGGCCACATAGTGGCTCGAGCCCGAAAAGTACATCACCAGGCCCATCCAGGCCAGCGTAAGGGTGGTCAGGAGCCCATACCCCAACAAAGCGATGTTCAACCCCACCAGGCCTGCCAGCCAGGTTCCTGCAGCAAACGCTGCCAGATAAGCCAGCTCCCACAGACCCAACACCAGGGTGTTGCCGGGCGTAAGACTCCAAAAAACGGTTAGAAGACCCAGCCCCCACCACGCCCACAGGGCAAGCGGAATCTTAGGCAATACGAGTGCCACACAAATGAGCACCAGGCCAATTAAGCCAGCAGGGGCGGCATCATAGTGCGAGAAAACCGCTTGCCATAACCATGCCAGGCAGGCAAATAGGGTTGCTGCGACAAACACAAACAGAATTCGATGGTGCTTTGCCATGGCTATATTGGTTCTGTATGTAAGCCCTTACTGTGGTTGTGGTCTTGCCCAGGCAGCGGCGAGTAAAACCAGGTGGATGGGCTCTACCTGCATTACAGGGAACCACGCTAAATAATAAATCATTAGTGCTATAAATGCCCATCCAAAGCAGTTCTGTAGATAAAAGCTTTGGTAAATGGGGCGGAGAAAAAGAACCAGCCAGATGCCCACAGAAATCAGACCATACGCCAGCCAACGGTCCAGTATATAGTTGTGAGCCCGGTCTATGGCAAAGCTATACTCCTTGGTTACGTTTTTACTTCCACCGAATTGCTCAAATTCGATGGCTAACCACCGGTCACGCAGGCCCTTATTTGCGCTGTCGGCCTCCTTAATATAAGCCCTTTTTACTATTGCATCTTTGGGCCATCCAAACTCCAGGGCATACTCCTTGAAAAGCAGATCGAGCGGGGGGTTGCGGAGCTGTGCTAACCGCAGCGCATCGGGCCCGCCACCCAAGATGGGCTGAAAAGGGGTTTCTGAGATGGCGCGAAGAGCAATGTGCCAGATGATACGCCGGGTTTGGAAGGTGGTTGTGTCTGTGTAGCTTTGGGTATCCTTGCTGAAGGTTCTAGGTATCAATACGGCCAACAGCAGCAGGCAGCTTAAAAGCAGCAGCCTCCAGCTTCTTTTTAGGATGTTTGCCAACACCAGAGTGGCGATTAGGGCATAAAAGGCCGAGGCGTTGCTGGTTATACCAAGCCCGGTTGCTATGAGCAGTGCCGCGCTAAACCACCAGTGGCGATAACGCTGCTCCTCAGCCATCAAGCTGTACCACAATGCGAGCAAAAGACCTGGGAGTAAATAGGCTGCTGCCATGCCCGGATGGCCAAGTGTGCCCAGGGGGATATTGGGTGTTTCCCATAGTCTGAGCGGTGTTATTGGGTCCACCCCAAGCCCTTGGAATAGCAAAACCACGCTCTGGATAGAGCAGCCTAGCACCAAGGCGATGACCAGGGATCGAAGGTGTTGGGGGGCTGATTTTAGCGTTATGTAGGCAAACGCACCAACGGCAAACAAGCCAGCCTGGTACAGGATTCCATCAAAGCGCTGGCTGGGCCCCAGAAGATTGAAAGCCAGGCTATCACGGGCGTTTAGGGTGCTCAGGACAGCAAGCACGAGGTGCAAAGATATTAACAGCAAAAATGTTGATGGGGCGATCAGGCGGCGCACCTCCAACAATCCCAAAACCCCCACTCCTAGGAGGAAGAGCAGCTTGGGTAGGTATAAAAACTGTTCGGAAGCCATGATGTTATCGAGTGGCGTGATGACGGGGGGTCTTCCAAAAAGGGTTCCGGGAAAGAATAGAAGGGGATAAACCAGAACAAATATAAAAAGCAGCCAGGGATAGGCCGGTTTTTTTGAAAGGTGCATACTGCTGATTCTACCTGTGACCATCTGTGGCTGCGAGAGGAATGGCCAGGATCACAAAAAGTTAGTGGCGCCAAGGGCACCACTAACCAACAAGCGGCCTGGTGTTTAGTAGCCGATGGTTACTGAGGGTCGTACACCACCAGAATACGTGACGGTTACCTGGGAGGCTTGGTTGTTGTAGGTGCAGCTTGTAACCACAAGGGCGCTGCTTGGCGGAGGTACCACGTAGCCGCCAAAGTTGGCACCTGAGATACATGTGCCAGCCGGTACCAGAGCGGACGGGTTTTCTCCAATGTAAGCCTGGGCTGCCCTGTAGACAATAGAGGCGTATGCCAGTGCGGCGCGGTCTATTGCAACCCGGCGTGCGGTGATGAGGTTGGGGATCAGGGTGGCCGCCAGTATACCGATGATGGCGATGACGATCAGTAACTCGACGAGGGTGAAACCTCTTTGAGTTTTCATGGCCTTTTGAGCGCAAAGCCCTGCCAGACGGCAGGGCTTTGCCTAGGTGTGGGGTTTACTGGCCTACAGTTATGGAGGTTTGGGTGCCGCCGGTGTAGCTTACAGACACGCTAGCACCGTTTGAGGCGACACTGCAGCTCGTAATGAAGCTACCAGGGTTTGGTACGTTGTATTGGCCAGCCGTGTAGCCACCCGTGCAGGCGATGGGAACAGTGGTAACGTTGACGTTTTCGGCCAGATAAGCCTGGGCCGCTTTGTAGACGTTCTGGGCGTAGGCTTGGGCGGCGCGGTCGTTGGCAACAGCACGGGCGCGCAGCAGGTTGGGGATCAGCACGGCGGCCAGGATGCCAATGATGGCGATGACGATGAGGAGCTCGATGAGGGTGAAACCGGATTTCTTCATGGTACTTCTCCTAAGGGTTCCGCACCGGGATATGGTATGGGTGCGGTATTGCGTAGTGCAGATAAAGCTTAGAGCCTCGAGGGAGCGGGCCGATTCCCGAACTCCAGGGCTTAGTATAGCCCGTGTTTTTACAGGGCGTGTGGAATTTGACCCAACCCAGGGCCCGAAGCGTTACGTGGTTTGGGCGGGGCGGTGGATCGCTGGATACAATGGCACAGTAGATGGGCTTTATGGATAACGAGGTGAACGAACTGATTCGCTTGGGGCGCTACGAGGAGGCCCGCAGCCGCATTCTGGCGGGAGAAGCGGGCGACGCCGACGGGCTGGCGGTGCTGCTCGAGCTGCGCGACTGGCTGCGCCTGAAGGAATATGGCAGGGCCCTAAAGGTGCTGGAGCAGGACGGCGACCTGGTGCAGGGCTATCTGGATGTGGTGCAGGCCAGGGCGGCCATTCAGGCGTTCGAAGCCGAGGACGAGCAGCAGATCAGGGCCTATCTGACCGACCCCCACCTGGGGGCGGAGGCCTGGGCGGTGCTGGGGCTGGTGTGCATTTCGCACGGCGACCGCGCGCAGGCCCGGCAGGCTTTCGAGGCTGCGCTGCAGGCCGACCCCCGCCACTTTAGGGCCCAGACCAACCTGGCTAACCTGGCCCTCGAGGCCGGCCAGACCGATGAGGCCATCCGGCTGTACCAGGAGGTGCTTCGGCTAAACCCCGACTATGCCCTGGCCCACCACAACCTGGGTGCGGCTTACCGCAAGAAGGGCCAGATCGACAAAGCGGTCTACCACATCAAGCAGGGCCAGCGCCTACAGATGCGGCCTGTGACGCGACCTCCACACGCATCCACACCGGGAGCCCCACTGCCCATGCCGGAGCGTAGACCTTTGCTAAGAGGCCGCTGGTGGCTCTGGTTGCTGGTGGTGGGGTTGGTGCTCTGGCTGATAGGCCGTGGGCCTTGAGGGTTGAGTCCATGCCCAGTAGCCCTCCCAGGCTAGCTAGGTTTGTACATTCCCCTATTGAAAAACGGTAGGGTTTTTGATAAGGGGAAAATTGAAGATGGGTTATGTGGAGGTGGGTTTGGCTCTTGCTGCTCTGTGCCTGTGGGGTAGGCTCCTGGGTCAACATCCAGGGCGGGCGTATCGTTTCGAGCAGTGGTAGGGTGGTGATTCTTTCCTACGAACCGCCGGTTTACTTGCTCGAGGCCGATCTGCTCGAGCAGCGGGAAGGCGCTGTGCGCGTGGTGCGCTTCCGTGGTTTTGACAGCCTCGAGCGCCTGGGCCAGATCTGGAGCCGTCAGTTACAGGAAGCAGGCTGGCGGGAAGTCTGTCAGGAATACCTGGGCGTGGCTGCGTTCGGGGGGCCTTATCTGCGCCTTCGCTACAACAAAGGCCCGCAAGACCTCAGCCTGCTGGCCCAGCCGGATGGGGCCGCCGGCGCCTACCGGGTTGAGCTACGACGGCCCCCGGCCTGGCAGGGGCCGCGCTGGGGCTGTCCCCTGGAGTAGGGCCCTGCTCAAACCCGGATAAAAGCGGCCACCTGGGGGTTTGCCCGGAGTTGTTCCAGCTCTTCTGGGCCGGGCAGCTCGGGCCGGTCGCGCTCGGTGTTGACCAGGCACAAGAAGCCCAGCGGCTCGTGCAGAGTGGCGCGGAACTGGTGCCAGGTGAGGGGCGGCACATAAACGAGATCGTGCAGCTCGAGGGGGAAGACCTCGTTCCCCACCAAGCAGGCCCCCCGCCCCCGGATGACCATCACCGCGTGCACGTGCTGGTGGCGCTCGAGGGTGGTATGGCCGCCAGGGGCTACCTCGAAGTAGCGCCACTGGGCGGCCAGGTGGGGGTCGTCAAACAACACCTGACGGGTAACGTCCTTGAAAGGGGCCGCTCCTTCCGATTTGTAGGCCCGCACCTCCACGCCCTCCCAGGTGTACTTTCGCGCGGCTCGCTTGGCCTTGACATTGCTCGAGGTCATACCGCCTCATTCTAACGGCTATACCTTCCCTGTGCTGACCGCTACTTTTTGCACAAACTGGCGGGTTCGTTCCAGCAGGTTGTCTTTAGCGGCCAGCAGGTCGCCGCCAATTAAGAGCATGGTCTCGAGCCCATACAACCCCAGCATTTCCTCCACCCGCTCCACGGTCATGCCCCCTGCCGGCACCGGCAGGGCTGGGCGGATATGGCCCCAGGGGGCTCGAGCAGCCTGGGCCAGCGCCAGGCAGGTTTGCGGGCTGTAGGCAAAGCGCCCACCATGGTTGGGAAAGATCACCGCGTCGGCCCCCAGAAGCCGGAAGAGCTTGCCAAACATCAGAGGGGGGCTGATACGAAGTCCAGCAAAAGCTGGATGCGCCAGCACCGCCAGGCCCAGGTCTTCGACCAGCTCCTGAAAGGTTGCCAGGCCCAGCAGCATGGGAGCGGTGAGGATCACCTTAACCCCGGCCTGCCGGGCGATGCGTAGGTGGCGGTGCAGGGTTTTGGGGCCGCCGGTCAGCATGGGGGCGTACAGGGTGTGGCCGCCGGTCTCGGCGTTGGCTCGGGCAATGGCCTCTTGAATGACCGGCACCCGCTCGGCAAAGGGCGCGGTGGGCTGGTTGGTGAGGCCGTGGTCGTCCTTGACGATGTCAATGCCCCCCAGGGCAAAGGTATAGGCCAGCTCGGCGAGCTGGGTGGGGGAGAGGCCCTGGGGCTTAAGAGCGGTGCAGGTCAGGGGGCGGCCTTCCACCTGGGCCAGTTGACGCAGTCCGGCGATACCAAAGCGCGGGCCCGCAAACAGCGAGAGCAGGCTGGGTGGCAGCTTTAGGTCTAGCAACTCGACATCCTCTTGTAAAGCGCAGTTGCCAAAAAGCACGTTGAGCAGGCCGGTTGTCTCGAATGCCGTGGTCTGTTCGGCAAAGCGCAGCACAACCCGGAAATACCCCGCCCCGGCCTCCTGGATGGAGTCCACCTGGGCCAGCACCTTTTGCAGCAGCTCGGGCTGACGTACGGCGGTGGGGGGCATCTCGATGCTTTGTTCAATGGCCAGGGCCTGGGCCCTGGCTTCGATCTTTTCTGGGGTGGATTGGATTCGATAGGTGGCCTCGAGTTCGTACATTGCACAGGATTGTAAACAAAAAACACCCCGCCAGTATTGCGGGGTGTGGTGGGGCTGGGGTTATAGAGCTTCGCCGTTGTAGGTGACGGTTACGTTGTTGCAACCGTTGTATACCACATCCAGACGGTTGCCGCGGCTATCGGTCAGGCTAAAGCTGCCGCCCACAAAGGTGGCGCGGCAGCTCTGAAGGTACTTCAGGTTGGTGGCGAGGCCCTGGAGCAGGTAGTAGCGGCTGGGGGTGCGGTACTCGAGCGCCCCGCTGTAGTTGAAGGTGCCGCCCACAAAAGGACGCTCCGGGTCATCGGGTATGTATGCAGCGGTGTAGTTGTAGCGCTGGCTGTAGCGCTTGCCTGGTTTGTAGGCTTCAAAGTAGAAGTTGTAGCGGATGTCGTAGTTGGGGTTTTTGCGGTTGACCTCGAGGTCGAGGTCAAGCTTGAGACCCGTCTGGTTGGCTGTACCGGTGTTGAAGCTCAACTCGTACTGATCGGTGTTCAAGACATAGCCGCTTTTGGGGTCGTTATCGTCTTTGTCCTGGAGTGTGATCTTCCCTTTTAGATAGGTGCTTTCTACCCTGCAGTCCACGGCAAAGGTGGCTTGCACAGGGATGCTGTCCTGATCCTGGTCTTGCGGGTTGGAGGGGGTGGTGCTGGCGCTACAACTGATGCTTTGCGCATCGAGCCCCGAGGCCAGAATCAGGCTGGCTACGGGAGCCGGGAAGACCTGGCCCCCAACCGCGCTGGTGGTTACCATGTTGGTGGGGTTGCCCAGGGCAGCCACCAGGTACTTATTGGCTTCCAGGACATTGCTTTTGAGCTCCTGGGCATCTTCCCGGCTGAGGGGTTCACGGGTGGGCTGTTCGCCGCAAGCAGCAAGCACAGCCAGCAGACTCAACAGCAGCAAAGGTTTCAGCAGCGGCTTTTCCATAAATCACTCCTCAAGTGGTAGCCAATCACCACATCGAATAAAATGATAGCGCAATCACTTAATGGCCGCCAACAATCCGGGCTTTAGGTTAAACGTATATTAAGATTGAACCGACTTTATGACGGGGAAACGCAAAAAACGCCCTCATGGTGAGATCACTCGCGAAAAGCTGATCGAGGCTACAGTGCGTATTTTGAGCCAAGAGGGTCTGAGCGCGGTCTCTACAGCCCGGTTGGCCCGCGAGGTGGGTATTGTGCAGTCGGGCTTTTATGCGCACTTCGATAGCCTCGAGGCCTGCATCTCGGTGGCAGCCGAACGAATAGGGGAGAAGATACGGGCCAGCCTGGCTGAGGGTTTGGCGCTGCTGGGTTCCCAGGGTGCTGGTGATTACCACCTGGTCAAGGCGCAGTACCGCAGGCTGCTCACTGAACTACAGCAGCAGTGGGTGTTTGTGGAGCTGCTGATTCGCTACTTCCGTGATCCCTCACCTTTGGGCCGGGCGCTGTCTCGAGTGCAGCAAGGTCTTCGCAGCGACCTTGTTTCCTATCTTACACGGGTGGTTGAGCCACTCAATTTGCCCAAAGGCGGACGCCCCCAGGCCGGTTTCATGGCCGACTTGATGGTTAGCATGACCCTCAGCGCAGTGGAGAGCTTGCGCTGGGAGCCCGAGCTGGATCAGGAGCTGGTGGCCCATCTTTTGGCCCTGCAAACCTTGAACACGGGTAAACACCTGGTGGAATGGATGGTGGCAAATAAAAACCCCCTCCTCAAAACTGAGGGGGGGTAAGTAGTTATTTGGAGCGGGAAACGGGACTCGAACCCGCGACCCCAACCTTGGCAAGGTTGTGCTCTACCAACTGAGCTATTCCCGCAAAGAAAAAAACCTCTGCACTGCCCTACTCTCCCAGGCCCCTTCGAGCCAAGTACCATCGGCGCAGGCACGTTTCACTTCCGTGTTCGGAATGGGAACGGGTGGTACCATGCCGCTATGAGCACAGAGGTTTCCAATGTTTTACATTTCAAAGTTGGATCGAAAAGGGGTAGGGGAGGGAAGGGGTATCCAGATCAGTGCATAAAGGTCAAGACCTCGGACGATTCGCACGGGTCGGCTCAACGCATCGCTGCGCGTACACCTCCCGCCGATCCACCCGGTATTCTACCGGGGTCCTTACCGGATTGACTCCGTGAGAAGGCTCATCTTGGGGCAAGTTTCCCGCTTAGATGCTTTCAGCGGTTATCTCTCCCGTACTTGGCTACCCTGCATATGCCCTTGGAAGAACAGCAGGAAAACCAGCGGTACGTCCACTCCGGTCCTCTCGTACTAGGAGCAGCCCCCCTCAACCTTCTTGCGCTCGTGACGGATAGAGACCGAACTGTCTCACGACGTTCTGAACCCAGCTCGCGTGCCACTTTAATGGGCGAACAGCCCAACCCTTGGGACCTTCTTCAGCCCCAGGATGTGACGAGCCGACATCGAGGTGCCAAACGATTCCGCCGCTATGGACGCTCGGGAATCATCAGCCTGTTATCCCCAGGGTAACTTTTATCCGTTGATCTATGGCCCTTCCACACAGAACCACAGGTTCACTAGGCCCCGCTTTCGCGTCTGCTCGGCTTGCAGGCCTCACAGTCAGGCTCCCTTCTACCCTTGCGCTCTCTGGTGGGTTTCCGTCCCACCTGAGGGAACCTTTGGGCGCCTCCGTTACCTTTTGGGAGGCGACCGCCCCAGTCAAACTGCCCATCAAGCCCTGTCCCCGTCAACGGGTTAGAAATCCAGACGTCTCAGGGTGGTATCTCACCGTCGCCTCCACCGAGACCAAAGCCCCGGCTTCATAGGCTCCCACCTATCCTGCGCAGAAACGGCCGAATCTCAAGGCCAGACTACAGTAAAGCTCCATGGGGTCTTTTCGTCCTGCCACGAGTAGGCTGCATCTTCACAGCCAGTTCAATTTCACCGGGTCCCTCGCTGAGACAGCGCGCTGATCGTTACGCTTTTCGTGCAGGTCGGAACTTACCCGACAAGGAATTTCGCTACCTTAGGACCGTTATAGTTACGGCCGCCGTTCACTGGGGCTTCGGATCAGGGCTTGCACCCCTCCCCTTGACCTTCCAGCACCGGGCAAGCGTCGCTCCGTATACTTCCACTTACGTGTTCGCACAGAGCTGAGTTTTTGGTAAACAGTCGCCAGCGCCTATTCACTGCGGCTCTCCATGGCGCCGCACGCGGCGCCACCTTGAGCACCCCTTCTCCCGAAGTTACGGGGCTAGATTGCAAAGTTCCTTAGCGAGGGTTCTCCCGCGCGCCTTGGTGCATTTACACCCACCCACCTGTGTCGGTTTACGGTACGGGTACTCCGCAGTTATGCTTAGAGGCTTTTCTCGGCTCCATGGCTTCGGCGAGTTGTCACCTTGCGGCTTCCACACCACCCACCGGTAATGGACTACGGATTTGCCTATAGTCCCCTTTGGGCTTCTGTCCGGGCTCTTCCATGGCTCCGGTTCGCCTAGCCTAAAGCGTCCCCCCATCGCACTGCGTAGTAGGACTGGAATATTAACCAGTTGTCCGTCGGCCTCGCCTCTCGGCTTATCCTTAGGCCCCGCCTAACCCTACGATGACGACCATCGCGTAGGAAACCTTGGGTTTACGGCGAAGGGGATTCCCACCCCTTTTATCGTTACTCATGCTGGCATTCGCACTTCCCGTACCTCCACCACTCCTCACGGTATGGCTTCATCGGCATAGGGAACGCTCCTCTACCACTCAACCAGGCAAAGCCCGGCTAAGTCCGCGAATTCGGTGACAGGTTTGAGCCCCGA
The DNA here is from genome assembly GCF_000024425.1 of Meiothermus ruber DSM 1279. Lineage (NCBI taxonomy): Bacteria > Thermotogati > Deinococcota > Deinococci > Thermales > Thermaceae > Meiothermus > Meiothermus ruber. The sequence goes on from NC_013946.1 coordinate 889,940, forward strand.
TCATTTTCAGCGCAGGGTCACTCGACTAGTGAGCTATTACGCACTCTTTAAAGGATGGCTGCTTCTAAGCCAACCTCCTAGCTGTCTGGGCAACCCCACATCTTTATCCACTTAACCTGTACTTGGGGACCTTATTCGGCGGTCTCTGTTGTTCCAGCGCTTGGACACGGATGTTAGCACTCGTGCCCTCACTCCCGGACTCCATTTCGGACCCTTCAGAGTTTGAAAGGGTTTGGTAGGCTGGTAGGCCCCCTAGCCCTATCAGTGCTTTACAGGCCCAAATAAGCATCCGAGGCTGACCCTAAAGTCATTTCGAGGAGAACTAGCTATCTCCCAGATCGGTTAGCTTTTCACTCCTAACCCCAGCTCATCCGAAGGATTTGCATCTCCCACCGGTTCGGCCCTCCACCGAGTGTCACCTCGGCTTCAGCCTGGCCAGGACTAGCTCTCTGGGTTTCGAGTCTACGGCAGCCGACTACACGCCCTGTTCGGACTCGCTTTCGCTACGCCTCCGCCTTCCGGCTTAAGCTCGCCGACTACCGTAAGTCGCCAGCTCATGCTTCAATAGGCACACCAAAAGACCTGTATAGTCCTTTGATTGCTTGTAAGCACACGGTTTCAGGTTCTATTTCACTCCCCTCCCGGGGTTCTTTTCACCTTTCCCTCACGGTACTGGTCCGCTATCGGTCACCTAGAGTATTTAGCCTTACGCGGTGGGCCGCGCAGATTCACCCATAGCTCCACGAACCACAGGCTACTCGGGTACTGGCTACTAGCCTCCGCCTTTCGTCTACAGGACTTTCACCTTCTATGGTGGGCTTTCCCAAAACCCTTCGACTAGACTTCCGCTTCGATACCGCCAGCCCCACAACCCCGCTGAGCACGCTCAACGGTTTAGGCTCCTCCCCTTTCGCTCGCCGCTACTCAGGGAATCGATTCCTCTTTCTTCTCCTCTGGGTACTTAGATGTTTCAGTTCCCCAGGTTCCCCCCACCTCATAGGTGGTGACCTGTGTTCCCACAGGCCGGGTTCCCCCATTCGGACATCCCGGTATCAACGCTTACTACCAGCTCCACCGGGCTTTTCGCAGGTAATCACGTCCTTCATCGGCTTAGGTGCCAGGGCATCCACCGTGTGCCCGTTCTATCTTGACCTTCTCTCCTCCTCAGGGTTACCCCCGAAGATAAGGCCTATTCCAACCCACCCCATGACACCTCTACCGCTACCGCAAATAGAAGCCTGGGATGGACTTCCTTCCTACTCCCTACTACCCCTTTTTCATGATCCTCGCGCCTGCTTCCTATCGCGGCGCAACGAAGAGAGTACCGAATACCCTGAAATCTGTCAACACCCCCTGAGCAAAAAAAGCAGGGGGCTGGCCGCCCCCTGTAGGAGAAAAGCGCGTCTAGCTGCTTAGTACGGCTTTTAGCTGGGGCATTTGTTTAAGCACCAGGTAGCGAATAACGCCCGTCCCGCCGGTGCCGCGCAGCAAGAGCACCAAGGAGGCCTTATCGCTGATGCGGCTGACAATGACGGTTTTGCCCAGGTACTCGAGGTTCAGGCTTTGCACCGAGGAGAGGTGGTATTTTTCGCCCATGACGCTGCTGATGGAGAGCAGGGTGTGTATGTAGGTGGCCAGCAGATCGGGTTCATCCAGGGTTTGGCCCAGCCAGGCTAATAGCTGGCCGCCGCTACCCACGACAAAGACGCTCTCAATCTCGGGCTTATCCAGAAAGGGCTGTAGTTCGTTGAGCAGGGCCTGCGATGAAGGGGTTGGCTGTGGGTCTGTGTGTACTGCCGGCGCCGGCGGTGGGGGAGGGGGTGCGGGGGGCTGACTAACCGGTGCGGTGATGGGTGGCAGCGGTGCTGAGGGCTGGCTTGCAACCGGGACGGCCTCATCCCTGGCTTGATTTGACTGCTTGGCAGCGTTGAGGGCACGTTCAATTTTGGGAAAGAGGTCGTCGGGTGTAAACGGCTTAGAGACTACGTCGAAGGCCCCTGCCTGCTGGGCTTGGGTGACCACACTCTCGTTGATGATGCCGGAAATTAGAATGACGGGGATGTTTTGAGTTGAGGCCTGCGTTTTGAGCATCTGGCATAGCTCAAAGCCGCTCATACCGGGCATTACCACATCGGCGATAACCAGGTTGGGGGCGTGGTGATTGATCGCATCAAGGCCCTGCTCGGCCGACTCGCTGGTGGTGACCACCAGGCCGCGCGACGACAAAAGCTTCTCAAGCACCTTTCGCACGCTGGTGCTGTCGTCAACAACTAAAACTTTGGATCCTTGCATAACTACCCTAATGGTAGAGCTATCTGCGATGGGGTGTGGTGATGTGTGACCATCACGCCGTGCTTAGGGTAAGCCATCTGGTGTACGAACATGGTGAGTTCTGGAGGAGGCCACCCGATCAATTCGCAGTTCTGCCTTGTTGTTCGCTGATGAAGGGGTGGGATTAACTGTGCAGGCTGTTTACCCGGCGCCATTGCGGTTCATAGGGCTCGAGCCCTAGCCAAAACACCCGCCCAAAGGCGGGCGCCGGGCTGGTTTTTATGCAGCATCAATTGATGCCTTGCTGGCGGTGATCCATCTCGACAGCCATTGAAAGCAGCAGTTGGTCGGTGCTTTTGCGAATGGTGATGGGCTCCAGGAAAAAATCGGCTTCGGTGAGGGGTTCAAAGTGGAAATGGCCGCTGGGCCGGTTTTCAACCTGAAGCAGCAGGTGCAGCACAGCATCTTCACCGCTCTTGCCGGCGTACTCGGCGTGGATGAGCTGCCCTTTACTGAAGAGCCAGCTGGCGCTCTCCCCCTCGACCTCGACCCGAAGCCGGCCGGTTTTGGCCGATTTAGCCAGCCACTGGGCCAGTTCAAACAGGCTCATGTCGCCCAGTCGTCCTTGTATACCCTGGGTTGCCGGGTTGGCAGCTTCGGGGGCGTGGGTTTTACGGGTTAGCTCGAGGATAAGCTTATAGGCGCTGCGCACCACTTCAGCCGCTGGTGTGTCGGGGGGCAGCACCAGGTCGAGGTCGCCCACTTTGGCCGGGGTGGTGTGATCGAGCAAAACAAAAGGAACCAGAGCAAGCTGTGGGTCGGAGCGCACCATCTCGAAAAACTCGGCACCTGCCAGGTCGCTCAGCGAGGCTGTGCTGACAATGACGTCGGGTCGGTGGCGTTCCAGAAGGGTCATGGCGTAGAGGGCGCTGTCCTCAACCTGGACATCAAACCCCGACAGCACAAAGCTGTCTTTGAGCGCGACACCACGCTTGGGTTGACCGGTCAGGATCAGGGCTTTCATCGATAAATCTCCTTTTTCAAGCGAGCCTCTTGGAGCATATGACTATATCTCTTGCAAGAACCGGCCCAATTCTACCTCGTCGGCGGGCTTGGTTAGATAGGCATTTGCACCGAGTTCAACAGCGAGGTCGCGGTGTTTGGTTGAGGCTCGAGTGGTCAGCACCGCAATGGGCAGGTGGGCCAGGTTGGGGCGGCGTCGCACCTCCTCCAGCAGTTCGAAACCCGACATGCGGGGCATCTCGAGGTCGGTCACCACGGCCTGGAAAGGTTGCTGCTCTAAAAGCTCGAGGGCTTCCTGTCCGTCCGCAGCCGTGACAACCTGATGGCCGGCTTTGCGCAGCATCTGGGCCACCACTTTCCGCACCGAGAGTGAGTCGTCAACCAGCAGAACCGGCAGGCGCCGGTTGAGCGAGGCTTTGATGGGGGTTTGGGTGGGCAGGGTGGTGTTCAGGCTGAGGAGACCGCTGGGGCTCAGTACCAGAATCACCTGGCCGGTGGGCGAGACGGTGGCGCCGATGAGGTGGGGCAGTTCGGAAAGAGGGCCTGGGAGGGGCTTGACCAAGGCCTGTTGCAGGCCTATAAAGCGCTCAGCAGCCAGGGCAACCAAGTTGCCACCGCGGCCTTCCACCACGGCCAGCGCATACTCTTCCGACTCAGCCGGGGGTAGCCTCAGCAGCTCGCCCAGGTGCTTGATGGGAACGGCCTTCCCTTCGTAGGCCACCTCGTCCTGGCTGGCAGGCGCGGTGAGCAGGGTGACCAGGCTTTCGCGGGGCAGGGCCAGGGTCTGCCCGCCGGTTTGCAGCACCAGGATGTCCGAGACCACCAGGCTTTGCGGTATGCGTAAGCGAAAGGTCGTGCCCAGGCCGCTGTGGGTTTCTACGGTTAGGTCGCCGCGCAAGCGGCGGATGGTGGTTGCGACGGCATCCATGCCCACCCCGCGTCCGGCCACATCCGAAACCACCGGAGCGGTAGAAAGGCCGGGGAGGAAGATGAGTTCCAGGGCTTCCTCCGGGCGCATGTTCTCTACCTGGGCCTGGGTGCGCAGGCCCTTCTCGACAGCTTTTTGCTTGACGGCCTCGAGGTCGATACCCCGCCCGTCGTCGCTGATCTCCAGCACCAGGGCACCGCGCTGCGGCTGGGTGCGGATGGTCAGGGTGCCCTTGGGTGTTTTTCCGGCGGCGAGGCGTTCTGCGGGGCTTTCAATCCCGTGAATTACGGCGTTGTTGACCAGGTGGAGCAGCGCCTCTGAAAGGCCGTCGAGCAGCACGGAGTCGATCTCGACCTGCTCCCCTTGAAAGAGGAGCTGTACCTGCTTTTCACCGGCGATTTGTTGTACCTGGCGGGTGAGGCGCTGGTAAAAGCGGCCGATGGGGATGAGCCGGGCCCGGCCCACCTCGTTGCGCAGCTCTTGTGAGAGTTTAGCGAAGGTCTCGGTTTCCTGGCGGAAGGCTTTGATCTGCTCGCTAAGGCTGTTGCGCACCTCGGCCAGGTCGCTGGTCATCTCCTGGATGGAGCGGGCCAGGATGTTGAGGTCGTCGTAGCGGTCGAACTCGAGCTCGGTAAACAGTTCCTGAACGGTTTTGCCCAGGGTGCTCTGGGGCTGGGATGCCTGGGTTTCCTGGGCCAGCGAGAGCCTGGGGTTGAGGTAGCGGGCCTCGAAGTCGGCGGTGGTGCGCATCAGCCGCTGGCGGGCCATTTCGAGGAGCTGATCCATCTCCTCGAAGCGCTGGGCCAGCAGCTCCAAACGCGAGCGGGCCACCAGGGTCTCACCGGCCAGGTTGAGCAGGGCATCGAGGCGCTCGAGGCTCACCCGCACCGATGCCGTGCTGCTGGGACGGGTTTGTGGAGCAGGGGTGCTGGGTGGGGCCGGCGCGGCCGGGGCTGGGGCGGGGGTGGGCGGCTCCCGGTTGAGCAGCAGGGCCAGCCGGTTTTGCAGGTCGATAAGCTGCTGGTGGAGGGTTAGAGCAGCTTGGGGATCTTTGCCCTCGGCCACCACGAGCATCTGGCTCAATACCTGCGAACCTTCCAGCACCAGGTGGGCGATCTGCTCACTCCAGGGGGTCTGGCCCTCGCGCACCGCTACCAAGAGATCCTCGAGCTGGTGGGCCAGGGCCCCAATCGGCTTGCAGCCCACCGAGTAGGCCGCCCCTTTGACGGTGTGCATCGCCCTGAACAAAGCGCGCAGGTGCTCGCCGTTTTCGTCGCCGGTTTGTAAACCGGTCAGCGCATGGGTTACGTGGTCGAGGTTCTCGAGGGTTTCGGGGGCGAAGAACTCCCAGAACTCGGCGTTTTGCCGATAGAATGCCTGCAATTCTTCCACCACCCCCCCCGGGGTCTGGGGGGAGGCTTGTGGGGCCTCCTCGGGCTCATCGCTAACGAAGGCTTCGGGGTTGAGCGCGGCCAGCTCCTGGATTAGAGCAGCCGCTCCCAGACGACCGAGCTCGAGGCCCACGCGACCTTCCTGGCCGTGAATGGCGATGTTCTCCAGCGCAGTGGTGAGCACCGCTGTAAGCTGGCCTACGAACTCGACCACCTTGGCCTGCTGCTGCTCGGTATAGCGGGGGGCAGCCTCCAGGATGCGCTCAGCCAGGGCGCCCAGGTTGGCGATCTGGGGAAAACCGTACAACCCCGCCGAGCCCTTGAGGCGATGGGCCATAACCACCAGGGGTTCGTGGCGTTTGATGGCCAGGAACTCGGCGGCCTGCTCGAAGACCGCTACAGTCTCCCAGGCCTCTTCCAGAAAGCTTTGCAGCAGATCGGGTACGGTTGCGGCAGACATAGCAGCTCCTAGTCGGGCAGGCGGAAGCGACCCAGGCTTCTAGAGAGTTCCTGGGCCAGCACCCGCATGGCCTCCGCGGACTGACGGCCTTCCTGGCTTTCGGCCCCGGTCTTTTGTGCAGTCTGGGTGATTTTTTGCACCGCCTGATCGACCCGTTCCACCACGGCCACCTGGCTCTGGGCCAGGCCCGAGATTTCCTGGGCCAGGCTGGCCGATTGCTCAGCCAGTCGGGCAATCTCCTCGAGGCGGCTCCCGGCGCTGTTGGCTGTGCCGTAACCGGTCTCCACCTCGCGCACCCCTTCGCGAACCAGCTCCACCACCCGGCTGATATCGGTCTGTACCTGCTGCACCAGGTTGTTGACCCGGCTGGTCTCGCGGGCTGAGTCTTCGGCCAGTTTACGGATTTCCTCAGCGACGATGGCAAAGCGGCGGCCCGCGGCCCCGGCCCCCGCTGCCTCGAAGGAGGCGTTGAGGGCCAGCAGGTTGGTTTGCGAGGCGAAATCCTCGAGCACCCTGGTGATGCTCTCGATCTCGGCCGAGCGTGCAGCCAGCGCGGCGATGTTCTCGGCGATGGCCTGCATCTCCCTGCGGATATCGCTCATGCCCGAGAGGGTCTGGGTCACGGCCTGGCGGCCTAGCTGGGCCGACTCGAGGGTGCGAAGAGCGGCCTCCGCGGTGATGCTTGCGCTTTGGGCCATCTGCCGGATGTTCTTGGCGGCAATTTGGGTCTGTTGCTGTACCTGGCTTACCTCCTGGGCCTGCAAGAGGGCCCCGGAAGCGATAGAAGCGGTGAGCTGATCCATCTGCATGGCGCTCTGACTGACCGACTCGGCGGCTTGCCTGACCTCTTTGAGCAGGTGTGCGATTTCCTCAACGGTCAGGTTTACCGCATCCACCACGTTGCCCAGCACATCGTCGGTGACCTCGCCGCGCTCGGTAAGGTCGCCCTGGGCGATTTTGGTGGCTACATCCAGGAAGCGTCGCACATTTTCCTGCAGCCGCAGGCCGCGCTGGCGCTCTGCTTCTTGCTGCTCCAGCAGGGTGCGCAGGGTAAGGATGGACTGGTTCAGGGTTCTACTGACCAGCCCCAGCTCGTCGTTGGAGCGCAGGTGGGCCAGGGTGGAAAGGTTGCCCTGCCCGATGTGCTGGGCAACCCGTGTGAGCTCTTGCACCGGGGCCAGAATCGAGCGCAAAACCCCTACGATCAGCCAGAGGGATAGCATCAGGGTGGCCACCACGATGAACAGGCTCAACACCTGCCCGTTGACCAACTGCCCTAAGCGCTGATCGAGCAGGTTGTTGAGCTGGTTCAGGGCGGCGGTTTGTACGGCAAAGTAGGCCTCAATGGGGCGGCTAAGCTGATCGAAGTAAAAGGTGGGCTCGAGGCCAAAACGCCTGCTCAGTATCTCCCGGCGGGTCAGCTCAACCGCCGACTCGGTGATGGCCCGGGCCGCGCCCACCTGCTCCTGCAGGCTCTCGCCCAGCGAGGGGTTGCTGGCCAGGGCGTTCTGTACCGAGCGCTCGAGGGCTGCCGTCACCGAGGCCACCTCGCCGAAGCCGGTGCCCCGATTGACCAGCGAGGCCAGAAGCCCGTTCAGCCGTCTTTCCTGCTCTGCGGTGAGCTGCTTGGACTGCAAGACCGTGGCCCCGATGCCCTGTATCTGGCTCAGGGTTTCCATGACCGGCGGCAGGCGGTATACCACCGAATCCACCAGCCAGTAGCTCTGCACGGTTGGGTCTAGAATCAGGTTGGAGCCGATGGCCATCTGCTCGTATAGCCCCAGTAGCTGCCCGATGAGCCGGGTGTGGGCTTGAAAGCTTTGTGTGGGGCTATAGCGCATGGCCAGCAGGGTATCCCAGTCGGTTCTGATGGCAGCCAGCCTATCCCCAATGCCGTAAGGGTCGCCTTCGGTGCGGTTCATTCTGTCGAGCAATTGCAGGCTGCGGCTGATCTCCTCGGCTTTTTGGGAGCGCGGCACGACCAGTTCCTGGTTGCCCGAGAGGGTGGCTGCGCTCATGCTGCGATGCTCGGCCATGGCTTTGATCAGGCTGCCGGTGCTTTGCAGGAAGAGCACCCCCTGCTTTTCGCTTCGCACAAAGTTGATGTCTCTTTGTTGCTCAAATACCAGTGCGAACAGCAGGTAAAAAATGGGCAGCAGCAGGGGAACGACCAGCAGTGCCAGCTTGTAAGGGACGCGGAGGTTGCCAAAGAACCCGGTGTAAGGGGCCTCGAGGGCCTCGGCATCCACCCGCACCTTGCGGCTCTGGGCGCCCAGGAGGCCCACCTGCTTGATTTCGACCTCGCGAAGCTCGCGTTGAAGCGCCATAGTACATCCCTTTAGGCAGGCAGCCGGAAGCGGGTCAGGCTTTGGCTGAGCCGCTGGGCCAGGGCCTGCAGCTCCTCGGCGGTCTGACGGCCTTTACGGCTTTCCTGGTCGGTTTGCAGGGCGGTGTCGTAGATGTCCTGCACCACGCTGGTCACTTCTTCCACGCGGGCCACCTGCTCCTGGGCGGCCTGGGCTACGTAGCGGGCTGCCTCGGCGGATTGCTGGGCCAGGGCTGCGATCTGCTCGAGCTTGCTTCCGGCCTCGGTGGCAATGCGGTAGCCTTGCTCCACCTCGCGGGTACCGCCTTCTACCGAGATCACCACGCCTTGAATCTCGGTTTGAATGCCCTTGACCAGCAGGTTGACCCGCTGGGCGGCCCGGGCCGAGTCCTCTGCCAGCTTGCGCACCTGGTCGGCCACCACCGCGAAACGGGCCCCAGCCTCACCCGCACCGGCCGCCTCGATGGCGGCGTTGAGGGCCAGCAGGTTGGTTTGCTTGGCGATGCGCGAAATGGTATCCACCACCTCGGAAATTTCCAGCGAGCGGTCGGAAAGGGCCTTGATGCTCTTGGAGATGCTCTGCACCTCGCGGCGGATGTTCTGCATACCGCTGAGGGTGTTTTGCACAGCCCCCTGGCCCTCCAGGGCCGCTTCTTTAGCCTGCATAACCAGTTCGGAGCCCTGCACAATCTGCTCGGCCATGCTGCGGATGGATTCGGTGGTGTCGAGCGCCTCGATGCGGGCCCGGGCTGAGAGCTCGGCCTGCGACTCGGCTTTCTCCTGCACGCTTGCGGAGCTCTGGGCCATCTGGGCTGCACCCCGGTTGACCATCTCGGCGGCAGCCTGCACCTGCTTGAGCAGATAGGCAATCTCCTCGACCGTCAGGTTTACCGCGTCGACCACGTTGCCCAGCACATCCTCGGTCACCCGCCCGCGCTTGGTCAGATCGCCCTGGGCGATGTCCATGGCCACGTTGAGGAAAGCGGCGATGTTTTCTTGCAGGAGCTGGCTCTGGCGAAGCTGCTCGGCGTCGGCCTCGGCCTTGGCCTTGAGCTGCACCACTGTGTCGTTGAAGGTGCGGGCCAGCGAGCCCAGCTCGTCGGAGGACTGCACGGGTACCTGCACACCCAGGTCGCCCTTGCGCAGCCGCATGGAGGCGTTGAACAACTGCCCCAATGGGCGGGTGATGGAACGCACCACAGCCCCCACAATCCCCAGCACCAGCGTCACAGCCAGCGCAATAATCACGAACAGTAGGGTCTGCTCGTGTTGGAGCTCTTGCCAGGTTTGAAGGGTGTTGTTTTGCAGCACCTGCAGAGCGTTTTGCTGGAGCTGTGCCACGCTGGCGTCGATCTGGTTGAAGGTGCTGGCGTACTCGCTGGGGCGCAGGGTAGGCCGGGCGGTAGCCAGAATCGAGTTGGTTACGAAGGAGTTGATAAAGCCGGTCTCGGTGAAGACCTGCTCAATTTCGAGTGTGATGTCTTCCAGGCCCCGCACCTGCCCCGACCGGCTCTGGGCCAGGCTGAGCAGGGTGCTCTCGGTTCGCCTGGATATCTGCTCGAGCAGGTTGATGATCTGCTCCCGCTCGTAGATGAGCGCGGAGCCTCGAGCCAGCACCTCCATACCCAGGAAGCGCAGCTCGGCCAGGGTCTCGCGCAACTCGGGCAGGTGCCGCAAGGTGGTTTCGGCTAAGAGGAAAGACTCCTCGCCGATGTTGAGCAGCATCCCCGAGGAGAGGCTTAGCTTTTCCAGGGTCTGCTGTAATTGCACCATCATCTGGTGGTGCATTTCGAAGATGGCGTTGTTACCGGCTGCCTGGCTCTGGTTTTTGATTCCCGCCCACCTTTGACTGAGCTCGGAGATGGACTCGCCGATGCCAAAGCGGTCTTGCATGGTCTCGTTGAGTTGAGCCAGTCGGGCTAGCGCGTTATCCACGTCGGCAGCTTCTTTGCTCAGGTTGCTTCTGAGGCCCAGGCGCCGGTCATCCAGGAGGTAGCGCCGGTGTTCGTGTAATTGCTGGGATACCGCATCGAGGGCCAGCGCGAGCTGGTAGCCCTGTAGCTGGCTGTACAGCCGTTCGTTCTGGCGTTGCTCGAGGGAGAAGATGATGCTAATGGGTACGAAGCCTACCGCCACAAACGCCAGCACAATCAGGAGCAGCTTTTGCCAGATCTTAAGCGAACCCAAAAACCCGCCGGTCGGCAGGAACTGTGTGGGGGCGGCTGGCCTGGGGCGGCGCACAGGGCGCACAGCAGTTTTTGAGCCGCGCTGGGTCATGCTTCAGCCTCCTGGGCCTGTTCTGTGGGGGCCTCGAGCAGGGATGAAATGAACACCGGTAGTCCCAGCACCACCACCGCAAGCAACACGAAGATATTGAGTGTGACCAGGCTGCCGCTGGCGATCATGTTGTGAATCTGGGTGGTGCCGGTGTCGGTAAAGCGCGCGGCCAGCATGGCGGTGTAGTGCATGAAGGGGATGGCCAGCCCGGTGACGGTAGCGGTGGCTAGATTGCTGAATGGAACCCGGCTCAAGACCGGGCTGATCAGCATCCACATACCGAAGGTGCCCAGCACCACTGCCACCAGAACCGAAAGCACCACCAGGGCTGGGTCGAAGGTGAGCTGGGCATCGAGGCGCATGGCAAACATGCCCACATAGTGCATGGTTCCGATGCCCGCTCCCAGGAAGAAGCCGGAGCCCAAAATCTGGCCTGGGCCCACATTGGGTCGGCTGATCAGATGGAACGCGGCGGCAGCCCCCAGGATGGCAAAAAACATCGATACCAGGGTGATAAGCGGATCGTAAGAGACCAGCTTGGTGATCTGGAGGGCGGTCATGGCTGTGAAGTGCATGGCCCACACCCCCAGCCCGTAGGTGGCGGCCCCCAACCACAGCCAGTTCTTGCTGGTGCTGCTCTGCCGCAGGCGGCTGATAATGGCCAGTGCGGCATACGACGCAAAGATCGCGATAAGAAACGAGGCCCCGACCAGCCAGGGGTCGTGGCTTATGGGAAGGTGGGTTTGTTCCATATGGGACTCCTTTACAAGGGTTTAGCTGAACGGGGTGGTTCGAATTGCAGAGGTGGGTGCGGGGGTTGTGGCCGATATCCGGGCGGTGAGGTGGGCCAGCAGGCTGTTGGGGTTCAGGATGCGGATGCTTTTGCCGCCGTCCTCCAGCACCGCACTGAACAAGGGTTCTTGGCTTGGGGTAGCCCAGGTGCCACTCAGGTTGGTGCGCAGCCCGGTCACCTCGTCGATTGTGAAAGCGATGGCCTGCCCCTCGACCTCGAGCAAAGCCGCCAGATCGGAGCCTGTGGGTGGAATCTGCAACACCTGTCTCAGGTCAAACACCGACACAATCCGGCCCTGGTTGCTCAGGAGTCCCAGCAGGGGTGGAGGGGCCAAGGGAATGGGCGTGAGCTGCGTTACTTCCAGCACTTCTTTCAGGGCTTTGGGCTCAACGCCCAAAAAGACGCTGCCAAGCCGCAGCACCCAGATTTTGTCGATGCCGATCTTATTCATAACGCAAGCCGTTTGCAGATAGTTGCAGATGTCTGTTCAACTGGAACCACCGGGCCGGCTAGAGGATTTCCTGGACAGCTTTGCGCAGGTCTTCGGGGGTGTAGGGTTTGGTCAGGTAGCCGTTGGCCCCCTGGCGTTTACCCCACTCGATATCGGTGGGCGCGTTCTTGGAGCTGATGATCAAGACCGGAATGTGCTTGGTGGACTCGTTGCGCCGGAGGGCGCGAAGCACCTCGTAGCCGTTGCGACCGGGCATGACCACATCGAGCAGAACCGCGTCTGGCTTTTCGGCTTCGATGCGCTGTTCGACATTCTCGCTGCCCTGGTACAGGATCACCTGGTGGTAGGGTGCTAGCGATTGCTCGATGAGCTTAAGATCTGCCATGGAATCGTCTACGGCTATAAGCTTTGCCATTTTTACCTCCAGATTTGCGGGCAGGGTGGCGATGACAGCAAATGAATACTACTACCCGCAACATAACCTAAAGTTACGTGAAGCGTGACCCCCTGGATGTGACGAATGCACAAGCGTAGAGCAGGCGGGCGTTACGCTTGCCTTTCTTTAGCGATAAAACCGGAAACGTTTGGCTTAAATTTAAGTCATCTGGCTCATCTGCTGGGTGGAGGAGGAGATTATGTTCAAAAACATCCTGCTGGCCTTCGACGGCTCAGTCCATGCGCAGAAAGCGGCCCAGGTGGCTGCCGACCTGGCCCGGCAGTATCGCGCTTCGCTGTGCCTGGTTCATACCTACGACCCTGTGCCCGATTATCTGGGGGAACCCTTTTTGCAAGAGGCCATCTCCAGGCGAACTGAGGCGGCTGACCAGGTGGTAGCCCAGGCCCGGGCTTTGCTGGGTGATGGGCCCCAGCTCGAGGTCGAGGTGCTGGAGGGCCCGCCGGCCGAGGCCATTTTGCGGGTGGCCGAGGTTCGCCAGGTAGATCTGATCGTAATGGGCACTCGAGGCTTGAGCCAACTGCAGGGCTTGCTGCTGGGCAGTCAGAGCCAGAAGGTGCTTACCCATGCCCAGTGTCCGGTGCTGCTGGTGCGCTGACGTTACGGCCTGAACCAAGGGCCGGGCTAGTTCAGGCGGGCGCGCAGCTCGAGCGCTCTTTTTTTCAGCTCCTCCAGCGTTTGTAGGTTGGCTAAGGTGGCGTTGCGGGTGTTTTCCAGGCGCGCGCAAGGGGTGCGGTACAGGCTGTTGAAGCGCTCGCGGGTGCGGTGCATCTCGGTATTTAGGGTCTCGCTTAGGGCTTGCTCGAGGGTATTCTTGAGCTCGGTTAGCCGCTCACGCAGGCGGGCTTTGGCCACCTCTTTGCGGCGAGGCAGGATGGAGGTGGCCAGGATGGCCCCAAACACCGTGGCAAAGATGCCCAGGATATCAAAGGCGATTTTCTGGGCTACCAGCAGGATGGTCAGGCCGAGGCCCATGACCCCTACCTCGGCCAGGGCGGTGCCGCGCAGGCTTTCTTGGATAAAGTCGCGTAGCTGGATGGCCTCGGCCTCGGCGTCGAAGGAGCGCAGGGCCTCCTCTAGATTGCCTGCGATGGTGCGTTCTTCGGGGCCAGCCTGCTCAGCATGCCGGAGGCCAGGGGCCTCCCGAAGCAGCACGAGGGCGTCTTCTAGCAGCTCGCGGTCGCGCCGGGCCAGCCAGTTCATGGCCTCGAGCACCCGGCGTTCGATTTCCTGGTTGGCCCCTTTGACCACCTCGTCTATAAAGCTTTGCTTGAGCTTGCTGGACTGCAGAAGCTCGAGGAACCTGGAGAATCGCACCTTTTCGTCCAGCCAGCGCTCGCCCCGGGCCCGTACCTCGTCGATGGCCTGGAGGGCCAGGGCGACCTGCCCGCTGAAGTCGCGGCGGGTACGCTCTTCGTGCCGCTGGAGCAGGTGATCCAGCTCGTGGCAGGTGGCAAGCTGCTTCTCGGCTTCCTTAAGCCGGGCCTCCAAAGCAGGCTTGGCGTCATCGGCAAGATGGGCCAGCACACCCAGAGGAGAACCGAGCTTAATAGAGGCCGCCTCGTGATTAAGCACCTGCCGGATATGGGCTTCCAGCTCGGGAACGCGGCTGGCGGCGGTTTCGCCTTGCCTGGCCCGGCGGGCCGAGACCGCAAAGAGGGGGGGGATCTGCCCCAGGGTTTGATCGGCCGCTTTCCTGACAAACTCGAGCACCTGCTGCAACTCAGCCTCGCTGAGCAGGTCAATTTTGTTTATGACCAGCACCACCTTTTTTCCCCAGGCGCGGATTAGACGGAGGAAATCGGCCTCGGACTGGGTGAAGGGGCGGTCGGCGCTGGTGACGAACAAAATAAGATCGGCGCGCGGGAGAAACTGTTCGGTCAAGACCTGATGATGCTGGAGGATGGCGTTGGTGCCAGGGGTATCGACCAACCGCAAGTCCTTGAGCAGGGGGTGTGGCAGTTGAACCAGCACCAGCTCAGGCGACTGGGGCTGTAGCTTGGGTTCAGGGCCATAGCCGATTAGGTTGATGCGGTCGGTGGTGGGGGTGACCCCCTCCTTCAGGAAGTCTTCGCCCAGCAAGGCATTGAGCAGCGAAGACTTACCGCTGTTGTACTCACCGATAACCACAAGCAAAAATGGACCCTCCAGATCCAACAAAGCCTGTTTAAGCGCTTCGGTGTCGAGGCCCACTCGAGCCAGGGTATCCAGCCCTTGGGCGAGCAGCGCGCGTATATCTTGGGCTAGAGCCAGGGTTTTTGAATCCAGCATACGGAGATTGTATCGCAGGGTTTTACAAACGCTTTTGTGTTAGGCAAAGCCAGGCAGCGATGCCCAGGAGGGCCCGCCAGCGTGCGGTATGGCGGTTGTAGCCGGGTTATCCTTGAGCGACCCGCGTGGTGCAGTTGATTAAGACGGGTTTGCTGGGTTTGAGCACCTGAAAAAGCGCCGAATAATCCGATGAGGAAGGGAAAAGCTAGCAATGGCGACCCGGCTCGCGTCGGCTGGCGATTCAACAACAGGTTGTGTTGTGCGTGTCAAAAGCACACAAGATGTTGTATAGTGAAGTTCAGTGGAGAAACAATCTAAAAGCACCGCTCGCCTGCAGTGCACAAAAGGCTTTTGGGTTTTGTGCCATGGGCGAATCATCCGCTGGATAGCGCATGGTTTGGGAGCTGGGGCCTAGATATCTCCACACTGGATTGCGAGGAGGTATACACATGCCTGAAAAAGCCAAACCTGAAGAAGCCAAAAAGCCCGCTGCCAAAAAACCTACCGCCAAGGCCGCGGAGAAGAAGACCGCGACCAAAACCGCTACTAAGACTTCTACCAAGGCTCCGGCCAAGAAAACCACGGCCAAGGCGGCAGAAAAGCCCACTGCCAAAGCCACCGCTAAACCGGCTGAAAAGACCACTGCTAAGAAGGCCGCTTCCAAAACCGCTGCGAAAACCACCAAGACCGCCGCTAAAGCCGCAGCAAAACCGGCGGCTAAAAAAGCCGCTGCTCCCAAAAAGTCGACGGCCAAGAAGTAGGGGTTTTGGGTTGACCGGCCCCATAGCGGGGCCGGTTTTTACCTGCCATGCCAGGCTTGCAACGACCTGACCGGCAGGTTGGAGTGGCGTGCGCGCAGGATGGCCTCGAGGCTCCACCTGGCCCCCTCGAGCGTGGTGATGAAGGGCTTGCCGGTCTCCACCGCGCGGCGCAGCTCGGGGTCGGGGGTGAGGGCAATCAGCAGGTCGTAATCCCCTTCCGAGACCTCGAAACCGGCGGCCTCCCAGTCGGGCTTGAGCTGCTCGGCCCCGATGAAACGCACCTTGCCGGAAAGCGGCAGCCGCTGGCCCACCCCCAGCTCGGCCCGGTAATAGGCCAGGTAGGGATCGGTGTCGATGCCCATGCTCTCGCCGGTGGAGCGCATCTCGGGCCCCAGCACCGGGATCACCCCAGGGAACTTGAGCCAGGGAATCAGAACCTCCTTGACCGCGTAGAAGCTGGGGGTGGGGTCCTGGGTGAAGCCCAGCTCCTCCAGGGTGTGGCCCACCGCAATCAGGGCCGCGTACTTGGCCAGCGGGTGGCCGATGGCCTTGGAGACAAAGGGCACCGTGCGCGAAGCGCGGGGGTTGGCCTCCAGGATGTAGACCACGCCATCTTTGATGGCGTACTGCACGTTGATCAGGCCCCTGACCCCCACCGCCAGGGCCAGCTTGCGGGTGTAGGCCTTGACGGTCTCGAGCTGTTCGGGGGTGAGGGAGATGGGGGGCAGGATGGTGGCCGAGTCGCCGGAGTGCACCCCGGCCCGTTCGATGTGCTCCATGATGCCCGCTACCACCACCTGCTTACCATCGCACAGCGCGTCCACGTCGAGCTCGAGGGCGTTTTCTAGATACTGATCCAGGAGAATCGAGGGCCGCTCGGCCAGCGCCGCGTAGATGCCGCTCAGATACCAGCGCAGCTCCTCGGGGTTGCGCACCACCTGCATGGCCCGCCCCCCCAGCACGTAGCTGGGCCGGGCCATCAGGGGATAGCCCAGGGTTTCGGCCAGTTTGAGGGCCTCCTCGGGGGTGCGGGCCACCGCGCCTTTGGGCTGGGGGATGCCCAGCGCGGCGCAGAGCTGGTTGAACTCGGCCCGGTCTTCGGCTTTGTGGATGGCTTCCCAGCTCGTCCCCAGCAGCGGCACGCCGGCCTCGGCCAGCTTTTTAGCCAGCTTGAGGGGGGTCTGGCCGCCCAGGGTAGCGATGACCCCAATGGGTTTCTCGTGCTCGGCCAGGTTGAGCACATCCTCCAGGGTAAGGGGTTCGAAGTAGAGGCGGTCGGCGGTGTCGTAGTCGGTGGAGACGGTCTCGGGGTTGGAGTTGACCATGATGGTCTCGTAGCCCCGTGCCCCGGCCTCGCCGGGCCGCTCAGGCGGTATCGCTGCTTCGCGCAGAGCCCAGACCGCGTGCACGGTGGCGTAGTCGAACTCCACCCCCTGCCCGATGCGGATGGGGCCGCTGCCCAGAATAACTACCTTGGGTTTGGAGGTTGGGCGCACCTCGTCTTCCAGCTCGTAGGTGCTGTAGTGGTAGGGGGTGTAGGCCTCGAACTCGGCGGCGCAGGTGTCCACGGTTTTATAAACCGGCTTGCAGCCCGCCGCCAGGCGCTGTTTGCGGGCCGCGGCCTCGGAAACCCCCAGCAGCTCGCCCACTCGAGCATCCGAGAGGCCCAGGCCCTTGACGTAACGCCAGTCCTCGAGGTCTTCCAGGCGGTGCGGCTCGGTCTCGAGGTCGTGTTCGGCCTCCACCACCTCTTTGAGCTGGGTCAGGAACCAGGGCTCGATCTTGGTTTTTTCGTAAAGGTGGTCTACCTGCACGCCCCGCCGCAGCAGTTCCAGGACTGCATAAATTCGCGTGGGGCTGGGGTAGAGCCGGGCCTCCAGCTCCTCGGTGGTAAGGCCCGAGAACTCCGAGCGCACATCGGCCTCGAGGCTCCTGAGGGCCTTGCCAAAGGACTCCTTGAAGGTGCGGCCAATGGCCATCACCTCGCCCACGCTTTTCATCTGGGTACCCAGCCGGTCGGAAAAGCCGCCGGGGTTGGTGTTGGGCAGGGTGCTGAACTTCTCAAAGGCGAAGCGGGGAATCTTGGTGACCACGTAATCAATGGTGGGCTCAAAGCTGGCCGGGGTTTTCTGGGTGATGTCGTTGGGAATTTCGTCCAGGGTGTAGCCCACCGCCAGCAGCGCGGCAATTTTGGCGATGGGGAAGCCGGTGGCCTTGGAGGCCAGGGCGCTGGAGCGGGAAACCCGCGGGTTCATCTCGATCACGATCATCCGCCCGCTCTTGGGGTCAATGGCGAACTGGATGTTGGAGCCCCCGGTCTCCACCCCAATCTCGCGGATGATGGCGATGGCCGCGTCGCGCATGCGCTGGTACTCCACGTCCGAGAGGGTCTGGGCCGGGGCCACGGTGATGGAGTCGCCGGTGTGCACGCCCATGGGATCCAGGTTCTCGATGGAGGTGATGATCACCACGGTATCGTTCTTGTCGCGCATGACCTCGAGCTCGTACTCCTTCCAGCCCACGATGCTCTCCTCCACCAGGGCGGAGTGGGTGGGGGAGAGCGAAAGCCCCCGGCTCAGGATTTCCACAAACTCGGCTTCGTTTTCGGCGATGCCGCCGCCGGTGCCCCCCAGGGTGAAGCTGGGCCGCACCACCACCGGATAGCCCGTCACCTCGCGGGCAAAGGCCAGCCCCTCTTCCAGGCTGTGCACCATCTTGCCCCTGGGCACATCCACGCCAATCTTGAGCATGGCTTTCTGAAACTCCTCGCGGTCTTCACCTTTTTTGATGGCGGCGGCATTGGCCCCAATCAGCTCGACACCGTATTTTTCCAGAATGCCCTGTTCGTAGAGGGCCATCGAGAGGTTGAGCGCGGTCTGGCCGCCCAGGGTGGGCAGGAGGGCGTCCGGGCGTTCGGCAGCGATAATTTTTTCCAGGAACTCCACCGTGAGGGGCTCCAGGTAGGTGCCCTCCGCGAGCTCGGGATCGGTCATGATGGTAGCGGGGTTGGAATTCACCAGCACCACCTGGTAGCCCACGCTGCGCAGGGCCTTGACAGCCTGGGTTCCCGAGTAATCGAATTCTGCCGCCTGGCCGATGGTGATGGGGCCGGAGCCGATAATCATTATCTTTTTCAGATCGGTGCGAGCAGGCATACCAAGGGGAGAGCATAGCACTTATCGGGGCCGGTGGCTACCCGGTTTTTGCATAGTGTTGCGCGGTTTGAGCATAAACACGCAAGCCCCCGGCCTGGGGGTTGGATTACTTTAGAACCCGGCAATCGTGCTAGACTCAAAAAGTAGTTGCGTGTAGCAAAACTATTGTCAGGCCATCCCAAACAAAAGGAGTCGAACATGCCAAAGGCCGTGCAAACCATGATCTCGAGCAAACTCGCCCAGAAACTTCAGGAGCAGGTCGGCCACGAACTCGGCGCGCACCAGCAGTACCTGGCCATCGGCACCTACTTCGCCCAGCAGAACCTGGACAAGTGGGCTGCGCTCTTTTACCAGCAGGCCGCGGAGGAAAAAGAGCACGCCATGAAGATTGTGCGCTTTCTGACCGATGTGGGGGAGGTGGTGCATTTCCCGGCCATCCCGGCGGCCTCCACCGGCTTCAAAAGCGCGGCGGATGCGGTGGCGCAGGCCCTCAAGTGGGAGCGCACCGTGACCGAGCAGTTCCAGACCATGGCCAAAATTGCCCTGGCTGAAGGCGACTACGTGGGCTTTCAGTTCTTGCAATGGTTCTTAGAAGAGCAGGTCGAGGAAGTGAGCAGCATGGAGAAGTACCTGGCCCTGGTCGAGAGCGGTATTAACCTCTTCCAGGCCGAGGCCTTGCTGGAAGTTGAGGCTTAGTCCAGCGCTTTCCTTCTTGGCTGGGGTGAAGGCCCCGGCCTTTTGTTTTATCGTTGGAGCTATGCAAACCATCAAGCCCGAGCTGCTCAAAAGCTTTCTTCAAGAGAACCCGGTGGTGGTGGATGTGCGGCCGCCTGAGCAGTACAGCCCAGGCGACCTCGAGGGCGCTTTGCACATCCCTTTGCGCGATATCCAGCAAGGCCACCACAACCTGCCCAAAGACCGCCCTTTGCTGCTCATCTGCGAGCGGGGGGTGATGAGCGAGCTGGCCGGGCTTTACCTCGAGGCCGCCGGCTACCAGCAGGTGTACCATCTCGAGGGCGGCCTGCAAAAGCTGCGCAAGGTGGCCGAAGGGCTGTAGCCCAGTTTACTCGGTGCGCTTGGGCAGCTCATCCAGCCGCAGGCCGTGCCAGGTTTCCAGGTGCGCGCGGTGGGTTGGCAGGTAGGCCCCCGGCTTGAAGAAGCGGTCGTAGTACTCGAGGTCGAGGTGGTGGGTCTGCAAAAACATCAGGCTGTAGATGGTGGGGACGGTGGCGGGGAACTTCCCAAAGGTATCGAAAAGGTACTGGGCCTGGGTAGCCACCACCTCTACCAGCCATTCTTCGTGCGGGAAGGCCTGGGCGCGCACCGCCGGGGCGTTTTTCCAGGGGCCGGGGGTTTCGGGGTTAAAGGGGCCGCCTGGCTGGTATTTACGGGCCACCACAGCCTCCACTGCCTGGCGCATGCTGGGGTAATGCGGGGGGCAGTGGCCCTCAAAAACGCCCTCGAGGCCGGTGGGGTTGGGCCGCGACCAGCCGGGCTTGAAATCGTAGCGGAAGCCCAGCCCCGGCACCTCGGGGTCGCCCGAAGCCCCCAGGGTTCGCACCCGGTCGAGGCCATTCAGCATCCAGCCGCCCAGGCCCATGGCCTGCTGCATCAGGTGGCCGGCAAACACCGCGGTGCTGATCTCCGCCGAGACCTCGGCCAGGGTGGCCTGGTCAAAGGCGGTGAGGGGGTAGGGCTTGTCCACCGCCACGTAATCCCTGAACTTGTCCAGGCCGGGGATGCTCCGGTTGTGCACGTCGTCGTAGAGCACGAAGCCGTTTTGAGCGATAAACAAAAGCTTGAGAAGCTGGTGCTGGGCCACGTCGGCCACCGGCCAGACCAGGAGGGAGCCGGGCTTGTTGGCGTTCCAGGCGTTGTGCCCGGCCATATAGGGCTCCCGCGGGGGTATGTAGAGCCGCTGGTCGGACAGACGCTGGATGTACTGCCGGTGGGCCAGCAGCAATTCCCACACATCCACATGCCCGTGTTCGTTGCGCGGTACGGGTGGCGCGGCGTCGCGGGTTTTGAAGATATACGTGCCGCTGTCGTCGGTGAAGAACACCTGGCTGGTGTGGAAGCCCGCCGCGCTGGGGAAGGTGCGCCCGGCGGCCATGCCCGCGTAGCTGGGCAGGTAAGGGGCCACGTTTTTGTGGTGGCTGATCAGGTTGTGCCAGCCGGTCAGGCCGCCCACCGTGGTCAGGATGATCAGGCGCTCGAGCTCGGAAAGCGGGTAGGGCTCGTAGCGTGAGCGGTAGGCCAGCGGCCCCTCGGGCAGCTCACCCCCCAGGGCAAAACGGCGGCTGCGGCGGCCAAACAGGGCCTCGGTGAGCGGAAACTTTAGCAGCGCCTCGAGGGCCCGGCGCTCGTGCGGCTGGATGATGGGCTCAGACTCGGCGTGTGGCATTTTTTCCAGTCTATCCCGGATTTGCAAAACAAAACGCCCCCTGCTCGAGACCTGGCAGGGGGTTGCAGGTGTTCCAGGCTACTTTTCCGCGCCTTTTTCGATGGGCACCCCCACCGCATTGCCCCACTCGGTCCAGCTCCCGTCGTAGTTCTTGACGTTGGGGAAGCCCAGCAGGTGCTTGAGCACAAACCAGCTATGGCTGCTGCGTTCGGCGATGCGGCAGTAGGCGATTACCTCCTTGTCGGGGGTGATGCCCTTGCTCTCGTAGATGGCCCGCAGCTCTTCGGCGCTTTTGAAGGTGCCGTCGGCGTTGACGGTGGTGGCCCAGGGGATGTTCTTGGCGCCGGGGATGTGGCCCCCGCGCAGCACCCCCTCCTGGGGGTACTCGGGCATGTGGGTCTTCTCGCCGGTGAACTCGGCGGGGCTGCGCACGTCTACCAGGGCGCCCTTGCCGGCCTTGACTTTTTCCAGATGGGCCAGCACCTCATCGCGGAAGGCCCGCAGGTTGGGGTCACGCTGGCCGGGGGTGTAGGAGCCTTTGGGGTAGGTGGGCACCTCGGTGGTCAGGGGTTTGTTTTCCTGAATCCACTTAATGCGGCCCCCATTCATCAGCTTGAGCTTCTGGTGGCCGTTGTAGCTGAAGAACCAGAAAGCGTAGGCCGCCCACCAGTTGTTCTTGTCCCCGTACAACACAATGGTGGTGTCGTTGGAGATGCCCAGACGCTCAAACAGGGCGGCCAGCTCGTGGGGCTGGATGAACTCGCGGATGGTGTCGTCCCACAGATCGGCCTGCCAGTCGATCTTCTGACTGCCGGGAATATGCCCGGTGTCGTAGAGCAGGATGTCCTCGTTGACCTCGAGGATGCGCACCTCGGGGTTGTTCAGGTTTTCCAGCACCCAGTCGGTTGAAACCAGTACGTCGGGGTTGGCGTAGCTCATCTTAGATTCCTCCTTAGCACAGCCTCAGTTAACCCAAAACAGCTTAGGGTAAAGATGTTCAAGGTTACGCTGACATAGATTACAAAAAATGTAATCTATGAATGGCATCATATCCAAGATTGGCCATTGAATGCAAGTTGGGCCATTTTTTGAGTTTACCGCGCCTTTGATTGAGGGTCGGTATCAGCCTTGTTTGAGCGGCGGGTAAGCAGCTCGCTCGAGGGCAGCAGGTGCCCCAGGCACTCGGTGTAATCCACCCCCTGCCGGAAATCGGCGGCCAGGTCGGCCACACTCACCTGGCTCAGGATTTGCAACGCGGCATCCCGCACCTTGAGCCAGACCACGCTCCGCGCATGGCAGCGTCGCTCCTCCACGCAGGCTTTGGGCCAGTTGAGGCTTACGCAGGCCAGGGGGGCGATGGGGCCGTCCACCGCCCGGATCACATCGCGCAGGTTGATCTCTTCAGCCGGGCGCGGGAGGGCATACCCCCCGCCCTGGCCTTTTTTGGAAAGAACCAGGTTATGGCCTACCAGGGCGGCCAGAATGCGTGCCAGGTAGGTGTGCGGTACGCCGGTGGCCTTGCTGAGTTCCTCGCTGCCAACAAGGCGATCCGGGGCCTGGGCACCGAGATAACCCAGGATTTTGAAGGCGTAGATATCGGTTTTGGAGAGGCGCATGGCCCCAATTTAGCCCAACCCTCGCGCCTCCGGCAGTTCTACCACCGCGCGCACAAAAGCGTTGCCCACCGCGCGATCGGCCAGGGCCAGCGGGCCACCGGCCTGATAGACGCCGCTTCTACCCTCGAAGTACAGGTCGTAGAGGTGTCCGTTGAGCATGGGGTTGAGGCCGTAGCGAAGGTGCTCCCGGTTTTGCAGCTTTTTAGCCAGCCCTTCGCGCAGCCAGACCTCCCCCTCTACCTGGCTCGCATCGGCGCTCCAGGGGCCGTTCCAGCGGGCAGCGTTGGCCGAGGGTTGTACCACCAGCCAGGCCCCGGCGGCATCGGCCTGCTCGAGCAGGCTTTCGTGAAAGGCGTCCAGGCAGATCAGGTTGGCGATGGGGCCCAGCCGGGTTTTTAGTATCTGCCTACCAGGCCATCCCCCTGACAGAAAAGCCCCGCGTTCGTGAGCGGTGAGATTGACCTTGGGCACCCGCCCCAGGATGGTACCCTGGGGTGAAACAACCAGCGACAGGTTGTACACCCGCCGGCCCAGGGCGTGTAGCTGCTGTGCGGGTTCCCAGTCCATGAAGGGGCTGAAGATGCTGCCGGCCACCACATAAGCCCTGGCGGCCTGGGCAGCCTCCCGAAAAGCCTGCTCGTACACCGGCCAGACCTTCCGGGCCCGCAGATGATAGAACACGGCAGGGCTCAAAACCCCCAGCCCCAGCGCTGCTCGCCACTCTTCTCGTAATAGCCTCAGCGCTGCTTGCAGGCTGGTTCCGGCCTCCCGAACCGCCCTGGGGGTGTCCAGCCAGAACAATAGCGGCAGGGCGAAGGCCTCGGGAAAGGCGATGAGACGGGGTTCATGTTCCGGGAGCCCGTGAATAGCGGCTTGAGCCAGCCCCCGCACATACTGCCTGAAGCCCTCGGCGCTGGTGTAGGGCTGGGTGTGTAGTTCGGTTTGCACCGCAACCAGGTGTACCCGCATTGAGCCTACCTTACTACAGACGCGTACCGGGCGGATCATAAAAGAGGTCTTAACGTCCCTCACACACAGCCGCGGATACCCCGGGGTTAGGGTAAGGGCATGCGTGGTTTGCTTATTTTGCTGGTTTTAAGCTCGATGGCCTTTGCCCAGATCCGAGTGACGCTCGAGGCCCCACCCCCACCCACCCTTACCATCAGCGCCGACATCCGCATTGCCCTGGTTCCGGGCCTTGTGGTGGTGGAGCGGGTGCCTGAACCCCAGGGGATTCTGGTGGTCTACCGCAGCAGCCGGGCGGCTGAGGTGTACGCCTACCACCACCGCGACCTGGTGGCCCGCGGCTGGACGCGGGTCAAGTATCAGGCCGGCGGGGGCCATTACAAGTCTGAGTACCGCAAGGGCCGGGCCAAGGCCAAGCTGGAAGTGCGCGACCGTCGGGGCCGGATTGAGGTACGGGTCAAGGAAGGCTAGACAGCCGGACGGCTCCCGGCTACACTAAACAACGCTTGGGGCCGTGGCGCAGTTGGGAGCGCGCTTGAATCGCACTCAAGAGGTCGGGGGTTCGAGTCCCCTCGGCTCCACCAAGTCCAAAACAGTGAGAATCCGAGGGTAGACACTCTCGGATTCTGTTTTCTGCTGCTTGATGCAGTTGTAGGAATCCGTGCCCGGATTGTTGAAATGGGGTTTGATCTCCATGGACGTTTGTCGTTTAAAATGTCTAGCTCACCACCCAAGCGCTCCACAGTGCGCCGCCCAGCCCAAAAAGCCCCAGTAAAGGAATAGGGGGAAATTGGCGCAGCAGGAGGCCCAGCGCTAGCAATGTAGCAACCAGTTCACCCCAGCCCACCAGGGTTTCGCGTCCCAATAGCCACAGTGCCCAGGCGATGAGTCCCAGGGCCGCCCCTGAGGCCCCCTGAAAAAAGGCTTCGGCGATGGGATGCCCCTGCCAGCGGTGCAGGAGGCCGGCCACCAGGAAGGTAAATATGAACGAGGGTAAAAAAATGCCCACGGTTGAGAGTACCGCTCCAGGGATGCCTGCTGCCAGGTAGCCTGCCGCTGTGGCTGTGGTTAGCAGGGGCCCCGGTGTGATCTGACCCAGGGCCAGGGCGTTCAGGAGGTCGCTCGAGCCCAGCCAGCCCCGGCTTACCATCTCCTGCATCAGCCCGATCAGCGCGTAGCCCGAGCCGAACAGAGTGGAGCCCACCAGCAAAAAAAACCAGAACAGGCTGAGGGGCTCTATGCTCAACACCCTTGCGCTTCTGCCCAGTACCATCAGCAGACCCACCAGCAACACCACCGCCCACTCCACCACACCCAGCCCCGCCATCGCCAGCCCCGCCAGGGCCAGCACCCAGGTTTGGGGTTGTTTTTTGGGGTGGGGCAGCAAATCCCAGAGGGCCTGGGCAATCAGGGCCACCACAGCCAGCTTGAGCCCCAGGAACGCGCCCTGTACTAAAGGTAGCGCGGCTGCTCCGCGGTACAGCATTACCAGCGCCAGCGTGACCCCCGCCGCCGGAACAATAAACCCGAGCCCCGCCAGCAGCAGGCCCCAGTGGCCTGCTCGAGCGTACCCCAAGAGCATGGCCGTCTCGGTGGAGTTGGGGCCCGGAATCAGGTTGACGGCGGCCAGCATCCTTAAGTACTGCGCTTTGCTCACCCATTTACCTTCCCCGACCAAAAAGCGCTGGAAAATGGCAAAGTGGGCTGCCGGGCCGCCAAAAGCGGTCAGGCCCAGCCAGACGAAGGTTTTCAGCACGGGCCAGAGCACCGCGTACAGTATATGGTCGCGCGTCATTACAGTGTCTTGACCTGCCGTGTGTTTATCGGTATTGTTGCGACGTATCGAAAGGAGGCTTCATGAGGCTGGTAAAAGTAGTTGGGCTCGTTGCGGCTTTAAGCCTTGGGGGTGCCCTGGCCCAAGACCGCACCCAGACCCTTATTTATGGTGGGGACTGGTCTGATCTCATCACCATGGATCCCCAGGTTTCCTACGAGTTTTCCGGTGGCCTGGTCACCGACAACCTGTACGAGACCCTGGTCAAGTATGAGGGGGCCGACCTCTCCACCCTCAAGCCGGGCCTGGCCGAGAGCTGGAAGGTAGACCGGGGCCGGGATACCTGGGAGATCACCTTCCGCCTGCGCCGGGGCAGCAAGTTCTCCAGCGGCAACGAGGTGACCGCCAAGGACGTGGTTTATACCTTTGAGCGCGCCCTAGCCCTCAAAGGGCCAGGTTCTTTCCTGTTCACCGAGATTGCCCAGCTCAAGCCGGGGGCTACCAGGGCCGTGGACAACTACACGGTGGTGGTGAGCCTGCCTAAAACCGCCTCGCCGAGCTCCTTCCTTTCGATTCTGACCTTCAATATCGGAGGTATCGTAGACTCCGAGACTGTGCAGAAAAACGCCAGGAACAACGACTTTGGCAAAGAATGGCTCACCAACAACTCGGCCGGCTCGGGGCCTTTCCGGTTGGTGCGCTGGGATCGGGGTTCGCAGGTGTTGCTCGAGGCCAACCCCAACGCCCGCATCAAGCCCAAACTGCAGCGCATCATTCTGCGCGAGATCAAGGAACCGGCGGTGTTGCGCACGGCCCTCGAGTCGGGCGAGATTGATATCGCCGAGGGGCTCACCCCGGAAGCCCTGCGGGCCCTGGCCGGCAACCCCCGCTTTAAGACCCTCAAAGCCGATAGCCTGCGCCTCAACTACCTGGGCATGAACGTCAAAGAAGGCAGCCCCTTCGCCAACAAGCTGGTGCGCGATGCGGTGCGCTACAGCATCAACCAGGACGAGCTGGTGAGCGGGCTGGTGCAGGGTAACGGCACCAAGATCCAGACCCTGATCCCCAAAGGGCTGCTGGGTTACGACCCCCGCACCCCCTACACCTTCGACCCGGCCCGGGCCCGGCGTTTGCTGGCCCAGGCGGGGTATCCGAACGGCCTCGAGTTCGAACTGCTGGTGAGCACCGGAATCTGTGGTGGGGGCATCCCCTGTGCGGACATCGCCGCCAAAGTTCAGGCCGACCTGGCCAAGGGGGGCTTTAAGGCCAACGTCAAGGCCATCGCCAACGCCGAGGTGCTGCGCACCTACCGGGCCCAGAACCACCAGATGGTCTTGGTGGGCTGGAGCCCCGACTTCCCCGACCCCGACGGCAACGCCACCCCCTGGGCCAACTTCGAGGCCCGCAGCCTGGCCTGGCGCAACGTCTGGAACGATCCCACCGCCATCCGGCTGACCAACCAGGCGGCCCTCGAGACCGACCCGTCCAAGCGGGTGGCCCTCTACCGGCTCCTTACCGACTATGTGCTCAAGAATGGCCCCTACGCCGTGCTCTATCAGCCGGCCATTCCGATTGGCCTTTCGGTCAAGGTGGAAGGGTACGTGCGCAACGCCCAGGGCCAGGTGCGCTTCGAGAACATCAGCAAACTGCCCTAAGTCAACCCCAGGGTTCGGGGCGCAGGGTGCCGGTGGGGCCCTGGGTTCCGAACCCTAAACCCTGCATATGCTTTCATACTTTTTCCGCCGCCTTTTCTTCGTGGTTTTTGTGGTCTGGGGGGTCACGTTTGCTACCTTTTTTATCGCCAATGTGGTGCCGATTGACCCCGCCATTGCTGCCCTGGGGGACAACGCCCGCGAGGAGCAGATCAAGGAATTCCGGGAGCGCTACGGCCTGGATAAACCCATCTGGCAGCAGTACCTGATTTACATGGGCCGCCTGCTATCCGGAGATCTGGGCAACTCGCTGCGCACCCAGCGGCCGGTGGCCGAAGACCTGAAGGAGTTTTTTCCTGCGACCCTCGAGCTCTCGGTAGCGGCCTTTTTGGTGACGCTCCTGCTGGGTGTGCCGGCTGGCATTCTGGCTGCTTTGCGACAGAATAAGGCCACCGACGTTACGGTGCGCATCCTGGCCCTCATCGGCGGGGCCACCCCGGTGTTTTTCCTGGCGGTGCTGCTCCAGTACGTGCTGGCCCGGGAGCTTGACCTGCTGCCGGTGCAGGGCCGCCTGGACGGTTTTACCTTTCCTCCACCCAGGATCACCGGCCTGATGGGCCTGGATGCCCTTCTGGCCCGGGACTGGGCGGCTTTCCTGGACTCGCTGCGGCACCTGGTACTGCCGGCTTTTGTGCTGGGTTTGTTTTCGGCGGCCATTCTGGCCCGCATGACCCGTGCCACCATGCTCGAGGTGCTCTCGCAGGACTATATCCGCACCGCTCGAGCCAAAGGGGTTCCCGGCAGGGCCGTGGTCTTTCGCCACGCCCTCAAAAACGCCTCGCTGCCGGTGCTCACCCTGCTGGGGGGGCTGCTGGGCGGCCTGCTCTCCGGTGCCGTGCTAACCGAAACCATTTTTAGCTGGCCCGGCATCGGGCGCTACGTGACCCAGTCGGCCACCAGCCTGGACTTCCCCGCGGTGATGGGGGTCACCCTCCTGGTGGGGCTGGTGTACGCCCTCATCAACCTGATTGTGGATCTGCTCTATGCCTTCCTCGACCCTCGCATCCGCTATGCCTAAACCGGTGGAGTACCCATGGCTGCTGTAGCCTCTGTTACACGTCCGTCCCGCCCGCTGCGGCGCTTTCTGCGCAACCCAGGAGGCCTGATTGGACTGTTTTTGCTGGTTTTGCTGATTCTGGTGGCCCTGCTGGCGCCGGTCATCGCGCCCGACCCCATCGAGCAGAACATCGCCCAGCGCCTGCAGCCGCCCTCGGCAGAACACTGGCTCGGTACCGACCAACTGGGCCGCGATGTCTGGGCCCGGGTGGCCCACGGCGCGGGTATCTCCTTGCGGGTTGGGTTTGGCGTGGTGATTCTGGCGGTGTTGATTGGGGTGGCGGTGGGGCTCCTGGCCGGCACCCTGGGTGGGGCCTGGGACAACCTGCTGATGCGCGTGACCGATATCTTTTTTGCCTTCCCCTCGCTCATCCTGGCCATGGCTATTGCCGCCGCGCTGGGGCCCAACCTCAACAACACCATCATCGCGGTGGCCCTGGTGAGCTGGCCCATCTACGCCCGGCTGGTGCGGGCCAATGTGCTGGCCTTGCGGGAGCGCGAGTTTGTGGAGGCGGCGCGGGCCCTGGGCTCCTCGCAGGGGCGTCTGATGCTGCGCCATCTGCTGCCCAATACCCTCACACCGGTCTTTGTGCAGGCCAGCTTCGATGTGGGCGGGGCCATCCTCACCGCCGCGGGCCTGTCGTTTATCGGCTTTGGGGCCCAGCCGCCCACCCCGGAGTGGGGGGCCATGGTCTCCGAGACCCGCAGCTACATCGCCGAGGCCATCTGGGCCCCCACCGCACCGGCCATGGGCATTCTGCTCACCGTGCTGGCCTTCAACCTGCTGGGTGATGCCCTGCGGGACGTGCTCGATCCCAGGGGGCGGGATTGAGAGTGGAGATGCGGCCCGCCTCGGTGGAGGAAGCCGCGGTGGCTTCCGATATCCTCAGCGAAGCTGCCCGGTGGCTGATGGAGCGGGGCCAGACGCTCTGGCACCTCGAGGAGCTTACCCCCGAACTGCTCCGTCTGGTAGCCCGGCAGGGTGAGCTGTTCCTGGCCTACTGGCAGGGGCAGGCGGTGGGCACCCTCATCTACCAGCACACCGACCCCCTCTTCTGGCCCGAGGTTCCGGCGGGCACCTCGGCCTTTGTGCACAAGGTAGCGGTGCGGCGGGCGGTGGCCGGGCAGGGGGTGGCCGCGGCCATGCTGGCCTGGGCCCAGGAGCGGGCCAGGGCCGAAGGCCTGGCCTTTCTGCGCCTGGACACCGACTTCAATCGCCCGAAACTGCGCAGCTTCTACGAGGGCCTGGGTTTTGTGTGCGTGGGGGAGAAGCGGGTGACCCGCATGGGCTACCCCCTGCACGTGGCGCTGTACGAGTTAAAGCTATAACCCCCCGCAGCCCCGGGGGGCCGAAGGGTTTCCCAGCATACGCCACTCGCCACCCGGCCACTGCCCGGCCTGGTAGTAGATGTGACGGGGGCTCTTTGGGTCTTCGAGCTCACCTGCCGAGGCCAGTGCGACCTCGAGGGCCAGGCACTGCTCAGGGGTGGCGCCAATGGTATAGAGCTGGCCCCGCTGCGGCATCTCGGCCAGGGCAAAGCCATCGCTCAAGGAGACCCATTGGTGTAGCCTAACCTGCACCACGCAACCATCGCTTCCCAGGGCCTTTAGGTTCATAACCTGTCCGGTGGCGGTGTAGGTGCGGTAAGGGGCGGGGGGCTGGGTCTGCGCTGCCTTGCGGCTTTGTACCCACAGGCCGCTGCCGGCCTCGAGGGCTGCCAGCGCGGCCAGCCCCCCCAGCATCCACCACAGTTTCGGCCAGGCCATCCTTCCACCATTAGGCCTGGTGGGAGGGGCCTGGGGTATGAGGGCTGGCTAAAGGCGG
Organism: Meiothermus ruber DSM 1279; assembly: GCF_000024425.1. NCBI lineage: Bacteria > Thermotogati > Deinococcota > Deinococci > Thermales > Thermaceae > Meiothermus > Meiothermus ruber. Next base: position 919,854 of record NC_013946.1, read on the forward strand.
GTTTAGTAAGAGGGCTGGTACTCGCCCCACTCCTCGCGCAGCACGCCGCAAATCTCGCCCAGGGTGGCCCGGCGCCGGAAGGCCTCGAGGATATAGGGCATCAGATTCTCCGGGCCCCTGGCGGCTTTTCGCAGGGCCTCGAGGGCATTGGCAGCAGCCTGGCCGTCGCGCCCTGCCCGGAAGGCCTGAATCTGGGCCTTGCGGCGATTGGCCAGCGCATCGCTGATTTTTTGCACGGGGGTGTGCTCGTTGAGGGGGGAGTCGGGGTTGTTGAAGCGGTTGACCCCCACGATAATCCGCTGGCCGCTTTCCACCTGGCGCTGGAACTCCCAGGCCGCTTCCTCGATCTCCCGTTGGAAGAAGCCGGCCTCGACCGCTGCCACCGCGCCCCCCAGCCGGGCAATCTGATCGAGGTAGTCCTGCGCCTGGGCCTCGAGCGCATCGGTCAGGTGCTCCACGTAAAAGCTACCCCCCAAGGGGTCTACCGCCCGGGTGATGCCCGACTCGTAGGCCAGAATCTGCTGGGTGCGCAGGGCCAGCAGGGCGCTTTTTTCGGTGGGCAGGCCCAGCGCCTCGTCGTAGGCGTTGGTGTGCAGGCTCTGGGTGCCGCCCAGCACCGCTGCCAGGGCCTGGTAAGCGGTGCGCACCACGTTGTTCAGGGGTTCCTGGGCGGTGAGGGTGGAGCCGCCGGTCTGGGTGTGGAAGCGCAGCGTCCAGCTTTTGGGGTCTTGGGCCTTGAACTCATGGCGCATGATGCGGGCCCACATGCGCCGGGCTGCGCGGAACTTGGCGGCCTCCTCGAGGATGTCGTTATGCGAAGCAAAGAAGAACGAAAGCCGGGGCGCAAAGGCATCCACATCCAGTCCGGCCTCTATGGCCGCCTGCACATAGGCCTTGCCGTTGGCGAGCGTAAAGGCAATTTCCTGCGCGGCGGTGGAGCCGGCTTCGCGGATGTGATACCCCGAGATGCTGATGGTGTTCCACTTGGGCACCTTCTCGCTGCAGAAAGCAAACACATCGGTGATAAGGCGCATGGAGGAGCCGGGGGGAAAGATGTAGGTGCCGCGGGCGATGTACTCCTTCAGGATGTCGTTCTGGATGGTGCCGCCCAGCTTATCCCAGCTCACGCCCTGCTCCTCCGCCACCAGCAGGTACAGGGCCAGCAGCATGTTGGCGGGGGCGTTGATGGTCATGCTGGTGGTGACCTTGTCCAACGGGATGCTGTCCAGCAGGGTGCGCATGTCCTCGAGGCAGGCGATCGAGACCCCCACCTTGCCCACCTCGCCCACGCTCAGGGGGTGGTCGGGGTCCAGGCCGAGCTGGGTGGGTAGGTCGAAGGCCACCGAGAGCCCGGTCTGGCCCTGCGAAAGCAGGTAGCGGTAGCGGGCGTTGGACTCCTCGGCGCTGCTAAAACCGGCGTACTGCCGCATGGTCCAGGGGCGGTCGGTGTACATCCGGGGGTAGACCCCCCGCGTGAAGGGGTACTCCCCAGGGCGGCCCAGGCGTTCCCTGTAGCCCTCGGGGAGCGATTCGAACAGGTATTCAACTGTGGCGGGCATGGGTTCTCCTTTCAACAACTTGGCCCTTGTGTGGGGTTTGCAAGAGGCTGCCAAGGTTTAGCGTTGCTGACCTGGCTTAGAAGACCACATACAGCAGCAGCAATACCAGCGCGGCGGCGCCGAAAATCAGGAGGAGTGGGGGCAGCAGGATGGAGTAAGCCGCAATGACCAGGGCTATAAAATCCTTCCAGTCGGGTTTGATCTCCCCTTGAGGTGCATCTTGGTTTTTAGGGTCGTGCATACCCTGATTGTAAACCTTCCTGAGGCCCCATTCAGTCCCAGCGATCCGGCTGGGCGGAGGCCTGCCCTGACCTGTGCCTGACACATCGTCCTGGTTGACCGTATACTAAAGCGAGCTTTTACCCAAGCCAGCCTGGCTTGAATCTCTGGAGGATTGAGCGTGAATGCCCGTGCAATTGTGGTGACATCGGGGAAAGGTGGGGTAGGGAAGACCACCACCACGGCCAACGTGGGCGCTGCACTGGCCCGCCTGGGCGAGAAGGTGGCGGTGGTGGATGTGGATGTGGGGCTGCGCAACCTGGATGTGGTGATGGGCCTCGAGGGCCGGGTGGTCTACGACCTGATCGATGTGATCGAGGGCAAGTGCAAACTGCGGCAGGCCCTTATCCGTGACAAGCGCATCGAGGGGCTGGCCCTGCTGGCGGCCTCGCAAACCCGGGACAAGGAGGCGCTCGACCCCGAGAAGTTCCGCCAGATTGTGCGGGCCTTGCTGGAAGAGGAGGGCTTCGACCGGGTGCTCATCGACTCACCTGCCGGTATCGAGAAAGGCTTCCAGACTGCTGCTACTCCTGCCGAGGGGGCTTTGGTGGTGGTGAACCCGGAGGTCTCGAGCGTGCGCGACGCTGACCGGATTATCGGGATGCTGGAGGCCCGCGAGATCCGCGAGAACTTCCTGGTGATCAACCGCCTGCGCCCCAAGATGGTGCAGCGCGGCGACATGCTCTCGGTGGAGGATGTGGTGGAGATCCTGGGCATCAAGCCCATCGGCATCGTGCCCGAGGACGAAGGGGTGCTCATCTCCTCCAACCAGGGGGAGCCTTTGGTGCTCAAGAACGGCAGCGGGGCGGCCAGGGCCTTTGTCGAGATTGCTCAGCGGGTGCGGGGTGAGGACGTACCCTTTGCCTCCCTGAACGATGCACCGGGTTTTCTGGGCACCCTGCGGCGGCTGTTTGGGGGTAGATGATGTGGCCCTGGCAGCGCAAAAGCAAAGACACCCTGAAAGAACGCCTCAAGGTGGTGCTGGCCTACGACCGGGCCCACCTGAGCCCGGGCATGGTGGAGCAGCTCAAGCAAGACCTGCTGGCCGTGCTGAAGCGGTATTTCCCCGATGAGGAGAACCTGGAAATCCACGTCGAAACCATGGACGACAAAATGAAGCTCCAGGCCGATGTGCCGATTCCCAAATGATGGATTGGGCAGCCATTGGCTAGTGATCGGCCTTGAGTTCGACCTCGAGCGCCCCGAAATTCTCCTGCTGGTGTAGCTCCACCTGGCCCTGCTTTTTGGCTTCCAGAAGGGCGGCAAAGGCCACGGTCTGCTCCTTCCAGCCGCGAAGCGGCAACTGTCCAAACAGGGCCCGGCGCAGGCCCCACAAAAAGCCCTTGATACGATCCCAGGCCTCCTTAAGCCCGAAAGTCTCGGGCTCGAGGTGCAGCTCGGCCCGCCGCGCGAAAGGCTCAACCGCCCGCACCAGCAGTTGCAGGGGCATGGGGCGCAGGCGGCGGTCTTTAGGGAGCGGGGGTGGGGGCACCGGCAGCACCCGGGCCCGCTCGCGGGAGCGCTGCTCGAGGAAGGCGATGGCCTCTTCCAGGGCCACCAGGGTCTCGAGGAAGGCCGGATCGCTCTCCTCGAGGTAATCTTCATCCTCGGTCGGCACAACCTCGGGCCGCCTGGCGAAGGCCCGCAGTTTGAAAAGCACCAGCTCGGCCAGGATGGGCAGCAGCTCGCTCCGCTCGGCAAGCCCCAGGGCCTGCACCTGGGCCAGGGCCTGCTCGGTGAGGGCCAGCACCGGCAGGTCTTTGGCGGCAATCCGGCCTTTGCGCACCTGCTCGGCCAGCTCCCTGGGGGTTCCGCTGAACTGCTCGAAGTGCAGAGTAATCACGGTCTACTTAGAGGCCACTTTTACCGGCGCAGGTGTTCCGGGAGTCTGGCTTCTGGGCCGGAGCAGCCCGAACTTTTCCCGCACCTCTTCCATGGTGGCCTGGGCGATGCGGCGGGCTTTGGCGGCGCCTTCCTCGAGGGCCCCCAGCACCCGCTCGGGGTGGGCCCGCAGCTCCTCGGCGCGCTCGCGGATGGGGCGCAGGGTTTTCATCATCTCCTGCATGAGAAGCTGCTTGACCACTAAGGTGCCGATACCCCGCCGGCGGTACTCCTCGCGCAGCACCTGCACCAGCTCGGGCGGGGCGAAGTACTGCAGAAACTTGAAGACCACGCTGCGCTCGGGGTCGCCGGGGTCGGAGAGCCGGATGCGGGCCGGGTCGTCGGGCATGGTGCGTATTTTGGCCCAGATGCTCTCCTCGTCCTCCAGGAGCCCGATGGTGTTGCCCACGCTCTTGGACATCTTGGCCTTGCCGTCGATGCCGGGCACGCGGGGGGCGTGGGGGTTCAGGTAGATTTCCGGTTCGGGGAAGGTCTCGCCGTAGGTCTGGTTCCAGCGACGGGCAATCTCGCGGGTGAGCTCGAGGTGCTGGGTCTGGTCGTCGCCCACCGGCACGGTATCGGCTTTGTAGAGCAGAATATCGGCGGCCATCAGCACCGGGTACATCAAAAGCCCCGCCGGCACCGACTCGAGCTTGGCGGCCTTGTCTTTGAACTGGGTCATGCGGGTCAGGTCACCGTAGGGGGTCTGGGTGGTGAAAATCCAGGCCAGCTCGGTGTGTTCGGGCACGTGCGACTGCACGAACAGAATGACCTTGTTGGGGTCGAGCCCGGCGGCGATGTTCACCAGCGCCGCCTCAAAGGTGCGCTGGCGCAGGAGGTCTTTGTCGTAGGCCACCGGGTTGGTGGGGGCGTGGTAGTCCACAATGCAGTAAATGGCGTCCTGCCCGAGCTTCTCGCCTAAGGCGATATAGTTGACCATCGCACCCAGGTAGTTCCCGATGTGCAGGTCGCCGGTGGGCTGGAAGCCGGAAAAAACTCGTTTCACGCTGGATAGGATAGCAGGCCAGATGGCTTCGTGCACCCTGGGAAAACCAAAACTTGAGCCGGATACGTATGCTAACATAGGCCGAGCATGAGCCTCGAGGCCTTCTCAGACGAAGCTTTGCTGGCTTTGGTGGCCAGGGGAGAAGAGGCCGCCTTGCAGCAGATCTTTCGGCGCTATGCAGGGGCTTTCCTGGGCCTGGCACGCCGCTTAGGCCTCGACTCAGCCAGCCAAGAGGATGTGGTGCAGGAAGTTTTCACCAAGATCTGGAAAAACGCCCGCGAGTTTGACCCCCGGCGGGCCTCGGCACGGGCCTGGCTTTTAGCCATCGCCCACCACACCACGGTGGATCACCTTCGGCGCCTCGAGGCCCGTCCCCAGGCCCTCGAGCCCACCGAGGAGGAGCCCGAGGCCTTCGATCTGCCCGGCCCGGGCCTGGACGAGGAACACCACCTGGATCGCATCCGGCTCCGCAGGGCCCTGGCCCACCTCGAGCCCGAGGAGCGGGAGGTTATCGAGGTGCTGTTCTACCAGGGGTATGCCCACCAGGAGGCGGCCCTCAAACTCAACATCCCCCTCGGCACCCTCAAGACCCGGGCCCGCCGGGCCCTGGCCCGCCTGAAGGAGGAGCTGCGTGAAGCCTGAGGAAGTGCGTGAACTTCTGCCGCTGTACGCCCTGGGGGCCCTGGAGCCCGCAGAGCGGGAGCGGCTCGAGGCCGCCCTGAAGCGCTACCCCGAGCTCTGGGCGGAAGCCCGCGCCCTTCAGGAAACCGCCGCTGATCTGGCCGAACTCGTTCCCCCGGCCCCGGTGCCCGCGGGGCTGGAGCAAAAGGTTATGGCCGGCCTGCGGCCCCGCCGCCGCCTGCTGCTTACGGGCTGGCTGGCCCGGGCTGCGGCGGTGCTGCTGCTGCTGGGGCTGGGCTACACCGGGGGGTGGGGTGCTTTCTGGCTGCTCTCGCTGCGCGACCCGGCGACCCGGGTGGTGGCCCTGGCCAGCCCCAAGGGCGAGGTGGTTGGGCGGGTGATTCAGCGCAAAGACAACGTGGCCCTGGTGCTGCTGGATCGCTGGCCCCCGCCGGGCCAGGTCTTCCAGGCCTGGGGTCTGGCGCAGGGCGGGCCCACCCCCCTCCCCACCTTCCGCACCCCGCTCAAAAGCCTGCGGCTGCCCCCCCAGGCCCAGGCGGTGGCGGTCTCGCTCGAGCCCCCCGGCGGCAGCCGCCAGCCCACCACCCTGTTTGGTCTCCCGCAGTAAAAGCCTGCGGATCGATTTTTTGTGCCATGGGCATTGCAAAGCGATTGGCGATGCCCGGCTTCGCATGCTTCCAGCTTCCCGTCCGGGGCTGCGGTGGTGACCGGGGTTGGGGCTGCTTAATCCAAACGCCGCCTCCCCTGCGAATAGCAGGGTGGAGGTGCAAAATGCAAACGCAACCCCAGAATCTGGCCCGCAGGAAGTTCGTTAAGGTTTTGACCGCCGCCGGCCTCTCCACGGCCCTGGCCCATAGCCTGGTGGGGCAGGCCCTGGCCCAGTCGCAAAACGTGAGCGACCTGGATGTGCTCAACCTGGCCCTCACGGCCGAGTACCTGGCCACCGATGCCTACACCCGCGCCCTCACGGTGAGCTTCCCTGGCGAGATCCGGGATTACCTGGCCGAGGCCCTGAAGCACGAGGAGGCCCACGTCAAGGCCCTGACCGACACCATCCGGGGCCCCTTCAACGCCACGCCCGTGGCCCGTCCGCAGTTTACCTACGGCGATCTGCAGTTCAACGCGGCCAACCGGCTGAAAGTGCTGGAAACCCTGGTGGCCCTCGAGACCGCCTTTACCGGGGCCTACCTGGGGGCCATTCCCCTGATTCAGAACAAAGCCGTGCTCTCGGCGGCGGCCAGCATCGCCATGAACGAAGAGGCCCACCTGGCCATCCTGCGCGACGCGGTGCTGACCCTGGGCGGGCGGGTGGAAGGCCCGCAGACCCCGGTGGGCCGGGCGGTGGCCGTGGCCATCACCCCCCAGCAGGCCACCCAGGCCGTGCAGGGCTTTATTCGTAAGTAGGGGGAGTCCATGCAGCGGCGTGCATTTGTAAGTGGAGTGGGGGCCAGCCTGCTGTTGCTGGGCCTGGGCAGCGCCCGGGCCCAGGGGATGGGCGGTGCGGTGCGGGCGGTGGTGCTGAGCGGGGCCGAGGTGGTGCCCAACGCGGCCAACACCCCGGCCCTGGCGGTGGTGCGCCTCGAGCTCATGGGCTCCACCCTGAGCATCCAGGGCGCGGTCGCCAACCTGGCCGGGCCCTTCCGCGACTACACCCGCGACCCGGTGGACGACCCAGCGCTGAACGCCCGGCTGACCAGCGCCGTACACCTGCACCGCGGCCCCAAGGGGCAGAACGGCCCCCTGTTGCAGGCCCTTAAGGTGATGCCGGCGCCCGATGGACGGAGCGCTACCTTTATGGATCGCCTCGAGCTAAGCCTGGACGACCTGAACCGCCTGTACCGGGGAGAACTCTACTTCGATATTCACACCGCGGCCTTCCGGGCGGGCGAGCTGCGCGGACAGATTCAGATCATGTAGGGAGGTAGGCTATGAACCGTAGGGAGATGCTGAAGCAGACTGGGCTGATGGGCACGGGCCTGGTGCTGGGGGGTGTGATGGGGGCCTGCGCCACCACCCCCGGGATGAGCCAGAGCCCCAACCAGGACGTGGCCGTTTTGAATTTTGCTCTCAACCTGGAGTACCTGGAGGCGGCCTTCTACCTGGCTGCGGTGGGGCGCATTAACGAGATCAAAAACATTGGCGGCAGCGCCGAGATCCGCCTGCCTTCGGGCTTTGACGGCACCAGCCCAATCGCCGGGATGAGCCAGGAGGTGCTCGAGTATGCCCAGGAAATCGCCGAGGATGAACTGGCCCACGTCAAATTCCTGCGCCAGGCCCTGGGGTCGGCGGCGGTGGATCGCCCGGTGATCGACCTTGACCAGGCTTTTCGGGACGCCGGGAATGCCGCCAGCAATGGGGCCATCACCAACTTCAATCCCTTTGCCAACGAACTCTTCTTTATTCACGGGGCCTTTATCTTTGAGGATGTCGGGGTGACCGCGTACAAGGGGGCCGCCAAGCTCATCACCGACAAGAACAATGTATTGGATCCGGCCGCGGGCATTCTGGCCGTAGAGGCTTACCATGCCGGGCTCATCCGGCTGCTTTTGCATGAACGCAAGGACATGATGGTGACCTCGAGCCTCAGCGTGGAACAGGTGGTGCAGGCCATCAGCGACCTGCGCGGCAGCGTGGGTGGGGGCAAGGACGAGGGCATTACCAAGATGGGTAAAGCCAACCTGGTGGCCGCCGATGCCAATGCCGTGGCCTATGGGCGCACCACCAGCGAGGTGCTCAAGATCGTGTATCTCACCGGCAACGCCGGCGTGAGCATGGGGGGCTTCTTCCCCATGGGGCTCAACGGCAGCATCAAGACCACCTGAAGCCATAGCGCACAACCGGGCGGAAGCCCCGCCCGGTTTTTCTCGCAGCCGCTTGAGGCAGGCTCGAGGGGGCGCTTCTTAAGACCGGTACAGGCTGGCGTAGGCGTTCATGGCCGGGGCCCCGCCCAGGTGCACATAGAGCACGCGGGCGCCCTTTTCGAACTGGCCTTTGCGGGCCATATCGATGAGCGCGTGCATGGACTTACCTTCGTAGACCACGTCGGTGATCATACCTTCCAGGTGGGCGGCCAGCCGGATGGCCTCGAGGGTGCCTGGGTTGGGCAGGCCATACTCCGGCCCTGCGTAATCCTCAAGCAGAATCACGTCCTCCTCGGTGATTTCGCGGCCCAGTTCGACGGCCTCGGCGGTGAAGCGGGCGATCTTGTGCACAGCGGCGCGGGTCTCGGCTGGCTTGGCCGAGGCATCGATGCCCAGCACCTTGCGCGGCCTGTCCTGGGCTGCAAACCCCACGATCATCCCGGCCTGGGTGCTGCCGGTCACCGAGCAGACGATGACGTAGTCGAAGAAGAGGCCCAGTTCCTTCTCCTGCTGCGCGACTTCCTCGGCGAAGCGGGCGAAGCCCAGCCCCCCGAGCGGGTGATCGGAGGCGCCAGCGGGGATGGCATAGGGTTTGCCGCCCCGTTGCCGCACCTTTTCCAGGGCCTGCTGCCAGCTCTCCCGCAGGCCAATGCTGAACCCCGCCGGGCTGAGCTCCACCTCGGCTCCCAGGATGCGCGAGAGGAGGATATTGCCCACCTGGTCGTAGAGGGGATCCTCGTAGTTGACCCAGTGCTCCTGCACCAGGAGGGCTTTGAGGCCCAGGTGGGCTGCCACAGCGGCCACCTGGCGGGTATGGTTGGACTGCACCCCGCCAATTGAGACCAGTGTGTCGCAGCCCTGGGCCAGGGCGTCAGGTACCAAGTACTCCAGCTTGCGCACTTTATTGCCACCAAAGGCCAGGCCACTGTTGCAGTCTTCGCGTTTGGCCCAGACCTCTACCCCCAGATACGCGGAGAGCCTTTTGAGGGGGTGGATTGGCGAGGGGCCAAACATCAGGGGGTAGCGAGGAAATTTCTCCAGCTTCATACCTTCTCCTTTAGAAACTGCACCAGGCGCTGGCCGGCCTCGAGGATGTGTTGTTGTAGCAGGCGGGAAGCCCTTTCGACCTCCCTTGCCCGGCAGGCCTCGAGCAGCA